>JBCDBM010000270.1:0-2436 GCA_039183665.1 Pseudomonadota bacterium | reverse complement strand
CTTTTTGCGACCGCGAAATGAGTTATCCGCCCCTAGTAGCGTAATGCCTTCCTAGCGGCTTGTTTATTGCTGTCTTTTATCGCTATAGGAAAAGCGCTCTAAGAATGAGGCTTTAAACAGATATGCCCACCCCAATATTGATGCCTGCACTGTCTCCCACCATGGAAGAGGGCACGCTCGCAAAGTGGAACGTGAAAGAAGGGGATACGGTTTCCTCAGGCGATGTCATCGCGGAAATCGAAACCGATAAAGCGACGATGGAAGTTGAGTCGATTGACGATGGCGTCATCGGAAAGCTGCTCGTCGATGAAGGTTCAGAGAACGTAAAGGTTAATGTCCCGATCGCGGTGATCTTGGCCGATGGCGAGAATGCCGCCGATATCGATTTGGGCGCGCTTAATGGCGGGGGCGGCAGCGCCGCGCCGACTGAGGCCGCCGCGCCGTCGTCGAGCGCCGAGCCCGCCGCTCCGGCGACGCCGGATATCGCCCCTGAGGCGCATGTAGATCCGGAATTGCCCGAAGGCGTCGCCATGGCGCCCACCGTTGTGCGCGATGCGCTGCGCGACGCCATCGCAGAAGAAATGCGCCGCGACCCGGATGTCTTTTTGATGGGTGAGGAAGTCGCTGAGTATCAAGGCGCCTATAAAGTTAGCCGCGGCCTATTGGAAGAATTTGGCGCGAAGCGCGTGGTCGATACGCCGATTACGGAATATGGCTTTGCCGGTCTTGGCGTCGGCGCCGCCTTTGCGGGGTTGAAACCCGTCATCGAGTTCATGACGTGGAACTTCGCCATGCAGGCGATCGACCATATCATCAACTCCGCAGCCAAGACGCGTTATATGTCTGGCGGGCAAATGTCCTCGCCGATCGTCTTCCGCGGGCCAAACGCAGCGGCCTCCCGCGTCGCTGCGCAGCACAGCCAAGACTATGCGCCTTGGTATGCGAATGTGCCGGGTCTGATCGTCATCGCGCCGTACACGGCTTCGGACTGCAAAGGTCTGCTCAAAGCGGCCATCCGAGATCCGAACCCTGTTGTGTTTTTGGAGCATGAGCTTGTCTATGGCGACAAGATGGACGTGCCCGATGTTGAAGATTGGGTTCTGCCTATCGGCAAAGCGCGGATTGCGCGCGCCGGAACGGACGTAACGATCGTTTCTTATTCGCGCGGCGTGAAATTCTCGTTGGAGGCTGCTGACGCCTTAGCGGGCGAGGGGATCTCGGCGGAAGTCGTAGACCTTCGGACGTTGCGTCCCATGGATGTCGACACCGTATTGGCCTCGGTGCGCAAGACGAACCGATTGGTGACCGTCGAGGAAGGGTGGGGCCCTTGCGGCGTTGGCGCAGAGGTCGGCTGGCAAGCGACCCAGCACGCCTTTGATTATCTCGATGCGCCGCCCACCCGCGTTTGTCAGGAAGATACGCCCTTGCCCTATGCGGCAAATCTGGAGGCCTTAAGTCTTCCGAGTGCGGACAAAATTGTGGCGGCTGTGAAACAGGTTCTGTATCGCGATTAGCGTGCGTAACGCGGGGGAAGCATGCGTTCCTTGTTTTCACTTCATGGACGAACATCGCGCGCAGCGTATTGGATTTTTCTTTTGTCGTTCGTGTTGATATCGACCCTGGCCGAGATCGGGGATCTGGTGATTTACCGTGAGGATTATGTTTTTGGCGAGGGGCCGGTGGCCGCGGCGGTGATGTTAGGGTTTATCTGGCCTATGATCTCGTTCAGCATCAGGCGGTTTCATGATCGCAGAATGTCAGGATGGTGGCTATTGTGGTTTACGATCCTGTCGCTTGTGCCGGTGTTGCTGATCATGTTCTCAAGCTACGAGGCTCTGGAGTCAGGAACGCTGGTTCTTGGGCTGGGTTGGCTTATTTTCGTGCAAGCGGTGCAGTTCTTTATCTTGCTGGCGCTGCCAGGCCTTGCAATTCCCGGCACCTTAGACGGCGTCAATGAATACGGCCCAGATCCGTTGGAGAATACTTAAATGCCCACACCGATTTTAATGCCCGCCCTTTCGCCGACCATGGAAGAAGGCACGCTCGCTAAATGGAATGTCAAAGAGGGCGACAAAGTCTCCTCCGGGGATGTCATTGCTGAAATCGAAACTGATAAGGCGACGATGGAAGTCGAAGCGGTGGACGAAGGTACGGTCGGCAAAATTCTGATCGACGAGGGCGCAGAAGGCGTGAAGGTCAATGTGCCCATCGCGGTGCTGTTGGATGATGGCGAAAGCGCGGCCGACATCGATGTTTCAGCGCTTGGGGGCGGCGACGCTGCGCCTACAAGTGAAGCGCCCACCGCCCAAGCCGAAGCTGCGCCGGCAACCAACGGCGCGAGCGCCCCGGCGGCGGCGTCTGCACCCGCGGCAGCTTCATCGAGCAACGGCCGCGTTCTCGCATCGCCCCTGGCCCGGCGCATCGCAAAAAATGAAG
>JBCDBM010000269.1:0-2463 GCA_039183665.1 Pseudomonadota bacterium | reverse complement strand
GAGATCGCTAATTTGATCGCGATTGAAAAGACCGATTTCACCGAAAGCCTGCATCAGGCTGTTTCGGGTTTCCGGGTGCGTCGACCGTATTCCGTGATGCAGCGTCTTACTGATGTCGTTGAGCGTTCCGCCCCAAAGCCACGCGTCGTCGACGAGCGACGGGTATCCTTGAAATCCCTGCCCACCCGCGCCATGGCAGGTTGCGCAGTTATCGCCAAAAAGCGATGCGCCGGCGCTCATCGCGAATTGCACTAATTGCGGATCGCGCTCCACTTCTCCGATTTCGGAAACACTCAATAGCTGTTGCATTTGCGCGCTTCGCTGTTCATCGAGCGCGCCAAGGGCGGCCTCTACGTTTGCCCGCTCCGTATGCCCGCGCACACCGGCGAAATGACCAGTGATGCCCGGCCACGACGGCATTAACACCCAATAGACGACCGACCAGACCACCGTGATCCAAAAGACGATTAACCACCAACGGGGCAATGGATTGTTGAGTTCGCGTATGCCGTCCCATTCGTGGCTTGTCATTTCCACGCCGGTCGGCTGATCGACATCCTTATCCGGCATGGGGCTCGTCCTCATCATTCAAAGGAATTTGTCGGGCTTTGTCGAATTTGCGCTGACTTTTTGGGTTTAGCGCGTAGATCAGCACCAAAACGAAAGCGAAAACGAAGAGCAATAAGCCCCAGGTCTGCGCGACGCTCGACAGTGTTTCATACATTTTGGATCACCGATAATTCTCTTCGGCTTCATAGACGGAGAAATCGACCATTGTGCCGAGCACCTGCAAATAGGCGATGATCGCGTCCATTTCCGATATCATTCGCGGATCGCCGTCAAAGTCTCTGATTTGGGCGTTCGGATAGCGGCGCACAAAATCGTCATAGATATCGGCGAAGGGATCGACTTGTGCTTCTAGATCTAGTTTCGCGCTCTCAATCATCTCGTCTGTATAGGGAACGCCGACCGCTCTGTTGGCTTTTAGCCAAGACTGAACCTCGGAGTACTCCAAAGATCGTGTATTCAAGAATGCATAGGGCGGCATGATAGACTCAGGCACCACGCTGCGCGGGTCTACCAAATGTTGCTGATGCCAAGCGTCTGAATATTTGCCGCCCACCCGCGCAAGATCAGGTCCGGAGCGTTTTGATCCCCATTGGAATGGATGATCATACATGCTCTCAGCAGCGAGCGAGTAGTGGCCATAGCGTTCGACTTCGTCGCGTAACGGTCGCACCATCTGGCTATGGCAGACATAGCAGCCCTCTCGGATGTAGATGTTGCGGCCGGCCAGCTCCAATGGCGAGTAGGGTCTGACGCCCCTTACTCTTTCGATCGTCGATTCCAGATAGAACAGCGGCGCGATCTCAACAACGCCGCCAATCGCAACGACGATTAAAATTGCCACCGTAAGCAGAAGACTGCGCTTTTCTAGAAACTCGTGACGATCGAGCATTGGGGAGTCCTTTTATTCGGCCGGGGCGGCGGCGAGCGGGGCCGGCGCAGCGTCGCGCACATATTCTTTTTCGCGGACATCGCCCCGCGCTGTTCGCCATAAGTTGTACGCCATGATGAGCGCGCCAATGAGGAACAGCACACCGCCCAATGTGCGAATGATATAGTAGGGATGCATCGCCTCAACAGTTTCCACAAACGAAAACTCGAGGAAGCCAAATTCGTTATAGGCGCGCCACATCAGTCCTTGCATGATGCCGGACACCCACATGGACGTAATGTAAAAGAGAATGCCGATGGTCGATATCCAGAAATGCCATTCGACGAGCGCTTTCGAATACAAATTTTCGCGCTTCCAAAGCCACGGAACAAGGCAATACAGCGCACCGAACGAGATATACCCCACCCATCCCAATGCGCCCGAATGCACATGGCCAATCGTCCAATCCGTATAATGAGAAAGCGAGTTGATGGCGCGAATCGACATCAGCGGGCCTTCAAAAGTCGACATGCCATAAAACGCAACCGACACAACCATCATGCGCAAGACCGGATCGGTACGCAGTTTGTCCCAAGCGCCCGATAACGTCATGAGGCCGTTGATCATGCCGCCCCAAGACGGCATCCAGAGCATGATGGAAAACGTCATTCCCAGCGTTTGCGCCCATTCCGGCAACGCCGTGTAATGAAGATGGTGCGGACCAGCCCAGATGTAGATGAAAATGAGCGACCAAAAATGAACGATCGACAGGCGGTAGGAATATACCGGGCGTTCCGCCTTTTTTGGGATGAAATAATACATGATCGCCAGAAACCCGGCGGTAAGGAAAAACCCAACCGCGTTGTGGCCGTACCACCATTGGGTCAGGGCATCTTGGACACCGGCAAACAGGCTGTAGCTTTTTGAGCTCGTGAGCGAGACAGGAACCGCCAGATTGTTGACGATATGCAGCATCGCAATTGTCACGATGAAGGCGAGATAAAACCAATTCGCCACATAAATAT
>JBCDBM010000268.1:0-2477 GCA_039183665.1 Pseudomonadota bacterium | reverse complement strand
GCGGGAGTGGGATTTAAATTCCCGAGAGAAACTCATCGCGTGGGCGGAGAAACATCAAATTGCGATCCCAAAAGACAAGCGCGGCGAGGCGCCGTTCTCGGTCGACGCAAATCTGTTGCATACCTCGTCGGAAGGCAAAGTTCTCGAAGATCCGGCAATCGCTGCGCCCGATTATGTCTATCAGCGCACAGAGGATCCGGAGAACGCCCCCGACGCGGCGGAAATTATCGAAATCGGATTCGAAGCGGGGGATGCAGTTTCCATCAATGGTAACGCGATGTCGCCGGCGACGCTTTTGACTGCGCTTAATGAGTATGGTCGCCGCCATGGGGTTGGGCGATTGGACCTTGTGGAAAATCGATTTGTCGGCATGAAGTCGCGCGGTATTTATGAGACGCCAGGCGGTGCGATTTTGTTGGCCGCCCATCGCGGTATTGAGCAGATCACGCTTGATCGTGGCGCGGCGCATCTCAAAGACGAGTTGATGCCCAAATATGCTGAGCTCATCTATAACGGGTTTTGGTTCTCGCCCGAGCGCGAAATGCTCCAGGCTGCGATAGACGCCAGCCAGCCCCATGTGAGCGGCGTCGTGAAAATCCGCCTTTTCAAAGGCAGCGCCGATGTTGTCGGCCGCGAATCGCCGAACTCTCTGTACTCAATGGAGCACGTTACTTTTGAGGAAGATGCTGTTTACGACCAACGGGACGCGGCAGGCTTTATCAATCTCAATGCGTTGCGCTTGAAGCTCCATGCGCGGCGCAATCAAGGGTAGCATTGGGCGCGCAATGTTCCCGAGCAAGTGACGGCCGTCACGCGCGCCGTCAATGTTAACTCTTTCGAATTTTGCCGCTTCGCGCTATCCTCTTGGTTAATCGCGGCCATTGGGGATAATGGCCGGACTATTAGGGGCGAGGTGTGCCATGGGAAAAGAGTTCCACGTTGAAGCGGTTTTTGGCGGGTTTTTAGCGCTTGTGGTCCTAGCGGTCGCCCTCTTTGCGGTCTTCAACACGTCATTCTCCGGCGCGTCCGCGGGTGCGGGCGCAGGAACGGTCACCGTGACGTCCCCTAATGACGGCTATGCGAGCTCGCCCCTTGAATTGGCCACGGGCCAAGATCTCGTCTGCGAATGCTACAGCGAAGCGTTTGATTTGGCGGCCAGAGCGAAAGTGCTCTCTCCAGAGTATCGGACGGGCTTTGAGCAGTGTCGCGCACGCGGCGGCGTCAATGCGGGCGACGCCTGGACGGCTGGCTGGAATGCGCGGTTGTCGGCGCGGCCTTTCGAAGCGAGCTGCCGGGCCTATAAGCGCGGACGCTAAATTTCACCCGAATATCGGCGACGCTTAAACCCCTTCATGCTTAAAGGGGCGCGAAAGAAGATCTGTAACAATTTCATCCATTGTTGCTGCGCCATCTACAAGCGCGGCCACCGCCCTGCAAATCGGGACATCAACACCCGCCTCCGTCGCCATCTGAACAACGGCGCCGGCTGTCGCCACGCCTTCGCTGACCGTGTTTCGTTCAGCCATAATGTCTTGCAGCGATCGGCCTTGCCCGAGCGCAAAGCCAAGCGACATATTCCGTGATTGCGGCGAATTCGCCGTCAAGATGAGATCCCCCAGCCCTGCGAGCCCGGCCATGGTTTGTGGTTTGGCGCCCAGCGCCACGCCTAAGCGCTGAAATTCTGCGAAGCCCCGGGCGATAAGCGCGGCGCGCGCGCTTTCTCCAAACCCACGGCCGGAAACCGCGCCGGCGGCGATCGCCAGTACATTTTTGACTGCGCCGCCCAATTCCGCGCCGATCAAATCGTCGCTTAGATAGGGCCGAAAGTGAGGCGCGCCGATGGTTTCGCGCCAACGCGCGCCAAGCGTTGCGTCAGAACAGGCGAGCGTCACCGCAGTCGGCATCCCAACAGCAACATCCTGCGCAAAACTCGGGCCCGACAGCACTGCCGGCTGCGCGCCTGGCCATGTCTCAGCCAAAATTTCTGTCATGAATTTTGAGCTGCCGCGCTCAAGGCCTTTTGAGCACAAGGCGACGGGGGCGTTCTGCGCCGCTCTTGTGCTGAGCTCAGCTAATATCGGGCGACTGAACTGCACCGGCGCCACAAATAAAAAAGCGGCGCGCTCTGAGATCTCGTCCAGCGATGACGTCGCCTTTAAGGCTGCCGGGAGCTCGGCCCCGGGCAAAAACATCGTATTTTCACTGTCAGTATTTATGCTCTCCACGACTTCGTTTTCACGGGCCCATAAAACGGTATCGACCCCGGCATTGGCGCACAGCGATGCGAGCGCGGTACCCCACGCCCCCCCGCCAATAACAGCGATGGTCTCAAAAGGTTTCGGTTGAGTCATGGACTTTTCAAAGATGATCGCGACCTATGAAACAGTGATATCGTTGATATCTTCGTAGCATAGTGTAAAATTCCCCCCATGGCGAAGAGGGTGGAACTTGATGATATAGATCGGCGTATTCTTGGG
>JBCDBM010000267.1:0-2897 GCA_039183665.1 Pseudomonadota bacterium | reverse complement strand
GCGCGCCCGCCTCATCCACCGGATTTTCGAACAACACGGCCGGCCCGCCTTCGGCCAGAAGGCGCGTCTGGATTTCCGTCATTTCAAGATGCGTGGATATCGGCGCGGCGACACGCACCAACTCCCCAGCGGCTTCAAGCTGCGCGATGAACTCCCGTAAGGATTTGTAAGGCATGAGGTTCTTTCGATCGAATTTCAATAGATCTGGTAGGGGATCTAGCCGGAATTTGGACCTGGCGAAACAATCGAAAAGGTTTCAAAAAATTAGAACTTTATGCTGTCGCAAAAGTGATGAGCGACATTTAACGATATTTTCGGCTTTGATCTTTACGTTTATGTTGCGGAAGAATAATTTGAAGGTGTCCGTGGTGTCTGCTTGTATCGGGGTGCGAGCGCCCATGGCGACTCACGTGGGACCGGTTCGGGAGTAGTGCTTCGGCGATGTTGCCGATTATTCATCAAGTGTTCGGATCGACATTGGTTGTCGCGGGGCTGATTGTCCTGCCGCTGCCCATCCCGCTCGGCTTGATCATGCTCACGATCGGGCTTGCCCTGCTGGCGCCCTATATCCCAGCTGTGCAGCGCTTGATCCGTAAACTCCGAGCCAAGCAGCCTTTGATGGATCAATGGCTGCGCCGCCATAAAGAGCGTTTCCCGCCGGTTATCAAACGCACCATCGATAAGACCCACCCGACGGCGCCCGCCGAATAGCCGCTTTGTGCGTCGCTGACATCGCCAGCTATCGCTCGATCGACCAACTTTATCGCCACGGCCCCGCCCATGCTTGCGCCTTTGTGCGCGACCCGATATCTCCGCGAGTTATGGACGACACAACAGCTGAATCTATTCTCCAGTCATTACTCGCCGACGCGAAAGCAGCGGGCGCAGAAACCTGCGACGCCATTCTTTATCGCGCCGTCTCTCACGACGTCTCCTTACGGCTCGGCCAGTTAGAAGATGTGGGCCGGTCCGAAAGCGCAGATCTTGGCTTGCGCATCCTGGTCGGCCAAAAACAAGCGTCCGTTTCAACCACAGATCTCTCGCGAAACTCTCTTAAAGAACTTGCGGAGCGCTGCGCCTCGATGGCGAAAGCGGCGCCTGAAGATCCCTATTGCGGGCTCGCTCCCGAAAGCCGGCTTGCTAAGGCGCCGTTTGCTGATTTTGACCTTGGCGATTTCGCTGAACCCGCAACAGAAGCCCTAAAAGCGCGGGCTAAAGAGTGCGAGGACGCCGCGATGGCGGTCGACGGCATATCGAATTCTCTTGGGGCAAGCGCCAGCTATGGCGAGGGACGCAAATGGTTCGCCACCAGTCACGGGTTTTTCGGGACGTCGTCAGGCTCAAGCCACGCGCACTCGGTCGCCGTGATGTCGCAAAATGACGACGGCATGGAACGCGATTACGATTACGACTCAAAGAATCATATTGGAGACTTAGAAGCCCCGTCCAAGATTGGATTGAGTGCGGGCGAGCGCGCCGTCGCCCGCTTATCGCCGAAGAAATTGAAGAGCCGCGAAGCCGCGGTGCTGTTTGACAATCGCTTAGCGCGCTCATTGTTGGGTCATCTTTCAGGCGCGGTTAATGGCGGCGCGATCGCCCGCGGCGTTAGCTTCTTGAAGTCAAAACAAGGCGAGCTGGTTTTTGCGCCCACCGTTTCGGTTATTGACGACCCGCACATCAAACGCGGCCCCGGATCGCGCCCATTTGACGGTGAAGGCGTCGCTAACGCGCGCATCGATCTCATTAAAGACGGCGTTCTGACGGATTGGTTTTTAAATTCCGCGCAGGCGCGACAGCTTGGGTTAGAAACAAACGGCCGTGCAAGCCGCGGCGTTGGCGGACCGCCAGGGTCAGGCTCAACCAATCTCTATTTGGAGGCGGGAACTGCAAGCCCGGAAGCGCTCATCAGCGACGCCAAAGACTGTCTCATGGTGACCGACATGTTCGGCCCGCAAGTCAACGCGAATTCCGGCGATTATTCGGTCGGATGCTCTGGCTTTTGGTATGAAGGCGGCGCGCGCACTGGTCCGGTCGCGGAAATCACCATCGCTGGAAACCTCCTTGAGATGTTTGCGGGTCTTATCCCTGCGAATGATCTAGAGTTCCGCGGCGCCATGAACGCCCCGGCGGTGCTCATTCCATCCATGACAATCGCTGGCGATTAACGCACTGAAAGGACGACAATCTGATGGCGGAGGAACAACTCCTACACCTCGTTTTCGGCGGCGAGCTGGAAGACCTGGAAGAGGTCACCTTTCGCGATCTGAAAGATTTGGATATTGTTGGCGTGTTTCCAAATTATGCAGAAGCCGAAAAAGCCTGGCGCAGCAAAGCGCAAGGAACGGTCGACAACGCGCTGATGCGATACTTCATCGTTCATTTGCATCGCATGCTCGATCCTGATTCCGAGCACGACCACTAGCCGAACTCATGGCCCGCCCCATTTCGCGCGAGGAATTTGCGACGCCTGAAGGGCGACGACGCGCCTGGCGCGCGCTAATGCTCTCCGACCACGGATTTTTACGTAAACGCTATGACAATAGCTGGGAAATTGCGCCAGGTCGCATGTGGCGCACCTATCAACCCTCTCCTCAAGATTTGGCGCGATGGAAGGAAAAGGGCATCCGCACAGTCGTCAATTTGCGCGGCGAAGGGTTGAACGGGCCGTATCTTCTAGAAGAGGATACCTGCCGCAAGCTTGGGCTCACGCTGATCCCGTTTCAGGTATTCTCCCGCGAGCCGCCTTCGAAAGATAAATTGAACAACGCTCTCGCGCCATGCAATTTATCTTTCGAAGGCGGCTCGCGGGAGAATACCTGAAACGGGATCAGCGTGAGCCCAAGCTTGCGGCAGGTATCCTCTTCTAGAAGATACGGCCCGTTCAACCCTTCGCCGCG
>JBCDBM010000266.1:0-2993 GCA_039183665.1 Pseudomonadota bacterium | reverse complement strand
TCGACCCTCTTCAACGCGTTGACAAAAACAGCGGCTGCACAGGCGGCGAATTATCTACATTGGGAAGTCCGACAATGCCGCATTTAAAACCCATCGTTTTCCGTACTTTCCTAAAGTCGAGTGGTGGGCGCTATGAGCGGCGCGGTTCGCCTTAGCGCTCCTCGTTTTTGAACAGATCTTTCAAAACAGAAAGCGGCCCCTTGGGCTCTGCTTTATTTGAAGGCGCTTTGTCTAATGACGACGGCGTCCGCGTGTCAGCTTTGTCTTGGTCTCGGGGAACGCTGCGCTTCACTTGGTCTTTGGGCGCCGGAGAGAGCATCTGACCGATTGCTGTGGCAAAGCGTTGATCGCTATCGACGAGCATTGGCGCGGCGTCAGATATCGCATCTAGCAGCGGATCAAGCCAGTCGTGGTCCGCCTTCGAAAAATCACCGAGCACGTGATTTGTGACCCTGCTTTTGTCGCCTGGGTGGCCAATGCCAATCCGTACACGGCGAAAATCATTGCCGATATGCGCATCGATTGATCGGATACCGTTATGACCTGCCGCGCCGCCGCCTTTTTTAACTTTCAGCTTTCCCGGAACTAAATCCAACTCGTCATAAAAAACGACAACATCTTCTGGCGCCAGTTTGTAGAAATTTACCAATTCGCCCACCGAACGGCCAGATTCATTCATGTAGGTTTGTGGTTTTAGAATAAGGGCCTTGTCGCGTCCTGAGGGGCCGTCGAGGATTCCCTCGCGCAGTGCGCCTTGGAATTTCTCTCGCGCCGGTCCGAACCCGTGTCGATCGGCAATGCGGTCCGCCGCCTTAAAACCAACATTGTGGCGATGGCGCGCGTGTTTCTTTCCAGGATTGCCTAAGCCAACGAGGACAATCATAGACCCCGCTCCATAGAACCGGCGCCAAGAAGATAGGCGTTAACGGGCCAGCGTTTACTCGCTGTCGCCCTCGGTTTCCTCTGCGGCTTCTTCACCTTCTGCTGCGCCTTCTTCGTCGTCTTCGTTTTCAGACGAGCGGACTGAAGACGGTGCTGCCATGGTTGCGATCGTGAAGTCGCGATCGGTTGTCACGAGGCTTACGCCCTCGGGCATAGAAATGGCGGAGACATGGAGCACGTCGCCAATGTCCAATTCACCGATATCAGCCTCAAAAAAGGCTGGAATGGCCGTTGCCGGCGCAAAGACTTCAATCTCGTGGCGCACCACGGAAATTACCCCGCCGCGCTTCACGCCAGGCGACGTCTCATCATTGATGAAACGAACGGGAATGGCGACGTCGATCCGGGTTTTCTCGTCCACCCGAAGGAGGTCTACATGCACCGGTTCGCCCTTGACAGGATCCAACTGCACATCACGCGGAATAACCGGCTGCAACCCGTCTTCGCCTTGAACGTCTATATTCGCCAAATGCGACTTCAGGCGGCCCTTTAAATAGGCGTTGCGAATTTCATTGCGCCGAAGCTTGATCGGCGCAGGATCAGCGCCGCCGCCATAAATAACGCCCGGGATCCAACCCTCGCGCCGCGCCGCCCGCGCGCCGCCCTTTCCGGTTCGCTCGCGCACCTCACAATAAAAGACGTCCGTGTCGGCCATTTCAGGTCCTCAATAGGTTCAAATGCGAAAACGCCGCTATCGCGAAGCCTCCGGCCCGCTGCGGCGTGAATTCTTTCTGACGATGAGCGGCGGTCTATAGAGGAAAGCAGTGAGCCTCGCAAGACGATGGCGTGTCATGAAAGACCAGACGGGAGTTGACATCGCATTTGCGGAGTGTATTAGCGTATTAATACAATTAGACAGCCGAGCGGCGAGAAGTTCTAAACGGCGGCCAAACGATAAAGGAGCGGTGGCATGGCGACGCCATCCCAACAGGACGTGGACAAGCGCGCGCTTTTTGAAGCGTTCTCGCTTCTTGAGACCGCCGAGGACGCAGCGCGGTTCTTAAAGGACATCGCAACACCCGCTGAGGTGTCTGCGCTTGCCGAACGGTGGCGCATTGCGAAGCTTTTAGATGAGGGCGAAAAGTCGTATCGGGCGATTTCAGAAGCCACCGGCGCATCTACAACAACCGTGGGCCGCGTCGCGAGATTTCTGCGCGAGGAACCTCACCAAGGCTATCGCACTGTTCTCGATAAACTAGCAAAAAATTCAGCTGAAAATTCTTAGGAGCGTCGCTGATGGGCGAAGACAGACTACGTATAGCCATCCAGAAATCCGGCCGACTGTCCGACGGCAGTTTTGAACTGTTAAAAAGCTGTGGGCTGACGGTTTCGCGCGGCAAAGATAAACTCTATGGGCGTATCCGAGAATTGGACATCGACGTTCTATTGTTGCGCGACGACGACATTACCGCATTTGTTGCGGATCACGCATGCGATATCGGTATCGTCGGGCGCAATGTTTTCGAGGAGGAGCGCCTCGGGGGCGCTCAAGACATACTGGCTGAAGAAGTCATGCCGTTGGGCTTTGCGCGCTGTAAACTGATGCTCGCCGTCGGCAAAGAGGAGACATTTAGCGGCGCGAGCGCGATCGCCGGCAAACGCATCGCCACGTCTTATCCTGGTTTAACGGACTCCTGGTTAAAGGCGGAGGGCGTTGACGCGCGCGCCGTTATGATGAAGGGGTCTGTGGAGGTCGCCCCGCGCTTAACCATTGCCGACGCCGTATGCGATATCGTGTCCACGGGCGCGACGCTTGATGCTAACGGGCTGAAACCCGTGGCCACCGTCTTCGAGTCCGAAGCCCTGTTAATCCGCAACGCAAAATCGTTTTCGGCGCGCAAGCAGGAGATCTTTGACGCGCTGCTCAAACGAATAAGGGGAGTGCTGACGTCGCGCGACGCGAAATACGTGATGATGAACGCGCCCAAATCAGCCGTCGATGACATCGTGGCTTTCTTGCCCGGTGAAGACGCGCCGACGATTCTCGAGTTAGCCGGTCGCGCAGATATGGTCGCTATTCACGCCGTCTGCAGGGAAAGCGTATTTTGGGA
>JBCDBM010000265.1:0-3322 GCA_039183665.1 Pseudomonadota bacterium | reverse complement strand
GTCTGATGTTTGGTCTCACAAACAACTCTTGAAAGTCGTCTCTCACACCCCGGTTGAGGTTGAGCGGATGGCGCGCGCGAAAGCCGCCCATGGCTGGATTGACGTTGCCCGTGAGCTTGCGCCGGAACCAGAGAAGCTTTTTACGTGGTGGTCCTATCGCGCGCGGGATTGGCGCGCGTCAAACCGTGGACGGCGGCTGGATCATATATGGGTGAGCCCCGCCCTAAAAAAAGCCGCCCTCAGCGGCGGGCGCGCAGCGTTCAACATTCATGATGATGCGCGGGATTGGACAAAACCGTCTGACCATGCGCCGGTTTCGCTTATCCTTGACCTATAAACGCGCCTTAGGACGATAAATATGCGCGGATATTTCGGCATCGGCGCGGAGCGCATTTCTAAACCCATGAATTTGGGCGCCGTTTTGCGCACCGCGCACGCCTTTGGCGCCAGCTTCGCATTCACAATTGAGGCGCATCATCGCGCTCGTGACATCAATCGGTCAGACACCTCGAAATCGGCTGACCATATCCCGCTCTATGAGTGGACCACGATAGATGATATTTCGCTGCCGAAGGGATGCGTGCTTGTGGGCGTAGAGCTGGACGAGCGCGCCGAAGATCTGCCTCGTTTTCGGCACCCGTTGAACGCGGCGTATTTATTGGGCCCTGAAAAAGGATCGTTATCGCCCGAGGCGACCGCGCGGTGCAAACACCTGGTGAAAATTCCAACCAAGTTTTGCGTCAACCTTTCGGTCGCGGCCGCACTCGTGATGTATGATCGGATGCTGCAATATGGCCGCGGGATAAGAGAGACTGGATTGCGTTGACGCGTCGCCAAGTCCCGTGCGGAAACGCCTGTCTCGATCGGTCAAACGAGAAAGCGCCGTCGAATAACTCGACGGCGCTTCGTTTGAAAAGTCGTTTCGGAAACGAACGGGTCTAGCGACCGCGGCGTGTTTTCCGCTTGGCTTTCTTCGCCGTCTTCTTCGCAACTTTGCGTTTCGTTGTTTTCTTGGCCGCTTTTTTCGTTGCTTTGCGCTTGGTGGCGCGTTTTTTCGGCGCCGCGCCAGCATCTTCCAGCGCATCAAGCGCTGCGGCGTACGCGCGAAGCGCATTCATGAAGGCGGTTTGTTGCGTTTTGGGCAAAACCGTCAGCGCCGCGTTTTCGGCCTTCGCGACTTTGCTTGCCGCGCCATTCAACATGCGCTTGCCGGCCGCGGTAATCGATACCGCATTCGCGCGCGCGTCTTCCTTTGTGCGCTTGCGAGACAAGAGCCCTTTGCTAATCATCCGGGCGATCATGTCGGCTAGCGTTGAACGATCGATGCCGGTGTGCCGAACGAGATCTGTTTGGCTCAGACCCTCATTTTGCGACACAACGTGCAGAACTTCGAACTGGCGGGGCGTTGGGCCCGCATTGCCAACCTCTTTCGAGTAGAGATCATGCGCATATTGCTGCGCGCGTCTCAAAAGATGTCCTGGTGAACTTTTCAGGGAGTAAGCCATGTTATTCTCCGATTTTGGCTTGTGTTTATGGAAATTTCTCTGGCTGGAGGCTTTGACCTTATCGCAACGCGGCATGATCGAAGCATCGATCCATCAGCGGTCGGCGTTTTGTTGAGGGGCAGGATCTAAGTCAATTTTCCATGAATGGCAAATTACGTCCGACGCGGATTGTTTGAATCCTCGGGCTTCATACGGTATTGCGCATGCGTCGTCACCCCAAAAGTTAGGGCAAAGACAAAAAATTGCACAATAATACCTGATGCAGACGATTTGTTGTGGACCCATTGTCGTACAACCGAGAATATGAGGATGACAATGCAATCAAAACTTGACCCGGAATTCGAAAAGAAAATACCGTCAGGGGACGATCGAGTTCGCCAAGTCTGCACGCACTGTGGATTTATTGACTACGAAAACCCAAAAATTGTTGTCGGGTCCGTCGCCACATATGAAAACAAAATACTCTTATGCCGACGCGCGATAGAGCCGCGCCGGGGATATTGGACGCTTCCAGCGGGATATTTGGAACAAAACGAAACGTCGGAAGCTGGCGCATTGCGCGAAGCCTGGGAGGAGGCGCGCGCGCGCCTTAAGATCGATCGGTTGCTGGCGGTTTATTCCGTACCGAGGATTTCACAGATCCAGTTGATTTATCGGGCCGCCTTAATTTCAGATAATGTCGCCCCAGGCCCCGAATCTGAGCAGATCATGCTCGCGGAGTGGAACGATATTCCTTGGGCGGATATCGCCTTCCCAACCGTTGGGTGGGCGTTGCGACACTATAAAGAGTCAGCGGCTGACGAAAACTTCAAGCCTTATACAAATCCCGAAGATGGACTTTAAGCCTCGGCTGAGGGCTCATCTTGCATATTCTTCGCGATGAACGGCGCCTGAATTGCCGTGAACACAAGGCTGATGATTGTAAATCCAAAGACTTTTAGATTTACCCAGTGTTTTTCCCCCGCGCAGGCGGCGACGCCAGCCAAATCGCAATCGCGGGTGAAATAGCGCCAGGCAATCTCGTTGCAAACGGCCAAAACGCCAAAGAAGATGGCGTAGCGCTTAGTCAATTCACGCCACGCATCGTCATCGAGTTGCAGCGCTCCATCAAAAAGAATCTTGAGAAAATTCCGATTGGCGACAAGCCCGCCCCCTAAAACGGCGGAGAACAACACATAGGCAATTGTCGGCTTCATGTAGAAAAAGGTCTTATCGTGCAGAAGCAAGGTCAGCGTACCTAAGACGCCGACGATGACGCCGGTGACCAACAACATGGGCGCAACGCGGCGTTCAACCCACACCGCATAGGTGAAGGCGACCAGATAGGCGGGCATGAATAAACCAATCGCCAAGAACATTTCCTCGCCGTCGGGAACCGCCCAGGTTTGGCCGAATAAGCCGCCAAGACTCGGCGCCAGTCGCGCACCCCAAAAATAGGCGACCAAAAAGACGGCAAGCGGCCCCATGTCCACCGCAAACTTCGCGCCGGGGCTCAAGCGCCGCTCTTGTCTGGAACTATTCGTCGTCATTAAAGGCTCCCGATTGGCCAATCAGCTGTCTTCGACGCCTGCTAGGGCGCGGGCGAAACTTTCGGCGTGAAAGCTTTGTAAATCCTCAACGCCTTCCCCGACGCCAATATGATGAACAGGCAACGCAAACTTTTCCGCAAGCGCGACGAGAACCCCGCCGCGTGCGGTGCCGTCCAATTTGGTCATCACAAGGCCGGTGACCCCAGCAATTTCGGAAAACGCCTCCGCTTGGCTAATGGCGTTTTGGCCCACCGTAGCGTCAAGCACCAGCACCACATCGTGAGGCGC
>JBCDBM010000264.1:0-3387 GCA_039183665.1 Pseudomonadota bacterium | reverse complement strand
ACCGAGTGCGTTGGGGGCCGCGGCGGCGCCGCCGGGCCGGGATCCTTTAGTGGGAAACCTTCTTGAAGGGATAAGGGTCCTTAACTAACGAGTCGTGAGGGGTCGATGACATCGGAAGTCGTGTTGATGAACCGACAGGCTGTGGCGATGGCCGCGGACAGCGCTGTCACCATTTCTGGCGACCAGTATCTAAAGACGTATAATTCGGCTGATAAACTGTTTCCGCTGGTGGAAGGCCAGCCGGTTGCGGTGATGATCTATAATAACGCCGAAATCATGTCGACGCCGTGGGAAACGGTGATCTCGATCTACCGTGAATCCGCGCGCGGACGCCCAATGGAAACGGTCGCCGCTTACGCGCAAGACTTCATGGAGTTCTTGTCCGGCAATCCAGATCTTTTTCCTGCTGACCATCAAGATACGGAATTTTTCAAAGTCGCCGCGGTTGTTTACACCGTGCTCGCCGAAGAGTTCGACCGGCAGGTCCGCAAGTTCGAAGAATCGAACGCTGGCCGCGTTACCGAACACATTTCCGCGATCTTCGAATTTGTCGTCAACGAACTGCACGGCGATTATCAGCGCTATCCAGATGACAGTCCGCGTGCGGATTTACCATGTTTCCCATCTGGCATGGCCGAACAAGTACGACGGCGCTACGATTCAGAAATTGACGCGCTCATCGGCAGCCTTTTGGGCGCGCTCAAAAACCAGTATTCAGGTCTCGTGGTTTCGGAAGACACGCGCAAAAAGCTGCGCGAAATTGCGGTTTTTGCGGTCACCAAAGATGCGTTCTTCGAACACTATACCGGTGTTGTCTTTGCAGGCTTCGGCGCGAAAGAGAAATTTCCGTCCATGCGCTCTTATCTGTGTTCAAGCGTTATTTTAGGCATTCTAAAACGTCGCGCCGACAGAGAGGCAGCGATAAACGCAGACTCTGGCCCCGTTTTCCAACCCTTCGCGCAAGACCGCATGATCCGAACCTTTTTGACAGGGATGGATCAATATTTGCGCATGTTCGTCTTCGGCGAAACACTAAAGCTTTCTACGGGGCTCGTGGCGGATGTGGTGGGGCGCACGCCGAACTTGTCTGATGCGCAACGCAATCAGATTTTCCGCGACTACAGCCAGAACAATTTACGGAACGCGTTGGGCGAGTTCTTTCGCTCTATCGATAATTATCAGTATGCTGTTCATACGCGACCGATTTTGCGCGCGATTGGATCTCTTCCTAAAAAGGAGCTTGGCGAAACAGCCGCCTCGCTCATTAAACTCAACTCATTCCAGCAAAAAGTCATGAACTCTGTAGAGACGGTGGGCGGGCCCATAGACGTCGCGGTGATCACCCGCAATGGCGGCTTGGAGTGGAGCCGCGAGAAAGCGGAGCTGTAGGGAAAAGGCGATGTCGGAACGGTTGAAACAAATTTGGTCTGGGTTTGAAGAGACAACGACGCGTGAGCTTACGGGCAAAGGCGTCGACAACATTATCGTGCCGCAGCGCTTTGACGACGCACAATCGCTCGAAGATTTCTTGCCCGATGATTTTGAAGGCCCCGCGCACGCCGCCTTCGCTGCGCTCAGCGACGCGGTTGAGCGGTCAACCAAGAAATCACGCGGACTTTTTTCGGGCAAAAATCCGACTGACGGCGGCGAACCTGAAACCATGGCGACGATGAACGCACAACCAATGGACTCGCTTAATCGCGGCCTGCGCGTCACTGCCATGCTCACGGAGCGTCCTGACATGGACTATGTACGGTTCATGGACTCCGAAGACGGCAAGAAGTCGCTAAAGCGCTTTAAGAAAAAAAAGCGCTTCGGGATTTTCTAAGAACAGCCCCAACGCGCTGCGTCTTATTGCATTGTTTCGCATATGGAATGATAGCGACGTCGGGCGGCGTTGCCTGACCGGTCGCGTCATCTGACGCCGAATTGTCGCCTTTTTTGTCGCTGCAGGCTCTGATATAGCCCTCTTTAACGAGGCAGGGGTAATTGGTCGCATCGCACGCGCTAACCCAGCAAAGAACCAGGGTACTGCGCGATGCGTATTATCTGCTACGAGAATTGAAGTAGAGGTCTATGGTACAGCTTACGCTTCCGAAAAACTCTGTCGTTAGCAAAAACGGCAAGAAGCACCCCGCCAAGAATGGCGCGGAGAACACGCGAACCTTCCATGTTTATCGGTATGCGCCCGACGACGGGGAAAACCCGCGCGTAGACTCTTACGAAATCGACGTATCCGACGTCTCGATGGTTCTCGATGGCCTCATCAAAATCAAAAGCGAGAATGATGCGTCCCTCGCCTTCCGTCGGTCTTGCCGGGAAGGCGTTTGCGGCTCATGCGCGATGAACATCAACGGCGCAAATACATTGGCGTGCACCAAAGCCATGGCGGATATTCCCCGCGGCGATATTACCGTTTATCCGCTTCCCCATCAGCCGGTGATGAAAGATCTCGTCACGGATCTGACGAATTTCTACAAACAACACGCAGAAATTGAGCCGTTCTTGCAGGCTAAAGAAGCCGAGCCGGAGACAGAGTGGTTGCAGTCCCAAGAGGACCGTGCCGAACTCGACGGGCTGTATGAGTGTATTTTATGCGCGTGTTGTTCAACGTCTTGCCCATCTTATTGGTGGAATGGCGAAAAAGAGGGCGAAGAAGAATATCTTGGTCCGGCGGCGTTGCTACAGGCCTATCGTTGGCTTGCGGACAGTCGCGATCAGCACACGAATGAACGCCTCGATAACCTAGAGGATGAATTCAAGCTCTATCGCTGCCACACCATTATGAACTGCGCGCAGGTGTGCCCGAAACACTTGAACCCCGCCAAAGCGATCGCATCCATTAAGAAGATGATGGTGAACCGGCCGGAACCTGTCGCGAACGGCAAAGCGAAGGCGTAGGCGCCGTTACCGGCCGGGCCTTGCTGGGCGCGGTCAACCGGGGACTTTCCGAATCGCTTGAACGCGGGGTGCTGTTTTTGGCGGATACCGGCGCATTTCCATGCTGGCGCGCGCTCAACTCAAACGGCGCCGCGCGCATGACCCCATCGGCTGCATCTTAGCTCAGAAATCGAGAAAGCTCTCTGCCAGAACGCTGGCGGGCGTCGCGGTAGGCGGCGAGGCGGCGTCGGCGTCGCCGGAAAAGCTCGCTAAAGGCGCCGCCCAGCGACTGACACGGTTCATACCACAAGGTCGGCGGCCAGGCTTGCGCCCCATTTTCATTCACCAAGGCGCGACAGAACTGACTACCTTATGCGCAAGACATCACATTGGACTTGTTAATTTTTTATATTTTGATAATTATGAAAATATGGAAACAAAAGAAGCTACGGAAGCGTTTTCGGCGCTCTCTCAACCGTCGCGACTGCTCGTCGTCAAACGTCTTGT
>JBCDBM010000263.1:0-3534 GCA_039183665.1 Pseudomonadota bacterium | reverse complement strand
GCGAAGAAGCGCGCGCAGGACAATGATCGCCCCACAAAAGAGTCCGCCTACCGGTCGATTTCGCCGAATACGATATCGAGGGACCCGAGAATCGCAGACACATCGGCCAACATGTGGCCGCGGTTCATCCAGTCCATGGCTTGCAAATGGGGGAAGCCCGGCGCGCGGATTTTGCACCGATAGGGCTTATTAGACCCGTCGGAACCGAGATAGACGCCGAATTCGCCTTTGGGCGCTTCGACCGCCGCATAGACTTCGCCCGCGGGCACGTGGAAGCCTTCCGTATAAAGCTTAAAGTGGTGAATGAGCGCTTCCATGGAGCCCTTCATTTCACCGCGGCGGGGCGGCGCCACTTTGCCGTCGGTGGTCATCACGGGACCCGGCGTTTCGCGTAGCTTTGCGATCGCCTGTTTCATGATTTTCACCGACTCGCGCATTTCAATCATGCGGCACAAATAGCGGTCATAGCAGTCGCCGTTCTTGCCGATCGGTACTTGGAAATCATACTCGGCATATGACTCATAAGGCTGCGCCCGGCGCAAATCCCATTGCAGGCCAGAACCGCGCACCATCACGCCGGAAAACCCCCACTGGAACGCCTGCTCCTGAGTGACAACGCCAATATCCACATTGCGCTGTTTGAAGATGCGATTTTCCGTAATCAGCGTTTCAATGTCGTCGATGGCTTGAGGAAACTCGTCGCACGTGGTGTCGATATCGTCGATCAGGTCAGGCGGTAAATCTTGATGCACGGCGCCAACGCGAAAGTAGGCCGCATGCAGACGAGAGCCGCTGGCGCGCTCGTAAAACACCATGAGTTTTTCGCGCTCTTCAAAGCCCCAAAGCGGCGGGGTGAGCGCGCCCACGTCCAGCGCTTGGGTCGTAACATTGAGGAGATGCGAGAGAATGCGGCCAATCTCGCAAAACAAAACCCGAATGTGCTGCGCGCGTTTCGGAACCTCACAACCAATAAGCTTTTCCGCCGCGAGACAGAAAGCATGTTCTTGGTTCATCGGCGCAACGTAATCGAGCCGGTCGAAATAAGGGATAGACTGCAAATAGGTCTTATGCTCGATGAGTTTTTCCGTACCCCGATGAAGCAAGCCGATATGGGGATCAACGCGCTCCACCACCTCGCCGTCGAGCTCCAGCACGAGGCGCAGCACGCCGTGCGCCGCCGGGTGTTGGGGGCCGAAATTGATCGTGAATGTGCGCTCTGACGATGCGTCAGAAGCCGAATCTTCAACGGTCGCCACACCATCCGCCATGGGCTATTGCTCCTCGCCGCCCATAAACAACGCGAACACTTCTTGCCCCGTCAGTTGCTGGGTTTTTTGCGCAAACGAATAATACTCAGGTTTCTCGTCGATGAAGACTTCGGTGCTGAACATCGTCTCGCCCGGTTCGTCAAAGGCGTTCAGCGACACATGATTGTGCGTGCCGTCTTTGAGCCGCCAAAACAAAACGCTGCCGCACTTTTTGCAAAACCCGCGCTCGGCCCATTCGGACGAGCCGTAAAGCCCTAACGAGTCTTCGTTTTCGAACTCGACGCTGTCGCCGCAATCAGCGCCAAAAAACGGACCCGCGCTGATGCGCCGGCACATGCTGCAATGACAAACCGCGACTTCATTGTCTTTGGGCGTCGCCTTGAATTTGATGGCGCCGCAAAGACATTGACCAGATTTTTCAGCCGCAGATGTTGCCGCCATGGCTGTCACTCCTTCGCATCAGCCGCTTTCTCGTCGCCCGGCAGCACATATTGCGCGCCTTCCCATGGGCTCAAATAATCGAAATTGCGGAATTCTTGGACGAGTTTCACCGGCTCATAAACAACGCGCTTTTGCTCATCATCATAGCGAACTTCCGTATGCCCCGTGAGCGGAAAGTCTTTGCGCA
This sequence comes from Pseudomonadota bacterium, assembly GCA_039183665.1. GTDB lineage: Bacteria > Pseudomonadota > Alphaproteobacteria > Caulobacterales > Parvularculaceae > Hyphococcus. Next base: position 1,638 of record JBCDBM010000263.1, on the reverse strand, counting down.
AGGGATAGCCCTCGAAATTATAGTCTGTGAGGATGCGGCGCAGATCCGGGTGCCCGGAAAACACGACGCCATACATGTCGAAGACCTCGCGTTCGCACCAATTTGCGCACGGATGAATGTCGGTGACGGTTGGGATTGTCTCGTCCTCGCCCGTCTCTACCTTCACGCGCATGCGCAAATTATTGTGCATAGAAAGAAGCTGGTAGACGACATCAAAGCGCTTGGCGCGCGCGGGGTAATCCACCGCCGTGAGATCCGTAAGGATCAAGAATTTCGCCAGCGGATCATCACGCAAAAAACGTAAGACATGAACGATGCGATCCGCACGCGCTTCAACGGTCAACTCGCCATGTTCGACCGTCCAGCCGCGAATATCGTTGTCAATGGAAGCAGCGATATGCTCTCCCAGATCATTGAGTTCTTCGGTCATACGCGCCTACCGAATTATCGATCCTTCACGGCGGATCTTTTTCTGTAATTGAAGAATGCCGTAGACCAGCGCCTCGGCGGTCGGCGGGCAGCCAGGGACATAAATGTCGACCGGCACAATCCGATCGCATCCGCGCACAACGGCATAGGAATAATGGTAATAGCCGCCGCCATTGGCGCATGAGCCCATAGAGATCACATAGCGCGGGTTCGGCATCTGGTCATAAACCTTGCGCAGGGCCGGCGCCATTTTGTTGGTGAGCGTGCCCGCTACGATCATCACATCGGATTGGCGCGGGGACGCGCGCGGGGCGAAGCCAAAGCGCTCCACGTCATAGCGCGGCATGGAGGCTTGCATCATCTCGACCGCGCAGCAGGCGAGACCAAAAGTCATCCACATGAGCGAGCCCGTCCGCGCCCAGTTGATCAACGCATCAGCCGGCGCGGTGAAAAAGCCGCGGTCCGAGAGCTCATTGGAGAGATCGGTGAAAAACGGGTCTTTGGCCTGCGGGTCGTAGTCTCGCATGCCGGCATAACTTTGGGGGGCAAGCGGGGCGGCGCTGTCGTCATTTACCGCCATTCCAGCGCTCCCTTTTTCCATTCGTACAAAAACCCGATCGTGAACACGACCAGAAACACAAACATCGACCAAAAAGCAAAGATCTGGAAATCGCGATCGACGCCGAGCTCAGGGTTGAATAGCGTCACCGCCCAGGGGAACAAAAACGCCACGTCGAGGTCCACAATGATAAAGAGAATGGCGACGATGTAGAACTGCACGTCGAACTTCATACGCGCGTCATCAAAGGCGTTGAACCCGCACTCATAGGTGGAGAGTTTCTCGGGATCAGGATCTGCTGGGGCGATCAGCGCAGGCGCGATAACGAACGCAAGCCCAAGGACCAGCGCGATCGCGAAAAATACGATTATCGGTAAATAATCGAGCAGAAAATCTGCGGAGGCCATAAGCCGCCAATCCTTTCAAAGCCTTAGCGCATGGGAGATCATGCTCTTGAACTGAGCGAGAACCTAGGTAGCTGCGCCGCCGAAAGCAACGCGAAAGCGCGCCGCTGAGACGGAAAAACGCGGGAAATCGGACGGGCGAACAATACGCGGCGCCGGTTCATCGACAGGCATCACTGCAAACGCTTTTCAATCTTAACAGACCGCGTCCGTGCGGTGAGAAACCCGACTGACGCCGCCGATACT
>JBCDBM010000262.1:0-3589 GCA_039183665.1 Pseudomonadota bacterium | reverse complement strand
GTGGCTCATCGCGCGCGGCGCCATGAATGAACGCGTCAAAGAAATTCATCGTCACTACCACATTCCGATATCGAATACGGCGTTTGGTCATCTTATCTTGGAGAATGAATAATGTCCGTGACAAAAACTCAAATCGGCATTGTTGTTCCTATTTCTCGTCTAATATTTGACGTCAATGATCCGCGCCTATGGGGTGTTGAGATGAGGCTGAACTTCTGATCGCAGTTGACGATTAGGCGTCCCTCGATCAGCGCGTTCTATAGAGGCTGTATCACGTGACGACGCGTCCAATGCGCGCTTCAAGACGAAAAAGCCTACGACGCCCGATGCAATAGAGCCGGCTAGCACGCCAAGGCGCACCTGGTTCAATACGTCTGCGGTATCGAACGCTAGTGTCCCGATAAACAGGCTCATCGTAAAACCAACGCCCGTTAGGCATGCGGCGCCATAAATGTGGCCCCAGCCAACCCCCTTGGGTAGTTTCGCGAATTTGAGCGAAACCGCGAGATAGGACAATGCCATGACGCCGATCTGTTTGCCGAAAAATAGCCCAAGCGCGACGCCAAGCGTGACGGGCGCCAAAAGAGAGGAGAGCGACAAGCCTGCAAACGACACGCCGGCGTTGGCGAACGCGAACACGGGCAGCACCATATAGGCGACCCACGGATGCAAATTGTGCTCTAGACTATGGAGCGGCGACTGATCGGCTTTCTCTTTCCCGTGCAATGGTATGGTAAGCGCGATCATCACACCCGCCAGCGTCGCATGCACGCCAGATTTTAAGACAGCTGTCCAGACGACAATGCCGATGAGCACATAGGGGGTGATTGATTTAACGCCTAGCCGGTTCAGCAACACGAGCGCCGTGAAGCCTAATGACGCGATGCCAAGAGCCGTCATCGAAAGATCGCCGGTGTAGAACAAGGCGATGATTACAATGGCGCCAAGGTCATCGATAATGGCCACTGCAAGCAGAAAAACTTTCAATGATACCGGCACGCGGCTGCCGAGCAACGCCAAGATGCCTAATGCAAAGGCGATGTCTGTGGCGGCCGGAATCGCCCAACCAGAGAGCGTATCTGCGCTCCCCCAATTTATCCATGCGTAGATGAGCGCCGGCGCCGCCATGCCGCCAATCGCCGCAAAAATCGGCAACGCAGCCTTATCAAAACTGGAAAGTTCGCCTTCCAGAATTTCGCGCTTGATTTCTAACCCAACCAGGAAAAAGAAAACCGCCATGAGACCATCATTGATCCACAGGAGTAGCGGCTTCGCGATTTCTAGTCCGCCAATTTGAATGACCACGGGCGTCGACAAAAGCGCGCCATACAGAGGAGACAAAATCGTATTGTTGGCTAGCAGCGCGAGTAGCGCAGCCATCATCAAAAGAATCCCTGCGGACGCTTCCATCCGCAGAAAGTCGTTAATCTTTGCTACGATCTTGGCCATTCTTTTCTCTAAACCCTCTTGCCGCGCGGTATCCGCGCGGCGTTTGTTATGCTTAAGTAAATTTCTTGCCGTCCGCGAAATAGCGATGGACCGCTCGGCAGAGCCGGCGGCGCGCTGCTCCGCTGCGGCTCCTCACAAACTGCGAAGTCTTTCAATAGCAGTTTCAAATTCCATTCGTGATGATCGCGATTGGATTTGGCGCCATGATACTCGAACCAGCAGTCCGCTCTCAGCGGGTGATCGTTTTCTATGCTGATCACCTCGATATGGATGAGTTCAAACGGTCCCCAATCCGAAATATCATCCAAAACTAGCTTCAGTTTCTCAAGCGCGTGTTCCCAGCGAACAATGAGCTGAAGAGTTTTGTCTGGTGATCGCCCATTTATTGCCGCTGGTGTTGCAGGCCTTCTGTTTTGACCCGCTCCGGTAGGGATTGTGGGTGTCGACATATGCTTCATCGTATGAGCTCGTAACGGCCCTGGATCAACGTCCGGCGATATTCGGTCAGGGGAAGCGTCCACCATTTATGCTCTCCGCAAGTTTCATTCACTCTCACGGTCGACACATAAGCGATCTCGCAGGTTATTGAATGGGCGGTTATGATAGAATTATCCTATCAACCTTTGGTCCCATCCCCTGAAGTCGAGCTGCGCATGCGATAGATAGGAAAAAACTATTAATTATTACTATTATGATCGCTTGAGGTCGAAATCTCATCACCCACATGGAGCACATCGTTAGTGAACAGGAAAGGAATTTTGAAATGATCCGGGTCGCAAGCATCGGCGTCGTGAGCATGATCGCGGTAGGCTACATCGCCGCTCTTTCGGCGTTTGTTTAACCCCCGATTGCCGCAAAGCTCCGGCGCAGCGGTCTGCTCACCCTTCGTCCAGCGCCGCTTTCGAGCAATCGCCCTCTCATACTCAGCAGGCGTCAACAAAAAGCCCTGGCCCGCTTCGACAGCGAGCCAGGGCGACTACGTTTGGGGGATAGGCGTAGTGTGCGGGTACGATAATCCTAATCAACGTCAGAATTAAAGTTCAATTATGATAGGAAAGACCTATCGTCCGTAGGTTAACTCTAGCGGGTTTGGTCAAATTAGGGCATTTGCTGATAGGTCGCGTGATTGTGGCAACGACCAGAAACAGGGGAGGCAAGAAAGATGGATGCTGACGCCGTTACGCTAAAGCAGTTGCGCTACCTCTTGGCGTTGCACGAGACAAAACACTATCGCCGCGCGGCTGAGATGAGCGGGATTTCACAACCCTCGTTAACAGCCCAGATTCAGAATATTGAAGAGGCGCTTGGCGTTCTCTTAGTTGAACGAAGCCGTTCCGGTGTCGCGCTGACCCCGGTTGGGCGCGAAGTTGCCGCCCGTGCGCGGCGTATTCTCGATGAGGTGCAAAGCCTCGCCGATTTTACCGCCGGCGCGCAGCGCGGATTGATTGGCACAATTCGTCTTGGCGCGAAGCCAACATTGGGCCCTTATTTGCTGCCGCATGTCGTGAAATTGCTGCATAAACAACACCCCGATCTGAATTTGTATGTTCGCGAGAGCGCGCCGCGCGAGCTAGAGCACGAATTAGCGCGCGGAAAGCATGACGTCATTCTCGCGCAGCTGCCGGTCGCAGGGGGAGAGCTCGTAACGGAACGGTTGTTCCGTGAACCCCTCTATCTCGCGATCGCTGCCGATCATGAGTTGGCGGGGGCTGACGCTATCACCCCATCAATGATAAAAGGACTGGATGTTCTCTCGCTCACGCCGCAATTTCACTTGCACGATCAAATCAATGAACTGTGCAAAGACTTTGGCGCCAACCTCGTCCGTGATTACGAGGGAACCAGCCTTGATGCCCTTCGCCTCATGGTCGGCATGGGCATGGGAGCGGCGTTTTTGCCAGCGCTATATGTGAGTTCGGAGATTCCAGCGCGTGGCGAAGTGGTTGTTAAAAAACTAAAAGGCAAATCGATCACGCGTTCAGTTGGCATTGTGTATAGGAAAAGCGCAGGGCGCGCAGAGGCCTATCGTCAAATGAGCGACGTCATTCGCGATGTCGTCAGCAAGAAGTTCAAAGACTTAACAGTTGAGCGGTGACGCCCGGCCTACTCGCCTATATAGCCTACACTATTAAGCGGGCGC
>JBCDBM010000261.1:0-3603 GCA_039183665.1 Pseudomonadota bacterium | reverse complement strand
TGGCCTAGGTCGAACGGATTAACCAAAAGCCTAAAGGAGCCGATACGGCCATGACGGACCGACATTATGAAGATCGATATTGGAATTACCGCTTGGAGCGCGCCCTGTCGCGCCGCTCCGGCTTCGCGTGGGGCACGTTCCTCGTTGGTTTCGTGCTTGGCGGCATCATTTTTTAAGGAGGCGCAGCAATGGGCGTTTTTTCAAGACTGAGCGACATCGTGAACTCGAATATCAATTCCATGCTGGACAGGGCTGAAGATCCAGAGAAGATCGTGCGGCTCATTATCCAAGAGATGGAAGACACGCTGGTGGAAGTGCGGGCGAACGCGGCGCGCGCGATCGCAGATCGCAAGGCCGTGGTGCGTAAAAAGGAGGAGTGCGCGGCGCGCGCGGACGACTGGGCGCAAAAAGCAGAGCTCGCTATTGCAAAGGGGCGTGACGACCTTGCGCGCGGCGCTATTGCCGCCAAGCGTAAGGCCGAAGAGATGATCGGATTGCTCGATCAAGAACTTGATGCGCTGGCGGCGAGCGTCGACAAAACCAATGACGATTTGGCCAGGCTGCAGGCGAAGCTTAAAGAAGCCAGGGCGAAACAGCGGTCATTGGAATTGCGCCGAGATGCGGCGTCCGGCAGTGTCCGGGTGCAACGCCAAGTTCATGATGGGCGCATTGACGATGCCTTAGCCCGCTTTGATCGCTATGAGCGACGCATTGACGAGCTCGAAGCAGAGGCCGAAAGCTGGAGTCTTGGCGGCAAGAAAACGCTCGAAGGCGAGTTTGCGGATCTGGAAGCTGAAGACGCCGTCAACGAAGAATTGGCCAAGTTAAAACAGCGCGTCGCAAAGCGTGCGGCGGGAGAAAACCCCGCGGAACAAGAATGAGATTGAGCCTACGCCATGGATGTTTTTATTTTCATTATCATCGTCGTCGCCATCGTCTTTGTGGCGTTCCCAGGCGTCATTATGATTACGATTGCTGAGTTGCGGAAAGGCAAGTCCATTTCCGCAGATGATGAACGCCTCGTCGACGACCTCTGGAAAACCGCCCAACGGTTAGAGCGTCGTGTTGAGGCGCTGGAGACGATCCTAGACAGAGAGTCGCCTGAATGGCGCGATGCCTATCCGGAGCAGGGTAATGCGTAACCATCATTATGAGGATCGTCATCGCGCTGGACCCGGCGGGCGGGAGGGCAGCCGAAATTGGGGCGAACATGGCGGCTACTCGCGTCGCGCGGGTCAGCCGGGGCCTGGGCCCAATCCGCACCGGTTGCGGCGCAACATGCACGATGCGAAAATCGCTGGCGTCTGTGCCGGCGTTGCCGATTACTTTGGCTGGAACACGACTATTTTGCGCATTGGCGCTTTTATCGGCGCGTTCGTTTTCTTTCCGTGGACGGTCATCGCGTATTTCGCAGCTGCGATGGTCATTGAGCGCGATGATCAGAACCCGCAGCCGGTGACGGATATTGACGAGGAAGAACAGCGCTTTTGGCGAACATTCGCAACGCGGCCGCGCATGGCGTTTTCGGCGCTCAAACATCGGTTTCGCGCTTTGGAGGCCCGTGTTGCCGACATAGAGCGCACCGTAACGTCCGACGAATATGGATTGAAGCGCGCGTTTCGGGATCTCGAGCAGGGCCGATAAGGGTTCCTTTCTTGCGTTAGCTTGCCCGCGCTCGTCGAAGACTCTAACCTCGTCGCAGAATAATGGCGCTTTGGCGGGCGCCCAGCGAGGACGCAAATTGTGAGTGACGGGGACGCTGGCGCAAAATTCGCGCAACGCGGTCGCCAAACGGGTTCGGTCGATGCGCGCCAAGCTTTGCGCGTGTTTGGCGCAACACGACGAGAGCGTTTCGCCGCTCTTGATCTTGGCACCAATAATTGTCGGTTGTTGATTGCTGCGCCAAAGGGGCGTGGTGTACGGATCATCGACGCCTTCTCACAGATTGTGCGCCTCGGCGAAGGGCTTTCCGCGACAGGCAATTTATCGGACCCTGCGATGGGGCGAACGCTCGACGCGTTGAAGATCTGCGCCGAGAAGATGACCCGCCGTGGGGTGACGCGTTGGCGCTGTATCACAACGCAGGCCTGCCGTGTCGCCTCAAATGGCGAGGAATTTCTGCAGCGCGTGGGGCAGGAAACCGGATTATCATTCGATGTTATTTCCACTGAAGAGGAGGCGCGTCTCGCGGTTTTGGGTTGCGCCGATCTTTTCGACCCCGAGGCAACGGCGGGGCTTGTCTTTGATATTGGCGGCGGCTCTACCGAACTTTCATGGATAAAACACACCGACGGCGCGGCGACCGACAAGGCGGAAATCGTCGCCTGGCGTTCGATGCCTATCGGCGTTGTCACGCTCTCAGAAAAATGGGGCGGCCGTGAGTTGGATGCGCAAACCTATGACGCGATTATCGACGATGTCCGGCGCGCGATTGCGGCCTTCGGAGATCCTGGCGGACAACGCGGCCATTTCAAGAATAACGCAGCGCATCTGTTAGGAACCTCTGGAACGGTGACATCCATTGCGGGCGTGCATTTGGGGCTCGACCGATATCGGCGAGACCGGGTTGACGGATTTTGGCTGAGCGTCGACGACGCCCGCGCCACATCGATGAAGCTGCGCCAGATGAGCTTTGACGAGCGCGCCGCTAACGCGTGTATTGGCCATGAGCGCGCTGATCTCGTAGTGTGCGGCTGCGCAATTCTGGAAGCGATCTTGCGCGAGTGGCCGACAACACGAATTCGTGTCGCTGATCGCGGCCTTCGAGAAGGGATTCTGCAGGACTTGGCGCATAAGGCGAAAAATGATCGTCGGCGCCGTCGCCGGCGCAGACGAAAGAAGAAATCAACTGAGGATTAAGTGCGAGCCCGAGCCGGCGCACTAGCGTTGACGGACCGCCATTTTTATAGGGCCTTCTGCTCGTCCGTGTACAAACTGATCAACCATGGGATTTGATGAGCCATAAATTTCGTCAGGCGCGCCCCGCCAAATAATGCGCCCTTCATAGATCATTGCGATTTCATCGGCGATTTTTTGCGCGGAGTTGAGGTCATGAGTGATCGAAATCGCCGTCGCGCCGAGCGCTTTGACGCGGTCGCGGATGAGATTGTTGATCACATCAGACATGATGGGATCAAGCCCCGTCGTTGGCTCGTCGAAGAACAAGATCTGCGGGTCCGAGGCGATAGCGCGCGCAAGGCTCACGCGCTTTTGCATGCCCCCTGATAATTCTGACGGCAACAGATCGCCGACTTCCGGTGCAAGCCCCACTTGCGCGAGGCAATCGACAGCACGATCACGGGCGGCATTCCGATTGCGGCTATCGGCATAGAGCAGACGAAACGCAACATTCTCCCAAACATTCAAGGAGTCAAAAAGCGCGGCGCCTTGGAACAACATACCGGTCTGCGCGGTGATGAGGCGGCGGTTTGCTTCTGTATGGCGCGCAACATTAATCCCATCGATTAGGATTTCGCCATTGTCGGGTCTTACCAACCCTAAGATGCATTTCAATAATACGGACTTGCCAACGCCTGATCCGCCGATGACAACCAACGACTTTCCTTCGTCGACATCAATGTCCACGCCACGCAACACGTCGCG
>JBCDBM010000260.1:0-3625 GCA_039183665.1 Pseudomonadota bacterium | reverse complement strand
AGCTTACCGACACTGGCTGTATGGAAAGGCGTCAACGGCGTTAGGGGCGTTTGCCCATTTTTGGACAGTGCGCCAGCGGCGTTGGAGTAGTGAACAGTTTCACCTTGTTGAATGTGAAGCAATACACCTGGAATTGGGCCTTCAGATGCCCAACCTTCGATATGCGCATCGAGCGTTTCGGCAGACCCATTCCAAGCTACTGGCTTGTTGTGCGCTACATATCCCGCCGTTAAGAACCCAGCTAGGGCGACAAGGACAGCGACAGGCAACATGATCCGCAGTCTATTCATGGGCTTGCGCTCCCAATTCCTCCCTATACCCATATCATTCACTCTACAGACTATTTGATTTGCATATTACGTGGTCTGATCATCAGGGCCTCCCCCACGCATTGGCCTGCCCATCAAGCAAGAACAGTGACCATGGAGACAAACATTTCCCTGCGGCCAGACCGGGGCCTTGTTCATGATCATGAGAGCGCCACGAGTTTTCTTTGATCTCGATCCTCAAACGTCCCAAATCATTTATTACACAGCACGGCGGCATTCCTTTTCCCGAGCTACTGACAGTTTCGATGCGAGCTTAGCCCAGATCGGCACCTCCCCGCGCGTTACACGCGCGTTGAAATAGGCTTTGTCTTTTGTCTATTCACCGCTTTTAAGAACGAAGGCCCTTGGGGTTCTTGTAACGACTTCTCCGGGGCTTTTGGCTTGTTTGAATGACGCGGTAAGACGTCGATGTCACGCCGCTGCGACTAAAGACTCTTTTACGCTCGCCAGCGCACGACCCAGTCGATCCACGGCTTCGTCAATAAGTGCCTCATCAAGCACCGTCGATATCGCTATCATGCCTCGTGACGCTAGAAAAACGCCTTCATTCATGGCCGCAAGATGAAAGAGTTGAATCTGCTCAGCATCCGTACGATTGATGACGCCGGGGTTCTCATCTTCGCTGATGAATATATTGAGAAGGGAGCCAACGCGGTTGACCGATAACGGCATGTTTAATCGCTTCGCTTGATCGTAGAGGCCGTCCTGTAAGCGGGCCGCTAATCGATCGATTTTTTCAAAATCACTGTCTTCCAGCATTTCAACGGCAACTTGCCCGGCGGCCATTGTGAGGGGGTTGCCATTGAATGTACCGGCATTGTGAACCCGCAAGTTTTCCGGATCAAAGACACTCATAACGGCTTCACCACCGCCAACAGCACCGACAGGCAATCCACCGCCGATAACTTTTCCCAGCATCGTCAAGTCGGGCTTAACGTCAAAATTTGATTGGTATGCCCCGCGCCCCAAACGAAACGTGATTACCTCATCAAAAACGAGTAAAGCGCCAGCGCGCGACGCCTCTTCCCTGACGGTTTCGATAAATGCGTCAGTTGCAGGGATTATACCGCCCCAGCCCATAACTGGTTCAAGGAAAACCGCGGCGATTTCGTCGCCATGGTCGCGAAGAATTTTTGTAAAACCCTCTGCATCATTGAAATCAGCGATATAGGTTGCTTGCCCTTGAAGGCCGCCGGATCCCATCATGAATTCGATCACTGCGCCATGATATCCGCCCCTCGCCATCAAAATTTTCCAGCGACCAGTGACCATCCTCGCGATCGTTAGGGCAAGATTACCCGCTTCCGTACCCGAATTAACAAATCGAATCCGATCGAAGGACTCAATTCGGTTGACCAATTCGTCCGCAAGCGCACCAAGCTTTTCGTGATAGGCAGGCCATCCTGTCCCGTTCTTCGTGGCTTCGACAATAGCGTTCGTAATTCTCGGATGAGCGTGACCGTGGATTAGCGTCGTATAATTGTTGACGAGATCAATGTAACGATTGCCATCCTTATCCCACATAAATGGGCCGTCACCATGCGTTATTGTTAAAGGGTGGGGTGGCCAGTAAGAAGACATGCGGGTATTGCCGCCACCAAGGACCTTTTTAGCATCCGCGAACATAGAGGCTGATAAAGGCGTCTTTTCAAAATACGTTTCTCTAACCAAAGCATCAGACGACATCGCAGCAACTCCTAACGTTGGAAACTTGTTGTGCCCCGGCTAACGGCGTTCGGCCGCAGGCAACGCCGGGCAGCGACCCAGAGGGCACTTGTTTGATCGCCGCCCGGCCATCCTTCACAGAACAAAAATGACAATCTGTGTATGGATATAAAATGAGAAGGCGCCGGTCGACCCCAGAGCGAAACCCCAACAATGCGCACTTAATAACTATAAAAGAGGCCTTTCTCACTTTCTGGTAGCCATATGATAGACATTTTCTTATTTTTGTATAGTCTTGAGCTGCAGAAAAAGTTGAATTCGCTGCATGGCGACTTCGTTGGCGGTTCCGGATCGCTTTGACCGGCGCGGCACAGCGAAAGACGGTCGACGCGTTAGGAAGGCGTCTAGCGAAAAAGCTAAATAGGAAGTCCCGATGGGTTACATGATCGACCGGCGCAGAAAACACCTAATGCCTATACATTTCGGACCGGCTTGCGGCCCTCGGCAGAACTCCGATGGCGGACGGTTTATAGATGATGCGCCGACCAAGCGTACACGCTACGGCATCCAATTTCTGAGCGATGCTGATGCCATTTCCGATGTGCTCCCTGAAGGCGTTGTTCTTGATGGGCCGCCGGTCATCACAATCGAGTACAATGTTTTGAAAGATATCAGCTGGCTTGCAGGGCGCGGGTACAACGTCCTCAGCGTCCGAACGCCCGTAAGATTTGAAGGTCGTAAAGACGATGTTCGCGGACCATTCATCCTCGTGCTGTGGGAAGGCATGTCGGACCCTGTTACAACGGGTCGTGAACAAATGGGATATCCGAAACTGTTCGCCGATCTCCCCGATCCGACAGAACAAAGCGACGATACATTTAAATGCATAGCATCTTGGGAGGGGTTCGAGTTCTTTAATATGACCGTTCAGCCTACGATCCAATTAACGGGCGAACAAGTCACTGGGGTACAGGAAAATATCTTCTCGAACGATGGCATTATCGTCCACAAGTATTTTCCGAGGACGGGCGATGGTTGGCGAGACTCGGACGTTGATTACTTTACGATCACACCGCTTCCAACAGAAGGAAATCAATTATCCAATCCTCCGCTTCCCCAGCCGGAGATATGGTTTGGCTCCGGCAGTTTCGAATTCAAAGAAGCGTCGTGGGAGGATATGCCAACGCAGTATCACGTTATCAACGGTTTACGCGCGCTTCCCATTGTGACTATGCAAAGCGCTTTTGTCGCCAAGGAACTGGATAGAACTGATTTTCATGATCAACGAATTCTCGAATAGTCGAGGGGCCGATTCCCTTCAGGGCTCTCACAAGTCCGCAACCATTCATGGGCATCTCGATATTTTGTGACCGATATTTTGATCTTAAATGTTCTGTGGAAGTACGTTCAGTGTACAGTAGGAGCTGAGCGAACACATAGATCATTTTGCGCGACGAAGAGAGACGAGTGGAAGCTTACATAAACATCGCGCTCGTCGCGTCCATGTTTACAATCATGGCTGCTTTGGGGTTGGGGCTAACGCTCCGTGATTTTCCAACGGGCGCTTAACAAGCCGCTCACTATCCTCGCAGCCTTAACCACCTTATCAGTTATTCTACCGCTCATTGGCT
>JBCDBM010000259.1:0-3817 GCA_039183665.1 Pseudomonadota bacterium | reverse complement strand
GGCGCACGATAGACGCCTTAATTGGGGAAGCTTTACGAATTGGCTACAGCGGCCGCAAAGGGCGGGTACGCTGAGATAGAAATAAAGAGAAATGTTTATGAAGCGTGGACGCAATCAGCGGCGTCGTCAGGGCGTCAATCCGAATCGTGCGCTCGATTCGAATGGCCCTGAGGTGCGTATTCGCGGTACGGCGAATCAAATTTACGACAAGTATATAAATTTGGCGCGCGATGCTTCATCCGCTGGCGATCGAATTAAAGCCGAAAGCTACCTTCAGCATGCCGAGCATTATTTTCGGTTAATCAGGTCCATGCAGCCTCCTCAACAACAAGCAACGCCTTATACGGGTGAAGGCGAGCAACCATCCGTCGCTGAAGAGCCGTCCGCCGATCGGACGCAGTCGCGAGCGCCGGCCGCCGCGCCGAGTGAAGAGGCGCCGAAAGCTGCGGAGTCGGACAAGGATGCGCAACAGACGAGCGCAAGCGAGCCTGACGCTGGCGCCAATGATGCGGAAAAAGACGCTGAGAAAAAGCCCCGCCGGCGGACCCGTCGACGTCGGGTCAAAGCGACAGATGAAGCAGGCGAAAACGCAGCTGCGTCTGGCGACGCAAACGACAGCAAAGAGACAGTCGCCGCCGCTGCGGAGTAAAACACCCGCTCAGGCGAAATAGCGATGCTTCAACGCATCCGCGCCGCGCCCTTGCTCCAGTACAGCTTTGCAGCTGACACCAGATAAAAATCTCATTCCCGTTCAAGACTTTATCGTGATTACGGGCGCGCTTCTTGGCGCGTCGCGGTCCCCGGTGTATGCTATCGCGATCGGGCGAATGCGGGGAGCATTATGGGGCTTAAGCGTTCGAAGACGACGACGATCGCTTGCGCAGCGGCGATCACGATGGTGGCATCGGGTGATATCGCCCTGGCGCATGATGCGGGGGGCGCAGATCATCGCCACGAAGATCAGTTGGTCCACGAAAACGGCATTGGCCCGGACCCGGATCGAGACAGCAACCCCGCGACAGACTCGAGCGCTTTTTCAATCGTCGGCGATCCGGCGATCTTGAAAGACGATCCGCCCTTTGAAGTCATCACCTTCGAACCGCCGCCGGGTCGCAATGGAGATCCGATCCGCACGGACTATGAGTTGGATTTTGGCGTCACCTTTGGGCGCGGTCTTTCTTGGCAAGTCTGCCGCGGCCCCATCCGATCACAGATCGACTCTATGTGCACCTATGAGGCCGCTCCAAGCGGCGCCTATGCGGCCGGCTATCTCGACCATCTCAATTTGCCGCTGGAAATCACCTTTGACGCCCCCGTATGTTTCGTTTCGATGGCAATTTATCCGAGCGGCGGGGAGAAAAATGAGCCGTTTGAACTCAAGATCGAGAGTTGGTCCGAGGACGGCGCAAAAATGCGCGCTAAAACGGTCGACTTCGTTTGGACTGAACAGACCGTTCGTTGGCGCCATATGGCTGGCGCTTACTTTTTAGAGACGCCGGCCAAGAAAGTTGCGATCTCCATGAAGACCAAAAAAGGCGCGCTGGCGCGCGATGCGCTGCGCTTTTTGATGGATGATCTGGCGTTTATGGAGACGGGGTGTGAGAGCGCGCTGGCGGAACATGCAGCGGATTGAGTGATCGGTTAAACCCCCGCGACGGAATTCATTTCATTGACGGCCAGGCGCGCCGCGTCAGCGCGCCCAGCCGAATGCCGCTCTTTATGACGTTTGGTCGTCGATCGCCGCGTCCGGCGCCGTGTTCATCACTGACTGAACGCCGCCTTCGGCGCTTGCGGTCGATTCGTACATTTGCGATTGACCGATCACCTGGTGATTGCCGGCTTTGAGGACAAAATAGGGCTTGCCGCTGGATGATTCTTTGATTTCGAAACGCGCCTTGTCGGCCGCGTTTTTCTTTACGGAAGCAATCCCGTTTTCCGCGCTGGCGCGCTCTTTATAGCCTTCGCTGGCGAGAATATTCTCGCCGTTGCCTGCTTTGAGGCGGAAGCGAAATTCACCCGCTTTGTCTTTATACAATTCGAATTTTCCGGCCATTTCGGCGTCTCCTGCAGTCGCGGCGACGGCGTCGCCTCATCACAATCATTGTTAGCCTCGCTCGCGCGCTTTGCAAATTGAGCGCGCAGCGCTAAGTGACAATGTTCTAGAATCGTTCTCGTTTATTATATGTAACGCCTATGTCCTCAAGTGAGCCTGCCATGCCGACCCTAGCCGAACGTGCGCTCGCCGCCGCAAACGCGTCGCGCGCAGCCCCGTCAGACCAGGAGCCGGCCTATTTGTCGGGTCTTAACGACGCCCAGCGCGCTGCAGTGCTCACAACTGAGGGACCCGTGCTCATGCTCGCGGGCGCAGGCACGGGCAAAACCAAGGCGCTCACAACCCGGATCGCGCATCTCTTGAATTCGGCCCTCGCCCAGCCCCAAAACGTTTTGGCGGTCACGTTTACAAATAAGGCGGCGCGCGAAATGAAAGCGCGCATTCAAACGCTCATCGGCGACAGCGTTGAGGGCATGCGCTGGCTCGGCACATTTCATTCTATCGCCGCGCAGATTCTGCGAAAACACGCTGAGCTCGCGGGTTTGAAGTCCAGTTTCACAATCCTAGACGCGGATGATCAAATCCGGCTCGCTAAACAAGTGATTGAGGCGGCCGGTCTTGATGAGAAGCGCTGGGCAGGGCGCAGCCTGGCTTTTGTTATCGATGGGTGGAAAAACAAGGGCCTGACGCCGGACAAAGTGCCGGCGAACGAAGCGTATCATTTTGCCGATGGGCGCGGCATTGATCTTTATACTGCTTATCAAGCGCGATTAAAGGCGCTGAATGCCGCTGATTTTGGCGATCTTCTGTTGCACAATTTGACGATTTTCCAAAACAATTCAGATGTTTTGGACGAGTATCATCGTCGCTTTCGCTACATGCTCGTGGATGAATATCAAGACACGAATATAGCGCAGTATCTGTGGTTGCGGCTTCTGGCGCAAAAACACAAAAATGTCTGTTGCGTGGGCGATGATGATCAATCAATTTACGGCTGGCGCGGCGCTGAAGTCGAGAATATTCTTCGCTTCGAGAAGGATTTCCCGGGTGCCAAAGTCATCCGTCTAGAGCGTAATTATCGCTCGACGCCTGCAATTCTAGCAGTGGCGTCGCACTTAATTTCCGCCAATGAAGAGCGTTTAGGAAAAACGCTATGGACCGATCGCGAAGACGGCGAGAAGGTAAAACTTCGCGGGGTGTGGGACGGCGAAGAAGAAGCGCGGCTCATCGGCGACGATATTGAGTCGGAGCAATCAAAGGGGCGCAGCTTAAGCGATATGGCGGTGCTGGTGCGCGCATCGCACCAGATGCGGGCTTTTGAGGAGCGATTTAACACGTTGGGTCTTGCTTATCGCGTCGTGGGCGGCCCGCGCTTTTATGAGCGCGAAGAAATGCGCGATGCGCTCGCTTACCTACGCCTCATTCGAAGCGCCGACGATGATTTAGCGTTTGACCGTATCGTGAATAAGCCAAAGCGGGGACTTGGCGATAAGGCGTTGCAAACTATCCACAAAATAGCCCGCGCGCATGGCGTATCGCTTATGGCGGCGAGCCGTCTTGCGATTGAAAGCGATGATTTGCACAAAGCGGCGCGCGGCGCACTCCTTAACTTTCTAGAAAAACTAGACCGTTGGGCGCGCGACGCAAAAGAAATGGCCCCTGCCGACCTGGCGGCGCTGGTGCTCGAAGAGTCCGGCTATGTGAATATGTGGAAGCAATCTAAATCTCCACAAGCGCCGGGCAAGCTCGATAACTTAAAAGAAT
>JBCDBM010000258.1:0-3847 GCA_039183665.1 Pseudomonadota bacterium | reverse complement strand
GGTTTCTTTGGTCTCCAGTGGATTAAGATCGCGTCTGTTCATAAATAATCCGTGGGTCAAGGATGAGCGTTCATTTGTTGTTCAAGCTCGTGGAGTGTGCGATAGCACGCGGCAACCTGAGCGACGCTAGAATTGGGTTCGCGATTTTCCTTAATCGCCTCGAAAAACTCTCGATCTTGCAATTCAATACCGTTCATTGAGACGTCCACCTTGGAGACGTCGATTGACTTCTCGTGACCATCAACAAGATCGTCATAACGCGCGATATAGGTGCCATTGTCGCAGATATATCGGAAAAATGTGCCGATCGGTCCGTCATTGTTAAACGACAGCGACAACGTCAACACCTTGCCAGACTCGGTCTTCAGCTGAATGGACATGTCCATGGCGATTTTGAGATCCGGATGCGTCGGACCCTGAATGGCGTTTGCGACGACGACTTTCTCTCCAGTTTGATATTGAAACAGATCAACGGTGTGAGCCGCATGATGCCATAACAGATGGTCGGTCCACGACCGCGGTTCGCCTTTCGCATTAATGTTCTTTCGGCGGAAGAAGTATGTTTCCACATCCATCTGTTGAATTGATAACTCGCCGGTGCTTATCTTCTTACGAACCCATTGATGAGACGGGTTAAAGCGTCGTGTGTGACCAGCCATGCAAATCAAGCCCGTTTCTTCTTTCTTGTTCAACACGGCCTCTGTATCCGCCCAGCTGTCTGCAAGCGGAATCTCCACCTGTACGTGTTTTCCAGAATCCATACATTGAATGGCTTGCGAAGCGTGCATTTGGGTAGGCGTTGCTAGGATAACGGCGTCAATACCGGGTTGCGCCAGTGCGTCCTCAAGTTCTGTCGTTGCATGGGGTACGCCATATTCATTGGCGACTTTTTGAGTAGGCTCGAGACGCCTTCCCACAATAGATACCACATCGACATCGTCTATCTTTTGGATGCCGTCTAAATGCTTCAATCCGAATGCACCGGCGCCAGCAAGCGCGACTTTCAATGTCATTGTCTACCCTCTCTTGATCATTCTTGTGGTTCAAGAACCAGAACGCCAGCCCCGGTATTTGAAACGGGCGTATGATAATGTTTGTGTAGACACTTCACGTTGTCGCCTAATGCGCCCCGCATCGTGAGCCACATGATGACTTCAACGCCTTCGGTGCCCGCCCGTTCAATAATCTCAGTGGTCGAGAGTTGGGTCATCCATTCTGGGTCATTGATGATCTTGTCCATGCATCTCAGATCAAATTCGATATCGACAAGGCCAGCGCGCTCTCCTTGCAACTGATGCGACATACCTCCCGTACCAAAGATGACGACTTTCAGATCTTCCGGATACGATTCAATCGCCTTTTTTAGAGCTGCCCCGAGTTTTAAAAGGCGCGCCGCGGAAGGGATTGGGTGCTGAACAGTGTTGATCGCCAGCGGAATACCTTGAACAGGCCATTTCGGTAGGTGACGCCACATCAAAGCCATCGGCACGATAAAGCCATGGTCTACGAGCATTTCTTGGCACATTGCCATGTCGAATTCCTGCCCGATAAGCGATTCAGCTAGGTGCCAAGAAAATTGAGCATTGCCTTCAAACGAGGCTAATGTTTGCAGCCCCCATCCTTCATCAGCATTTTCATAGCGATCTGCGCAGCCAATGGCGAATGTGGGAATGTTATTGAGAAAAAAATTTAAGCCATGGTCGTTGTAAACAACGATCGCAATATCAGGATCAACGTCAGCTAGCCATTCCTTGACGGGTTCATATCCGTCAAAAAAGCGCTTCCAATATGGATCACTTTCAAGCTTGCTAGACATCGCATTACCGATAGCTGGGATATGAGAGGTCGTTACGCCGCCGACGATTCTAGCCATTCCAAAACCCTTCTTTTTCTAATCGTTCGACGAGGCCTTCTCTTCGCGCCAACAGCTTTGCTTTGAATTCCTCTGTGGTGATGCCTTGGAAAGCAGCGCCCGCGTCCTGAACTGATACGCCGCTCGGCACCGCTAACTTCGCTACGTAATAAATGTTAGCGCCGATACGGATCATCGTAAGGAAATCACGGGCCAGCAGAGCCTTTTTTTGTTCTTCGTTTAAGCCGAACTTGTCCGCATAGGCGTTCTCGTCTTCAGCGAACTCATTTCGGTTGATTTCGCTATTAAACGAAAAAAGCAGTTTATTCAGGGCGTATGAACGATGGGCGTTTTCTCCGTCGAACACATAGGTACCCGGGATGTCGTCGTAATCATGAGATTGCCACGTCATTGGCTCGCCTCCTCGGGCCAAAAGGGTCGTTTCGTGCGATTTGCTGGCCGACTTTATCGTACTTGTTCACGACACCGACTGAGGAACAGGCAAATAGGCCAAGAAATTCCCCATCAGTATCGAAGGACGCGATAACCGTGAGTTGCTAGGGGTTTTGCGCCGTAATTTTGATCACACAACTATCGCGCAATTCAGGCTAAAAAACGAATAGAATAATTTTCAATGACATAGAAAAATGATAACAATGGATATCTAATACCATGTTTCGAATTCAGATTGGGCGCGAATGGACAAAGCAAATATTCGACACTTGATCGGATTTGCTGAAGCGGTGAGGCTTCGCTCAATTAGTGGAGCGGCAGCCTCTGTAGGGCGTACGCAACCTGCACTAAGCCATGCAATTCATACACTAGAAGACGATTTTGGGGCCTCGCTGTTTCATCGTGGACGTGCGGGTGTTACGTCAACCGAAGCAGGGAATGCGCTCGCCATCCGCGTAACTGCACTTATTTTGCGTTTGCGCAACGCTTTCGCAGATGCATTAAAAAAAGATAGAGATGAAGCACAAAGGATTGTCCATGGACTAACGTCCGGTCAGTTGCGCGCGCTATTTGCCGTCGATCAACAACAGAGTTTTGCGGGCGGCGCGCGCGCCTTCGGAATTCCCGCGCCGAACCTTCATCGCTCGATAAACGAGCTCGAACAAAAGCTGGGCGTTGAACTATTCGAGAAAGCGAATTTTGGCGCTCGATCGACACAAGCTGGAGCGCAGCTCGCTTTCGAGACGGGGCTCGCGTTTCGAGAGCTGCGGCAAGCGAGAGATGAAATTGCACGCATCGTCGGCGCCGCCGGCGGCGAGACGCGCATCGGCGCGATGCCTTTTGCGCGGGCATATATCGCACCGATGGCGACGACGTTATTCCTGCGCGAATACCCAAATTACAATATTGCGATCATCGAAGCGCCCTATGAGGTGCTCGTCCGAGATTTGCGTCGTGGTGCGGTGGATTTTTTGATCGGCGCCGAACGGGGCGAAATGAGCGGTGCGGGAACAATAGAGGAGCGGATTCTACAAGACGAATTATCCCTCCTCATGCGGCCAGATCATCCGTTAATGTCGGAGCGGGTATTGTCGCGAAAAGTGTTGGCGGTCTATCCTTGGATTACGCCGAGAATCTCGTCGCCCCTACGTCGTCAAGTTGAATCGCTTTTAGGCGCCGCGCCAGTTTCGGCTATTGAATGTAATTCGTATTCCGCGGCGCGAATTGTTCTTATGAATAGCGACACGCTTATGTTGTTGTCGAAAGCCCAGGCGCGATTGGATATTGACTCGGGACTGATTAGCGCTCGAACTCTTCCCGGAAAGAAGTTAGCGCGTTCAATTGTGCTTTCATATCGGAGTGACTGGAACCCGACTGAACGACAATCTGCGCTGTTGCAACAAGTCCGATCGCTTGCGGCAACGTCTTCGTCAAGCGGGCACACCCCTCGCGCGCTATACGCAAAAAAAGGCGCCGAGCGTAAAGCCCGGCGCCAGTACTCAGAGAGGTAATTGTTGATTAGAAGTCAGCCGCCACGCGGAT
>JBCDBM010000257.1:0-3959 GCA_039183665.1 Pseudomonadota bacterium | reverse complement strand
GCCATTTTCGATCTTTGAAATATGGCTCTGGGGAATGCCCGTGCGTGCGCTTAGCTCTCTCTGGCTAAGCTGCTTTGCCTCACGAGCCGCTTTCACCTGTTTAGCCATGCTGTTAAGGGCGGATTGGGCCACTTGATCTGTTTTTGTAGATAAATTATTACTCATGATATATAAAGGTATATCATTAGAGCTAGCTTGTCAACAAAATGATCTATCAAGGCAGATCGATAGGCACATAATTTCTATTATTATAGATCGATAAAGCGAATCCATGTGGCGAAGTTTTATGTGTAAGAGCGTGTAAGTCGAGGCTGGAATTACGAGCTAAAAAAGCGCCCAAGAGCGTTTAGTCAAAAAATCGACAGTTGCACATTCGCTCCACAGGGCTGTATGCGGAGTTAAATATTCCAGTAAATTCAATAGTCTAGAAAATTAAACTGTAGACATCGAGTCGAATCGGTATACCGAGCTCATAAGGTAAATTTGCTCAAAATCCGTGATTTTCTTTCACGTGTAGTTACACACTCCAAAAAAGACCCTAATTAACGTAATAAAATCAATAACTTAGCAATTTTGCATAAGACTTAAAATCTGTCGAGGGTAACCTCGTGAGGGTTCGAGTCCCCCCGTCCGCACCAGATTTTAAGCCGCCAGCTTCTTAAGCAAGTCTTGGATGGTCGATGAACCTGCTGGCGGCAGACCGGGATGCGGATTAACCGGGGCGCCGAGATTCATCTTGAAACGAAAAGACCGCGTCTTGGATACGGTTTAGGTAATCTACCAGCTGATCCTGCTCGTGCGGCGTCAACGCATCTAAGACATGCTCATTTTCAGCGATTCGAATCGGCATGATTTCTTCATACTGGCGCTGGCCTTTTTGCGTCATCGTGTAGATGCCGCTCCGGGCGTCTTCAGCGTTCTTCTCGCGCGAAATGAGACCCTTCGAGGTCAGGCTCGCGCTAGCGCGACTAACTTGCGCCTTGTCCGAGTTGGTCCTTTCCGAAATCTCACGAACTGTGGTCTGCTTGAGTTCTGCGATGACGGACAAGCAACGCCACTCCGCTAGCGTTAGACCAAACCACTCCCATAAATATCGCGTCGATCGACGATTAATCAGGCGCGCTAGGGTGCTCAGGCGATAGGAGAGGAGATCTTCAATTGAGGTTGATTCGGTCGTCATATCGGTTGATCATGTACGCATAGGCGGCAACAGGCATGGGCGCTTTCGCCCGAACTAAAGCCGCAACAAAAAGAACTCGACCCACCTTTAATTCTTGCTCTTTGTTGGTGACGCTACGCCGTTGTAGCGTTGGTAGGACGATGCGGAGATTCTCAATTGTACAGTCTTAAACTCGATTGAACAACTCTGGATCAAGAACATTCTTAAATGCGCACTTGTTCTTAGCTCTTGATCGCCAATATAGATCCCGTAAATCCTTGGGCTTTGCCTTGCAGTTCGCGGCGCTTAAGCTCGCCGACGTTTTGTGCCGGCAAATGCCTGTCCTATCAGCGGACTGATTGGAAATGGTGAGTTTCGAAAGGCCACTTTAAGTCAAGACGAGCGTTGTCTATAGATAGTAATCAAATGCTGGGCGGCGCCTTGGCCCCAGCGCAAAGCAGGACGACGAAGAGGGAACCGCAACGGGATGTCGACATCCTCTACTCGATACACAACGGTCGCTATTGCACTGCACTGGATTATCGCCTTGTTGATCATCGGTCAGATCGCCGGCGGGTGGTATATGAACCACGTGGTCGAATCGTCTCGCGCCAAGTTCGGCCTATATCAATTGCACAAAAGCTTTGGCGTGCTTGCACTACTCGTCTCTTTTGGGCGGCTTTATTGGCGTTTAACCCATAAAGCGCCGGCGCTTCCCGAGGGAATGCCCGCATATGAGCGTATTGGCGCGCAATTTACGCATATCGCCTTTTACACCATTATGATCGGCATTCCCTTGTCAGGCTGGCTTATGGTTTCGGTCTCACCGAAGGAAATTCCCACCGTATTGTTTCAGTATATTCCGTGGCCGCATATTCCTGGGCTGCCAAAAAGCGAACTCATGGAGTATATTTCGTTCGAAACTCACAAGATTGTCTCATATGCCACAATCGCGCTTTTGGGGCTGCATATCGGGGCCGCGCTCAAACACCATATCGTGAACAAAGATGACGTCCTCACTCGCATGCTGCCTTTCTTAAAACGGAGAACTTGACCTTATGCGCCTATTATTTGTTTCCGCCCTTACTTTGGCTGTAGCGGCGTGCGGTTCGCCTGAGACGGCGGAGCCGGTTGACGCTGAAGCGCCGGACGTTAGCGCTGAAGCGACCAGCGAGCTGCCTGTATTTGAAGGTGACTTTGTTTGGTTGTTGGACAAAGAGGCCAGCAGCGTAAAATTTATGGGCGTTGAAGAGTCGGGTCCTTTCGAGGGACACTTCGACACGTTTGATGTCGCAATTTCTTTGAACCCAGACGACCCGTCCGATGCAAAAATTCACGCGGTCATCGATATCGCCTCATACGAAGCCAATGATGAAACGCGCAATGAGTATTTTCCTCACAAGGCGTGGATGAATCTTGAAGACCATCCCACCGCCACTTTTATTTCTGAGAGTGTGACGGCAAGTGACGACGGCGGTTTCGTTGCGTCTGGCGATCTCACCATAAAGGGCTTTGCGAAAGCGATAGACTTGCCATTCTCACTGGCGATTGACGGGAATACGGCGATGGCTCAAGCGACGCTTCCGGTTGACCGTACCGAATTCAAAGTCGGCCGTGGCTATACGGAGGACGATGTGCAGCACAATGTGGATGTTGTGCTCGATATTGTCGCCACGCGTTAGAGATCGCTGCCGTTGCGGGGTGATGCATGGCGCATATCATTGTCGACTATTCGGCGAACCTCGCTGAAAAAACAGATCTTGAAGCGCTGGCCTCAGCGCTTCACGACGCGGCCGTCTCTACCGGGATCATCACAAGGCAAGCGCTCCGAACGCGACTGCGCCCTGCGCAGATTTATCGTATCGCAGATAACAATCCAGATAACGCCTATTGCCACGTGATGCTGCGCCTCGCCAAAGGACGCGACGAGGCCACACGACAGCAAGCGGGGCGAACCGTATTCGAAGCGCTATGCGCCGTATTGAGTAAAATCTACGAGACCGCGCCATTGGCGCTCTCCGTCGAAGTCGCAGAAGTCCCCCAGGAAACGAGCTTCAAGAAAATGAATTTCGAAAAGCACGCTCAGCAGCAAGCACAGCAACAACAGTAAAGCTGCGTCATTCTTGAGGCTGAAGATTAGCGTTTCAGCTCTGTCATCGCGCGCTCAATACCCGAGATCGTTAGCGGGTGCATCTGATCGCTTAGCAGCTCACGCGTGATTTGGTTTGAAGGGGTATAATCCCAAGTGCGACGAGGCTCAGGGTTTAGCCAAACCACGCGATCGAAATGATCGGTAAGCCGCTTCATCCAGACCGCTCCAGGCTCTTCATTCATATATTCGACAGAGCCGCCGGGCACGGTGATCTCGTAAGGGCTCATGGCGGCGTCGCCAATAAAAATTACTTTGTAATCGGACGAAAAGGTCCGCAAAATCTCCCAAGTTGGCGTTTTCTCAGTCCACCGACGACGATTATCCGTCCACACATAATCGTAAAGAAAATTATGGAAGTAGAAATACGTCATATGCTTGAATTCCGCGCTCGCCGCAGAGAAAAGCTCTTCGCTGATGCGGATAAAAGGGTCCATTGAGCCGCCGACATCTAAAAAGAGCAGAACCTTAATGGCGTTGCGGCGTTCTGGTCGCATTTGGATGTCCAGATAGCCGGCGCGGGCGGTCGCATCGATCGTATTGTCGAGATCAAATTCATCTGGTGCGCCGTCGCGCGCAAACCGCCTTAGGCCTCGCAGCGCCACTTTAATATTCCGCGTCCCGAGCTCCACCTCGTCATCGAGGTTTTTG
>JBCDBM010000256.1:0-3989 GCA_039183665.1 Pseudomonadota bacterium | reverse complement strand
GCGCGGTAAGGCGCGCGGTGCGCGCAACGACTGCGGAGAAAAATGCAAGGACGCGTTCAGCGCCCTTAAGGGGGGCGAGCTGCGGATAAAAATGCGCCACCGCGTAATCGACGAGCGCGGCGATGGCGTCGGCGTTTTTCTCGTAAGACAGACGCTGGAACGCGCCGAAACGCACATGGGCGTGCGACAGCCGCACCATCACCGCTGATCGCGTGGGCGAGGGCTCATCATGACGCTCCAGATCTTCGCCAGTCTCGATGAGGCTAAACGTCTTAGAGGTGTAAACGCCCAGCGCCTCCAACATCTCCGTCGCCAGGATTTCTCGAACGCCGCCTTTCAAGGTCAGCCTGCCGTCGGCGGTGCGCGAATAGGGCGTTTGGCCGGAGCCCTTCGTGCCTAAATCAAGCAAGCGGTCTTGGTCGTCGACGAGTTGCGCGAACAAAAATCCGCGCCCATCGCCAATCTGCGGATTATAGTTGCGGAACTGGTGCCCATGGTAGCGCAGCGCCAGCGGCGCTGAGATGTTGTCGGGAAGCGGTTCGAAACGGCCGAAATGGTCGAGCCATTGCTCGTCGCTCAACGCCTCAAGCCCGACGCGCGCCGCCCATCGCTGATTTCGATAGCGCAGAACATGTTTGGGGAATTCCGCTGCCCGTACGGGGTCATAAAACGGCGCGCCGTCTTCGCCGCCCAGCTGGGCGAATGC
Source organism: Pseudomonadota bacterium (assembly GCA_039183665.1). Lineage (GTDB taxonomy): Bacteria > Pseudomonadota > Alphaproteobacteria > Caulobacterales > Parvularculaceae > Hyphococcus. The sequence continues at coordinate 3,283 of JBCDBM010000256.1, read as the reverse complement.
TGTCGACGGGCGATAGGAAGGGCCGAAATTTTGGTGCACGCGCCAAACCTCTTTGAAACAACTAGACCTTATCGAAGAAAGACGCCAAATTCCCGCGCTCGACGCCGCTGGTTATATTGTGCGTCTCTTGGAAATTGATAGCGGGCGAAACCGCCATGGTCACAAAAGAAACAACTCGGAGCGGGGCTTCGACGGTACGCCTACCGACCGCGAAAGATGTCGAAGAGGCGCGGAGCCGCGTAGACGGTCGCGTGATGCGCACGCCCATCGTACGGGCGCTGAAGCTATCGGCAATGACGGGCGTAGAAATTTGGCTGAAGCTCGAGAACCTTCAATACACCGGGGCCTTTAAAGAGCGGGGCGCGTTGAACAAACTGGCTCTACTCTCGGACGAAGAGCGCAAGCGCGGCGTTATTGCGGCGTCCGCCGGCAATCACGCGCAAGGGGTCGCTTTTCATGCGCGCGCCTTCGGCATCCCGTCGACCATTGTAATGCCGAAAACGACGCCAGACGTGAAAATCCGCCAAACCCGCGCGCTTGACGCTGAAGTGGTGCTTCACGGCGAGGGGTATGATGAGGCGAGCGCGAAAGCGCAGACGCTGTGCGCAGAGCGCGGCCTCACCTATGTGCATCCGTTTGACGATCCCGATGTCATGGCCGGCCAAGGGACAATCGCGTTGGAAATGTTCGAGGACGGCCCGCAATTCGACAGTCTCATTGTGCCGATCGGCGGCGGGGGCCTGATCGCGGGCATGGGGCTCGCTGCAAAAGCACTATCGCCGACGACGGAAATCATCGGCGTTCAAGCCTCGGCGTTTCCGTCCATGGCGAACGCCATCGACGGCGGGAAGCGCGACTTTGGCGGCGACTCGTTAGCCGAAGGCATCGCCGTGCGCGAAGCTGGGGCGCTGACGAGAGAAATTGTACGCGCCGTGGTCGACGATATTGTGTTAGTGGAAGAGCGCATTTTAGAGCGCGCGCTGAGCCTTTTACTCAATGAGCAAAAGCTCGTGGTCGAAGGCGCCGGCGCGGCGGGCCTTGCGGCGATCCTCGCCGATCAAGATCGCTTCCGCGGCAAAACCGTGGGTCTGGTGCTGTGCGGCGGCAATATCGATCAGCGCTTATTGTCCATGGTGTTGATGCGAGATTTGGCGCGCTCTGGCCGACTTACGCGGCTGCGCATTCAGCTCCTCGACATGCCGGGGCAGCTCGTGCGGGTCGCCTCTATCATTGCTGAGCTCGACGGCAACGTCATCGATGTCGGCCACCACCGGACCTATTCTGACCTGCCAGCAAAGATGACATGTATGGATGTCACGCTCGATACGCAGGGCCAAGACCACCTGGATCGTATCATCGAAACCTTGCGAGAGGAAGGCTATCCCGTTGATATTGCTGCGTATTAAGGATTTTTCCTCATTTTGGGCGCGGTAACGCGACATTGAAATGTCGTGCTCAACCCTTATTTGTTTTATGGCGCAGGCGATAGGGTCGTCCGCGTCGAGGAAGGGATGGACAGGGATGAATAGACGCGGGGTAGAAGATAAGCGGCGTTTGAATAGTCGACATAAAGCGCGCGCCGCGACGCAAAATCGCCAAGCGTTTTTTATCGTGCTGTTCGCCATCGGCGCCGCGATGATGGCGCTGTCAGCGTTCGCGCAATCAACGTCCGGCTCTAAACAGGGCGTCATTTTATCGTTGACCGGCCCGGTGACCCCGCCGACCGCGCAATATCTCGCGCGTGAGATCAAGGCCGCCTCGGACGCACAAAAAGAATTGATCATTCTCGAGATCGACACCCCAGGCGGACTTGTCGACTCGATGAAAACCATCATTAAGGCGATCCTCGCATCTGATACGCCTGTCGCCACGTTCGTCTCGCCACAGGGCGCGCGTTCGGCAAGCGCGGGGCTCTACATTATGTACTCCGCGCACATTTCGGTGATGGCGCCGGCGACCAATACGGGAGCCGCGACGCCAGTCGAAGTCGGCGGCAGTGAGCCGCCTCAACGAAATCCGTTTGAACGCGAAGAGCCAGCTGAAGAAGCAGCGCCTGAGGACGGCGATGCGGCTGCCGGCAATGAAAGCGAAGAGACGGTCAGCGAGGCGGAATCTGAGGCTGAGCCTGTGATCGGTGAAGAGCCGCTCTCTAGCCCGGACGCGCTTCGCGCAAAAGTCATCAACGACTCTGTGGCCTATATTCGGGCCCTCGCTGAAGAGCGCGGCCGTAATGCGGATTGGGCGGAGAGTGCAGTGCGCGACGCCGCCTCTGTAACCGCCAATGAGGCGCTTGAGCTCAATGTGATTGATCTGGTCGCGGACGACATTGACGATCTGCTTGTTCAGATTGACGGCCGGACAGTCGATGTGGCTTCGGGCGAAAAGACCTTAGACACGAGCAATCTCGCCCTTGAGCGCATTGAAGCAACGCTCGTTGAGCGGATTTTGAGCTTTATCGCCAACCCCAATGTGGCGACGATTTTACTCTCGCTCGCGACAACCGGCATCATCATCGAGATGTGGAATCCGGGCTCGATTTTTCCCGGCGCCCTTGGCGTTACGTGCCTCGTTCTGGCGCTCTATTCGTTCCAAGTTCTGCCCTTCAATTGGCTGCCTTTGGCGCTGATGGGCATCGGCGTCATCTTGATTGTGGTGGAAGCGTATTCACCCACCTTCGGGCTTGCGGGGCTCGCCGGGCTCGTTCTGCTCGGGGTCGGCATGTATTTCTTATACCCAGACACGTTGCGCGTATCCCCGCTCGTTATTGCGTCTATTCTGGCGCTGTCAGGCTCATTGCTCGCCTTTATATTAGTGGCGCTCGTCGCGTCGCGAAGCCACGGCCCAATGATCGGCGGCGAGGCGATCCGCAAGCGAGAGGGCATTGTTGACGAATGGGACGGCGAGGAGGGCTGGGTGATCGTTGAAGGCGAACGCTGGCGCGCCCGCGCCGACAAGCCGTTGACCCCTGGTGATCGCGTTCGCGTTGTTGAGGTCGACGGCCTTGTTCTGGTGGTCAAACAGGCCAAAGCTAGCAGCCTATTGTCCAGTCTTGTGGCGCGCGAAGCTTAAGACCCCTATGGATACGGAGCTTTTTTCTGGGTCGCCACTGACCACCGGCTTTGTGATTTTTGTTGCGGGCGCTGTTGCGGTCTTGGTCCTCAAAGTTGTCGTGGGCGTCTTGCAATGGCGCGCAAGGTCGCCGCATCGGGTCGGATCGCAAATGCATCATGTGCGTGCGGAAGTCACCGAGTGGTCGGGGCGCGCACATAGCCTTCGCGACCCG
>JBCDBM010000255.1:0-4025 GCA_039183665.1 Pseudomonadota bacterium | reverse complement strand
GTTGTCGTCCGGTTCAGCTTTTGCAGCCCGCCGCGAATATCCCCAAGCGAGGCGCCGGAGTCCGCGGAGCCATATTGCTCGACGGCCATTTTTTCTTCCGCCGCTTCACGCGCCTTGATGGATACGTTGATGCGGCGCGTTTTGGCGTCGATCGCGGTGACGCGGGCGTCCACTTTGTCGCCGACCGCAAATCGGTCAGGTCGTTGCTCGCTGCGGTCCTTCGAGAGGTCAGACTTGCGAATGAACGCTTTTGGCCCATCTGCGCTGCTCACCTGCACTTCGATGCCGCCGGACTCGATTGCGGTAACGGTGCACGTAACATCGGCGCCCCGTTGAAGCTCGCCGATGGATTCCATTGGGTCAGAAGCCACTTGCTTCACCCCAAGAGAGATGCGCTCTTTTTCAGGGTCTACGTCCAGAACTTTCGCTTTGACGATGTCGCCCTTTTGATAGTCTTGGATTGCCTCTTCGCCGGAGCGGTTCCAATCAAGGTCCGATAGGTGGACCATACCGTCCATCTCTTCGTTTAGCCCGACAAACAGCCCAAACTCGGTGATATTGCGGATCTCGCCCTCGATAATCGAGCCCACCGGATTTTGTTCTGCGAAGGTGTCCCATGGATTGTCGAGGCATTGTTTCAAGCCCAGAGAAATCCGGCGTTTGGTTTCATCCACCTCGAGGACCATCACTTCGACTTGTTGAGATGTGGAAACGATTTTGCCTGGATGCACGTTCTTCTTGACCCAACTCATCTCTGAGACGTGGACAAGGCCTTCAATGCCGTCTTCCAGTTCCACAAAGGCGCCGTAATCGGTGATGTTCGTAACGCGCCCGGTAAACCGTCCGCTAATCGGGTACTTCGCCGCCACGCCTTCCCAGGGGTCGGGTTGCAGCTGTTTGATCCCAAGCGAAATCCGGTGGGTTTCCGGATTGATCTTGATAATTTTCACTCGAACCGTGTCGTTCACATTGAGCGCTTCGGATGGATGGTTGACGCGGCTCCAAGACATGTCGGTAACGTGGAGCAGGCCATCAACGCCCGGCGCCAATTCTACGAACGCGCCGTAATCAGTAATGTTCTTAACCACGCCATCGCGCTCGTCGCCCTCATTGAGTTCTTTAACGACCTCTTGGCGATGTTCTGCACGATCCTCTTCCAGCACGGAGCGGCGCGAGACGACGATGTTCCCGCGGCGCTTGTCCATTTTGAGGATACGGAACGGCTGCGGAATATTCATCAGCGGGCCAGCGTCGCGCACGGGGCGAATATCCACCTGGCTGCCTGGCAAGAAAGCGACAGCGCCGCCAAGGTCGACCGTAAAGCCGCCTTTGACGCGGTTGAAAATTTCGCCTTCGACGCGTTCGCCTTTTTCGAAGGTTTTCTCCAGGCGTTCCCAGGCCTCTTCGCGGCGCGCTTTCTCGCGGCTGATGACAGCTTCGCCGAGCGCATTTTCGACGCGCTCTACATAGACTTCCACCTCGTCGCCGACTTTCAGGTCAGGCGCTTTTCCGGCGGTTGCAAATTCCTTCAGGGGGACGCGGCCTTCTGTTTTAAGGCCAATGTCGACAATCGCCATCTCTTTTTCGATGGCCGTAATTTTGCCTTTGACGACTGTTTCTTCGAATTGGTCGCGGTCAATAAGCGCCGCTTCAAGCATTTCCGCGAAATCATCGCGCGTTGGGTTTAAGGTTTGTGTTTCAGACACGGTGGACGAGTTCTCCAAATCAGGTTTGTTTCCTGCCTGTCGGTTGTTCCGACGGTCTTTCCGGGAATCCCGGACGCGGAAATCAAGGCGCGCTGTTGCGCTGGGTTAGACGTTTGCCAATTGGCGGACGGCCTGACGGATCGACAAAAACACAAAAACGCATCCGAGACGCGCCCTAAGCCTCGATCTGCAAGCAGACAAGCACTCAGGAGCGATCTTGGATGACGCCGTCGATCACGCGGCGCGCCGCCGCGAAAGCCGCGTCTATAGACAAATGAGTCGTATCTAGCAACTCCGCGTCCGCGGCGCGGGCCATGGGCGCGTCTGCCCTGGCGGCGTCACGCGCATCGCGCTCCACCAAATCGCTATAAATTGCTGATTCTTCGATATCTGGTCGCGTCTCGAGCAATTCCAGCCATCGCCGGTGCGCGCGCACCTCTGGGCTCGCGGTGACGAAGAATTTCACTGCCGCATCGGGGCACACCACGGTTCCAATGTCGCGCCCGTCAAGGACGGCGCCGAGCGCGCTGTCGGGCGGCTCTTTTGCGAACTTCCGTTGGAATTCAAGAAGCGCGGCGCGGACGTCGGGATTGGCGGCGACGATGCTTGCCGCCGCGCCAATCTCTTTGGTTCGGATATTGGCGTTGCGGATTTTTGCTAAGCTGAACTGAGAGGCGGCGGCTGCGGCGCGAGGGGCGTTTTTTGGGTCGTCCCCGGCGTCAACTAAGATCCAGGCGACCCCGCGATACAATACGCCGGTGTCTAGGTGCGAAAACCCGTAGTGATTAGCGATCCGCCGGGCGAGGGTGCCTTTGCCCGAGGCGGCCGGTCCGTCCAGCGCGATGACAATCGCATCAGTCATAAACGTGACGAATAATCGAAGGGCCGCGCGTTAGGCAAGCGCGCGTCAGCGCGGCTGAATGTCTGCGCCGAGGCCGTGCATGGTATCCAAGTACTCTGGGAAGCTCGTGGCGATCATCGACGCGTCGTCAATCTCAACGGGCTTCGCGCTGGCGCAGCCTAAGGTCAGGAAACTCATGGCGATCCGATGATCATGGTCTGTGCGAATTTTGGCGCCGCCTGGCGCTTTTTCTCGCCCGCGCACCGCCATCCAATCGTCGCCGCTGGAAACACTCACGCCGCATGCTGAAAGCCCTGCCTCCATGCTCGCAATGCGATCGCTTTCTTTAACGCGCAATTCTTCCAAACCGCTCATGCGCGTCTCGCCTTGTGCGAACGCCGCGACGACGGACAAAATTGGATACTCATCAATCAGGGTTGGCGCCCAGCTCGCCGGCACATCGACGCCGTGCAATGTCGAATGGCGCGCGCGAATATCAGCGACTGTTTCGCCCGCCTCCTCGCGTTGGTTTTCAAATTGAATATCTGCGCCCATGTCTTTGAGCACGGCGTAGAAACCAGCGCGCAGCGGGTTTAGCATCACCCCCTCAACTATGATGTCGGATCCTGGCGTGATCAGCGCGGTAGCGATGAGGAAGGCCGCGGAGGATGGATCGCCAGGCACATTCACTTTCGCCGCCCGCATATATTGCGGGCCTTTAACGCGAATAAACCGGCCCGCGGCGCCGTCTCCTTCGAATGCTAAATCGATCCCGAATAGTCCGAACAAGCGTTCCGTGTGGTCGCGACTGCGCTGCGGTTCATGAATTTCGGTAACGCCGTCAGCGCCCAGTGCTGCAAGCAAGATCGCGGACTTCACTTGAGCAGAAGGTTTTGAGAGACGCACCGAAATCGACTTGAGCGCGGTACCCTCGATTGACAGCGGCAACCTTTCTTCACTGCTCCCCGCCGTGAGCCCCATCAGCCGCAAGGGTTCCAGAACCCGTCCCATGGGCCGTCGGCGCAGTGACGAGTCCCCATCGAAGGATGCGGCGACCCCGGCGCCTGCGGCTGCGCCGATGATAAGCCGAGCCCCCGTGCCCGAATTGCCCAAATATATCGACTGAGGCGGTCCGCGCCACGGCTTGCCGGTGACGAGCCATTGGGCGCCGTCGCGCTCTACGTCAGCGCCGAAAGCGCGCATGGCCGCAGCGGTGCGTAAGACGTCGTCGCCTTCGAGCAGTCCGGTAATTTTCGTCACGCCATTCGCCAGCGCGCCAAAGATAAGCGCGCGATGCGAAATGGACTTGTCCCCGGGCGCTTTGGCGCGTCCGACGAGTGGCTTGGCCGCGCGGGCGATCAATGGGCCGGCAAGTGCCGTCATGGTGTCTCCGCTCGTTTGTGAAAAACGCTCCGCCCGAAGCAGCTAATCCTTTTGACAGCGTCGTGCGCCCGTGGCACCACGGGCGCCGCTTTAGT
>JBCDBM010000254.1:0-4033 GCA_039183665.1 Pseudomonadota bacterium | reverse complement strand
TTGCCGTTTATTGATTTGCTTCAAGAGAAACTCGACGTCTTTGAGCTGGTCTCAGCCCGCGACTATCGCTTGGAAAAGCTGCAAGGGGCGCCGGTTTACTATCAGCCTTTAGGCCCCGGCGCAGATAAAGCCATGGACAGCGCCTGGCGCCGCATCATCAGCGGCGCGCGCGAACGCGAAGAAACACTTCTGGTCAAAGGACGACGCGTGATCGTCCCAAAAGCGGCGCGCGGCGCTGCGCGTTTCCACTTTGACGATCTTTGTGCGACCCCCCTTGGCGCGTCGGATTATCTTGCGATTGTGCGCCACTTTGGATCCATCTTCATTGATAACATTCCCATCATGACGCCCGAAAAGCGCAACGAGGCGAAACGGTTCGTCACGCTTATCGACGCCATATATGACACGCGGACGAAACTCATTTGCTCCGCAGATGGCGAACCGGATTCCCTTTACCCTTCTGGCGATGGCGCCTTTGAGTTTGAACGCACGGCGTCTCGTCTCAATGAAATGCGAACCGCGGACTACCTTGCCGCCGATCGGCGCGTCATCGAAGAGTAAAGCGCATTTGACAACAGGGTGCGCTGAAGAAGCGGCCTCACAATGTGTCGCGCTGTTAATTGATTGCTAATGCGGCGCCATAAGCGTAACCGAGCGACTATGAAAACGAATACGCCCCCGAACATTTCGAAACCCTTGGCGCAGCGCGAGCTGACGTTTCTCGTCGCGGCGACGCTAGCGCTTGGGGCGACGGCTGTTGATGTAATGTTGCCCAGTCTTGCGCAAATAGGCGATACGCTAAACGTTCATACAGAGAACGATCGCCAATTGGTCATCATTCTTTTCATTATCGCAAGCGGAACATCGCAGATTTTTGTTGGTCCGCTGGTCGATCGCTATGGGCGGAAATCTGTATTTCTGTGGTCGCTTATCGGCTATCTCGTCGGCACCGCTATCTGCGTGGTGACGACGTCGTTTGAAGCGTTGCTCGCGGCGCGCATTTTTCAAGGCTTTAATGCCGGCGCCACTCGAGTCGCGGTAACGGCAATCGCGCGCGATCATGTTTCGGGCCGGAAAATGGCGGAAGTCATGTCCTTGGCAATGGTGCTTTTCATGGCGGTGCCCATTCTAGCCCCCGCCATGGGCGAAGGCATTTTATTCTTCACGGATTGGCGCGGCATATTCGCTATTTTATTTTTATACGGATTACTTATGACCGTTTGGGTTGGATTGCGCGTTCGAGAAACGCTGACAGCAGAAACCCGCAAACCGTTAAACATCAAATCGATTTGGGACTCATACGCGTATTTCTTCTCAAATCGCACCGCGCTCGGTTACACGGTTGCCGGCATGGCGAGCTTTGCATCGATGTTCGCTTATGTCAGCACGTCACAGCAGATCTTTCAGGATATCTTCGGCCTTGGCAAAGCGTTTTCAATCGCCTTTGCGAGCCTCGCGATGGGCTATGCGCTAGCCGCGCTATTCAATTCAAGATTTGTGATGCGCATTGGCATGCGCCGCTTGGCGCATGGCGCATTTATAGGGTTCATCGCAACCAACGCGGCGCATTTGCTCGTCATTCATTTATTGGGCGACATGTTCTGGATTTTCATGATTTTCACGGGGCTGTCTTTCTTTTGTATGGGGCTCATCAGCTCCAACGCCACCTCTATCGCACTTGAGCCGATGGGGCGCATCGCGGGGTCTGCGGCAGCCGCCAATGGGTTTGCGACGACGGCCATCGCGGGCGTTATCGGCGGCGTCGTGGCGCGCCAGTTTGACGGATCAACCGCGCCGATTTTCGTCGGCTTTTTGATTGTCTCAATAGCCGGTTTCCTCGCGATCGTGTGGGCGGAAAAAGGCCGCCTGTTTCAAGCCAATCCCGCAGGCGCAGAGACGTGAGCGACGGCGCCCGCGTATGTCTTGGCGCCTTTGCTGGCGCCCATGGCGTTAGGGGCGAGGCGCGTATCAAGAGTTTTACCGCCGACCCAAAAGACATCGTTGCTTACGGCCCGCTCTCAAGTGAAGACGGCGCGCGAACATTCTCACTGAAATTTATTCGTATGCTGAAAGGTGATGTCGCCCTTGTGGGCGCGCCAGAAATTGTCAGCCGTGAGGACGCTGAGTCCCTGAAAGGCGTCCGCCTTTACGCCGACCGCGATCGACTGCCGGCGCCAGAGGAAGACGAGTTTTACTTTTGTGACCTTGTCGGGCTCAAGGCTGTCGACGAGACCGGCGCGCCGGCAGGACGCATTTCCGCGGTCCACAATTTCGGCGCGGGCGATCTTATCGAGCTGGCGCAAATACCAGGGGTCAATGGCGTCCGGGTCATTCAGTTCACCAAAGCCAATTTCCCGCAAATCGCGTTGACTGACCGAACGGTGACGGTGCGGCGGGCCGCACTCGATCTAGACGCGACCGCAAACCCGTCGGCCAGCGCCGTCTTCGTTGAAGCGGCAATGCGATCAGAAGACGCTTAACCCCACCCAGCCCGCGCCCAGATACGGCCGCGCTTGCACCCGCAGGCGCCCCATGCGAAGGCAGCGCCATGTGGCGCGCAACCATACTGACGTTGTTTCCAGAGCTCTTTCCCGGGCCGCTTGACGCGTCCATTTTGGGAAAAGCGCGGTCGGACAAGCTATGGTCGCTCGAAACCGTCAATATTCGCGACTACTCGGACAACAAATACGGCTCTGTTGACGATACCCCCGCGGGTGGCGGCGCGGGATTGGTGATGCGGGTCGATATCATGGCGGCCGCGATCGACTCCATTGCCCGAAACGATCGCCCCGTTGTCTGCCTTTCGCCGCGCGGGAAGCCCCTCACCCAGAGGCGCGCGCGGACGCTCGCCGAGGGCCCCGGCCTTATTGCGCTTTGCGGACGGTTTGAGGGGTTTGATGAGCGGATTTTCGCCGGCAGAGACGTGGAAGAAGTATCGATCGGCGATTTTGTGCTGGCCGGGGGCGAAATCGCCGCAATGGCGATGATCGAAGCTTGCGTCCGGCTAATCCCCGGGGTATTGGGCTCGCCTTCCTCGCTCGACGAGGAAAGCTTTTCGGCCGGGCTGTTGGAGTATCCCCAATATACGCGACCGAGGGACTTCGAAGGCCGGGAAATCCCGGATGTGCTCTTGTCGGGCGACCACCAGGTGATCAAGACCTGGCGTCAAAGACAAATGGAACAAATAACGCGGACGCGACGACCGGACCTCATGAAGAGGCGCACCCCAAACGGTCCTATCCGGCGCGACGATAAAAAGGACGATTAGGCGATGAACATCATCGAGCAGCTCGAAAAAGAGCATATTGAAGAATTGGGCAAAGAGCCCCCGGAATTTGCGCCGGGCGACACGCTGAAAGTGAACGTGAAAGTGCGCGAGGGCGAGCGCGAGCGGATTCAGGCCTTTGAAGGCGTGTGTATTGCGCGCTCCGGCAAAGGACTGCACGAGAGCTTTACGGTCCGCAAAATTTCCTTCGGCGAAGGCGTCGAGCGGGTTTTCCCGGTCTATTCGCCGCTTGTGGACTCTATCCACGTCACCCGCCGCGGGAAGGTACGCCGCGCGAAACTCTATTACTTACGAGAGCGCCGCGGGAAATCTGCGCGCATCGCCGAGAAAGCGGATCGTCGACCAAAGAAAGACAAAGCTTAGTAAGGCGCCGCCAGAGTATTGGATCAAAAGAATTGAGCGCTGCGCCTGGATAAGGCGCAGCGTTTTTCGGTTTTAGGCAAGCAGCATAGCTGTTTTCGCTGGTTGCTGTACGATCGAGCGCTAAGCAACATCGCGCCGCGACAGCGGGCTGATGCGCTTTAGCGTCCACCGCCCCTGGCGCCCCACGAAGGTGAGCCAAACGTCAGCCGCATGCATAAATACAAAGTCTGAGCCCTTGCCGCGCTGCACCAGGTCCCCCTCGCTTTGGGCCGTAAACAACCACTCATAGGGATTGCGCTGAATCTCGGCGAGCAGGTCGACCACTGTATATCGGCACGCCGCGCACAAGGAACACCATTGCCAAATCACTGGCGCGGAAGAGTC
>JBCDBM010000253.1:0-4057 GCA_039183665.1 Pseudomonadota bacterium | reverse complement strand
TCAAGTTCGATTTCTTTCGCGACGGTCACGCCATCTTTCGTCGTGCGCGGGGCGCCGAACGATTTATCGATAACGACATTGCGGCCTTTAGGGCCGAGCGTCACTTTCACCGCATTGGCGAGGATGTCGACGCCGCGCAGCATTTTTTCGCGCGCTTCAACGTCGAATTTGACTTCTTTCGCAGCCATCAGCTGTTTCTCCTTAAGGGTCTAAAAATTCGAAGTGGCGATTAGTCGACGATCCCGAGGATGTCGGACTCTTTCATGATGATCAGCTCATTGCCGTCATCGTCCTTGAGCGGGGTTTCCGTGCCGGACCATTTGCCGAACAGAACCGTGTCGCCAATTTTGACTTCCAGCGGAATGATTTCGTTGTCGTCGCCGCGAGCGCCCGATCCAACTGCAACAATTTCCCCTTTTTGGGGTTTTTCTTTTGCAGTGTCGGGGATGATGATGCCGCCAGCTGTTTTTTCATCTTCGTCGATCCGGCGCACTAGCACACGATCATGCAAAGGACGAAAGGCCATGTAGAGCGTCTCCCTCAATTGAGAAAAAAGTTAAATATCAAATGTTTGCGGGTTTCTTGGCTAGCCCGCGAACATATCAGCACTCACCCACCGCGAGTGCTGACGGGGACTTAGGCAAAGGGCGGCGGCGCGTCAAGGGCGATCACGGTTTTCTCTGTGGAAATCTGCGCCAGCCACACGGCGGCCTCAACCCAGTCACATTTCTGGGGCTTACTGGTTTTTAACCCTCTCCCGCCGCAACTGCGCCCATATTGCGCGGCAGTTTGATCACGCCGTGGCCATCCTTTGGCCGCGATGAGCGCGTACCTCAAGAAAAAGCGGGAAAAGGAGATCCTTCATGCGCAAAATATTGACCATCGCAGCAGCGGCGGCCCTTGCCGTGGGCTGTGCAACGAACCCTTATACAGGCGAAGAACGCGCCAGCCGCACCGTAACAAGCGGCGCAGGCGGCGCAGCGGCGGGCGCCGCAGCCGGCGCCATTTTGGGCGAGATCATCGGCGGGAAAGCAGGGAAAGGCGCTGCTATCGGAGCGGCCGTTGGCGGAGCCACCGGCATTGGCATTGGGGTTTATCAAGACCGACAAGCAGCCAAATTGCGCGAACGCTTGGCGGCAAGCGGCGTTTCCGTGACCCGCGATGGCGATAACATCTATCTCAATATGCCGTCCGACATCACGTTTGATGTGGATGAGTCTGCGGTGAAGCCCGGTTTCTACGAGACCCTGAACTCTGTCGCGATCGTCCTTAACGAGTACGACAAGACGACTATTTCTGTATACGGCCATGCGGATGCAACCGGCTCGGATGAGTATAATATGGGTCTTTCCCAACGGCGCGCCATGTCCGTTTCAAACTATCTTGCCGGGCAAGGCGTTATCGGGGGGCGCCTAAACGCTGTCGGATTTGGCGAAACACGCCCTGTCGCAGACAACGCAACCGCCTCAGGGCGGACGCTTAATCGGCGCGTTGAAATCGTGATCGATCCCATTGATAGCGCGTTCCGCTCTTAAAGCCCTAGAGAACAGGCACTGACGCAGCGTCAGATCAAGGCCGCCTGGCGTCGACCAGGCGGCTTTTTTCGTGCGACCCACCTTAAATTTGGCCTTAACCAATTCGCGCTATGTCCTGGAAGCTTTCTTTTAAAGCTGGTCAAGTGGCGAGAGCGCGCGACCAGCGCTGAATAAGGGGCTTAAAGGTGAACCTGCGTCAACGCACATCGCGGTATTGCGCAACTGTCCTGTTCCTGGCGGGTCTCGCCGGTGTGACGCTGGTCTATGCCGTCGTCGCCTCGAATTTCAAACCGAGCTTCGAGATTGGCCTTGCTTGCGCCCTGGTGGTGTCGTTGATTTTGCATGCGCGCGCCGGGTTCGCGCTGAGCCGCGCTGAACAAGAAATCGAGCTGTTGCGGCGTCTCGTTGACAAACTTGAACCCGAGCGCCGCAAACCCAATAGCGCCTTCGAGCTGAGCAATTTGGACGCCCGCGCTGCTGAAGACGCGGATGCAGAAGTCTTGAGCCGCGTCAAAGAAGCGATCGAGAAAGACCGCATCGACTTGTTCTTGCAGCCGGTGATTGGCCTTTCGGATAATTCAACGCCATTTTTCGAGGCCTTTGCGTGCCTGCGAAATCGCGACGGCTCGATATTGCGGCCGAATGATTACATTCACGCTGCCGAACGAACGAACCGGATTGGCGTCATCGACAACATGATTTTGTTTCGATCGGTTCAGGCGCTGCGGACCCTCAAAAAGGCCGATCCCAATCGCCGCATTTTTTGTAACACATCGCCAGCGACGCTGTACGACGAAGACTTCTTTGGTCGGCTCACGGACTATTTGAACGCCCACAATGATCTCGCTAAGCAAATCATTTTTGAGTTTACCTATCCGGCGACCGAAATGATGCATCCCAATGTTGAGAAGAGTCTGCAAATGCTCTCCAACAAAGGATATCACTTCTCCGTAGACCACGTGAATAGTCTCGATCTCAATTGGAAGCGCCTGCAAAGCAAAGGCTTCCGATTTGTGAAAATTTCAGCGGCGTTGCTTTTGAACGAAGCGCGCGGCGGGGCCGCCGCACAAGAACGCGCCCGCTCGTTTCGCGATACGCTCGCGAAACACGACATCGAACTCATCGTTGAAAAAGTCGAAAACAATACCGACCTCGCCGAGGTCAATCGCATCGGCCTTGATTACGCCCAAGGCGAATTGTTTGGCGCGCCTCGACCCGCCAGCCACTTCATCCGCGCAGAGACACAAGACGCGCGCGCGGCTTGACCCCAAGGCCGTCCGGCCCTATCCGCCGGCCCCGTGGGAACGTTCAACACCATTGATGGCTTAAGCGCGCTTGGCGGCGCCTATCGGGGCATGCTGTGCGACGCATGGGGCGTTATTCATAACGGGGTTGCGTTGTTGCCAGGCGCCGCCGAGGCGATGGTGCGGTTTCGCGAGGAATGCGGGCCGCTGGTGATCCTCACGAATGCGCCCCGCCCGTCTTCGATTATCCCTGGCCAGTTAGACGCGCTCGGGCTTCCGCGCTCAGCCTATGACGCCGTCGTAACCTCCGGAGATGCGACCCGCGCGGAAATCGCGCGCCGCGCCGACAAACCAGCTTTTAAAATCGGTCCAGAAAAAGACGATCCGCTTTTCGAGGGGTTGGATGTGGCGTTCGCGGACATGGACGAGGCCGGTTTTATCATATGTACCGGTCTCATCGACGACCACAAAGACGAGCCGGAAGATTATCGGCCCATGCTTTTGGCGGCCGCTAAACGCAACTTACCCATGATCTGCGCCAATCCGGACATCATCGTGAATTGGGGCGGCCGGCAGATCTGGTGCGCGGGGGCTCTGGCGCAAATCTATGAAGCGCTCGGGGGGCGCGTTGTCTATGGCGGCAAACCCCACGCGCCGATTTATGACTTAGCCATGGGCGCGCTCGAGCAAGCGGCCGGACAGCCTCTAGAGCGCCGCTACATTCTGGCGCTGGGCGACGGTTTGAAGACAGACATACAAGGCGCTAATAATCAGAGCATCGACGCCGTGTTGGTCGCGGGAGACGGCGGCATCGCAGGCGGCGCGTTTGAGAAGCGCGCACTCGCAAGCAGGCTGAAGGAGGCGGGCGTTCATGCGGTCGCGGCGATGGAGACGCTAAAATGGTGACGCGACGGCCTGTCATCGCTGCAATCGGGAACTTTGACGGCGTCCATCGCGGCCATCAGCATTTGTTGAAGCGCACGATCGAGCTCGCGGCTTCAGAGGACGCAGCGCCGGGCGTGGTTATTTTCGATCCGCATCCGCGGCGCCACTTTCAGCCCGATACGCCGCCATTCTTGCTCACCACCGCGGAAGATCGCGCCGCCCTCCTGCGGGATGAAGGCATTGCGGAGGTGATGGTGCTGACATTCGACAAGTCTGTGTCGTCGTTAAGCCCGGCAGCATTTGTGGACACAGTACTGAAGGATCAACTCGGCTTGGGCGGCATTGTAGCCGGCGCGGATTTTCGTTTTGGGGCCAAAAGGGCTGGCGATGGCG
>JBCDBM010000252.1:0-4160 GCA_039183665.1 Pseudomonadota bacterium | reverse complement strand
GTTCCGATGGCAAAGACCTCAGCTTCCAACTCCCAAAGCACCTGCGGCGCACATTTATAAGCCGCTCCGTGCGCGCAATCGACAACGATCTTCAAGCCGGCGAGACTTTTATGCTTTGGAAAACTTTGCTTGATGAATTCAATATAGCGCCCCAACGCATCCTCCAGCCGCGAAGCTTTCCCGACATCGGACGGGCTGGCCTGCTGATCTGAGAAATCAGCTTCAATCGCGCGCTCAATATCGCCTTCCAGAAAACGCACATTTTCGAACCCGAATTTTTCTGCATGCGCATCCTGCCAACGTTTGGCGACCGCGAGTTGCTCGGGCGTCATGTCGACGCCGATCACCTCGCCTGATGCGCCGACGGCTTGCGAAAGCAAATACACATCTCTGCCTGCACCGCAGCCCAAATCTAATACGCGGGCGCCGTCCAGGAGAAGCGGCGCAACCAGGCCGCATCCGTAGTAACGATCGCGCACCTCCGGGCGCACGTTTTCTAAAAACGCGGCCATCCATGGCGGTTGGGTTTCAACGGTGCAACATGCATCTGTTTTGAGGTCGGACGATGCGGAGAGGGTTTTCCCGTAATAGTCTTTAACCGACTGTTGCAACGACATAATCACCCACAATTCTTATAGCGTTGAAAGACTGACTGGCTGGTTTGAGGTCACTTTGCAAGGCGTGGACCCTAGATGGTCTCCCGATTGTGATGGTCAACGCGCCGTTCGCGATCGGTCGCATAACCGCCTTGGTTCTGATGCTATAGTCTGCGTTCCCCAGGTTAGTGCTGAGAACAAGGCGTCAGCGTATGGTGATGGAAGGCCTCTCGACGACCCTGCGCGCAAAGCTTGAATCCAAGCTAGACAACGCCGCGCAGGCTTTCTTGTACGAGGGCCGCCCCGACGCACCGGATTTCGCGCAACCGCCGGGCGAGGCGGCGCTCTACGCGCCAGATTCGGTTTCCTGGCGGATTTTCAAAAACCCGGTCTCGCTTTTCATTGGCGGTGTGGCAGCAGTGATTTTGGAGCTTGCGGAGCCGCGCGTTTGCGCTGGGGTTTGGAACCACTCGAACTTTCGTGAAGATCCGGTCGCCCGTTTAAAGCGCACGGGCCTTGCGGCAATGATCACGGTTTACGGCGCCCGTAGCGTTTCGGTTCCCATGATTGAAATGATCACCCGAATGCATGACCGGGTGACGGGAATCACTGATCGCGGGCTTCCCTATCACGCCAATGACCCTGAGTTGCTCAATTGGGTTCAGGCCACCGCCGCTTTCGGCTTTTTAGAAGCCTACTCAGCCTATGTGTATCCGTTGAGCGATGCAGAGCACGATCGCGGGCTACTGGAAGGGCAGGCAAGCGCTTCGCTCTACGGCGCAGCAATCGCGCCGAAATCGCGCGGAGAGTTAGCCTCTTTGTTCGAGGCGATGACGCCGCAGCTCGAAGCCTCACCGATCATCTTTGAGTTCCTGGATATTATGCGACGGGCCCGCGCCTTGCCGCAGCCAATATGGTTGACCCAGCGCCTGTTCGTGCGCGCCGCTGTGGAAATTACGCCGCCAGCCATTCGTGCGCGACTGGGGCTGGGCAGGCGTTACGGATTGCGGCCGCTCGAAAAACTTGTGCTGCGCCGGATGGGCCGTCGGGCGGATCGTATCAAGTTGCTCTCCGGGCCTGCGGCGCAAGCCTCGCTGCGCCTCGGCTTGCCAGCGGATTATGTGTATCGGCGCTGAAAAAGGCGCGTTGCGTGAAGCCGGGCTTGGCTATATTGAAACCCGTCTTTGACGCGCGACTCATCTCGTTCGCGCACCATCTGGAAAGCATGCATGCATGACTGAGGTTACGCCGGAAATCGTCGCCGCTCACGGCTTGTCTGCGGATGAATATGATCGGATCAAGGAACATATGGGGCGCGAGCCCAATCTCCTTGAGCTTGGCGTGTTTTCGGTCATGTGGTCAGAACATTGCTCGTATAAGTCCTCGCGCCGGCATTTGAAAAAACTGCCTACGAGCGCCCCTTGGGTCATCCAAGGGCCGGGCGAGAACGCCGGCGTTGTGGACATCGGCGCCGAGGCCGACGGCGTGCCTTTGGCGGCCGTGTTCAAGATGGAAAGCCACAATCATCCGTCTTTTATTGAGCCCTATCAGGGCGCGGCCACCGGTGTCGGCGGTATCATGCGGGATGTCTTCACCATGGGCGCGCGGCCGGTCGCGAATTTGAATGCGCTGCGCTTTGGGTCATGGGACGACTCAAAAACGCGGCACCTCGTTTCGTGGGTTGTCGCTGGAATTGGTGGCTATGGGAATTGCATGGGCGTCCCGACAGTTGGCGCCGAGACGAACTTTGACGAAGGTTACAACGAGAATATTCTCGTCAATGCGATGACGGTCGGGATCGCCGAAAAAGGGCGCATCTTTTATTCGGCTGCGCGCGGCGCCGGGAATCCGGTTGTCTATGTCGGCTCAAAAACAGGCCGCGACGGGATTCACGGCGCCACCATGGCGTCGGCAGAATTTGACGATGCGTCAGACGAGAAACGTCCCACTGTACAAGTGGGTGATCCGTTTACGGAGAAATTACTCCTCGAGGCGTGCTTGGAACTGATGGCGTCTGATGCTGTCGTTGCTATTCAAGATATGGGCGCTGCCGGCTTAACATCGTCATCGGTGGAAATGGCGGCAAAAGGCGGCGGCGGGTTTGATTTGGACTTGGATCGTGTGCCCCAGCGGGAAACCGCAATGACCGCCTATGAAATGATGCTGTCTGAGTCCCAGGAGCGCATGCTCATGGTGTTGAAATCTGGACGCGAGGACGCGGCCAAAGAAATATTCGATCGCTGGGGCGTCACCTTTGCGGTCATCGGCGAGACGACCGATACCGGGCGTCTCGTTATTCGTCATCAAGGGGGCGTCGTCGCGGACATGCCCGTCTCGCCCTTGGCCGATGACGCGCCGAATTATGATCGGCCGGCGCAAGCGCCGACACCCCCGGCGCCGCTCGACGATCCGGAGCGCACCTTTCGCGAGACAGAAGTTGTCTTAGGCGCGCCCGACAAGAGCGCGGACGAATTACACAAAATAGCCCAAACCCTTGCTGATGATCGCTTAGGCGATCCCACCCTTGTTGCGGCCGTCGGTGTTTCAATCGCGCCGGGAGAGGCGCGCATTTACGCGCGTTCAGGGCCGGAGGGCGTTTCTTTCGACGCATTTCAAAAGGCTGCGCAAAATCTTGCGGGCGCCGGATTGGTCGCTGAGGCCAATGTTCGGCAAAATGAAGAAACGGTGTCGCTTGCCGAGAGCGCGGGCGGCGACACGCTGCTCACGGCCTTGGCGCGGCTGATGGCGTCGCCAGACCTGTGCGCGCGCCGATGGATATGGGAGCAATACGACCACACCGTTATGGGCGATACCGTCATTGCGCCCGGCGGCGATGCGGCGCTTGTGCGCGTACACGGGTCCAATCGCGCGTTAGCTGTGACCACGGATGTGACGCCGCGCTACGTTGCGGCTGATCCGGTTGAGGGCGCGAAGCAAGCGGTTGCAGAGTCCTATCGCAACATATGCGCGACCGGCGCAGCGCCGCTGGCGATTACCAATTGCTTGAACTTCGGCAATCCCGAACGGCCTGAGATCATGGGGCAGTTTGTCGGCGCTATCGACGGCATGCGCGCCGCTTGCGAAGCGCTCAATTATCCGGTCGTGTCGGGAAACGTCTCCCTTTACAACGAAACAAATGGCCGCGCGATCCCGCCCACGCCGGCGATAGGCGGGGTGGGCGTTATTGAAGACGCGACGCGCGCCGCAAGCGTCGGTGGCGCAGAGGCAGGCGAAGAGCTCATCGCTATCGGCGTGACGCGCGGTTGGCTCGGCCAATCGCTTTATCTGCGCGAGTTGTTTGAGATCAAGGAGGGTGCGCCGCCGCCCGTTGATTTTGACGCTGAACGCGACACTGGCGCACTCATCCGAAAGCTCATTGACGAGGGCTTGGTCACCGCTTGCCATGACATTGCCGATGGCGGGTTATTAGTGGCGGCCGCGGAAATGGCGCTGGCTGCGGGGCGCGGGCTCAATCTCAAAACACCGGTGAAAACGCGCAAAGCTGCATTCTGGTTTGGAGAAGACCAAGGGCGTTACCTGGTTGCGACCGCGCCGGCCGCCGCC
>JBCDBM010000251.1:0-4219 GCA_039183665.1 Pseudomonadota bacterium | reverse complement strand
GGCCGCATCGCTTTTCGGCAGGCCAATGCCGCCCCCTATGTCTTCACCGGGCTACAAGTATTGAAAACGGCGCTTGTCGAGATTGGGCCGGACGGCCCGTTTTCGACGCGTGTCTTGTGGCAGCATGCGCTTGAGCGCGGAAGACTATTTGGCGCTGTCCACCATGGCGATTGGATGCATGTAGGCGACCCCCAGGGGCTTGCCGCCGCTGAGGCGCGCTTGAAAGGCGCCGCCGGGTGAGCGCGGCCCAACGCTCGCGCGGGGCTTTTTCCTATGCGTCGCCGCGTTTTTTCTCCATCGACCCTGGCCAGAATTTTCTGCACGCCTTTGCGAGAGGACTGCATGACGCGCTCAGCGACGGGCCCTTTGATCTTGTTGATGCGAAAATCTATTTGCCCACGCGTCGCGCGGCGCGCGCCTTAACAGAAGCGTTTTTTGAAACGGCGCCGTCGCAAGCGGCAAGCCTTCTGCCGAGCGTTTACACACTTGGGGACATTGATGAGGATGAGCCCGCGGCGTTCGCAGCCCGCACGGCGGCAGAAACCCAGCTCGCCCCTGCGATTTCGCACGTTGAACGCCGACTGATCTTGGCGAAATTGATCGCCGCGCGGGACCGCGCCTATCAAGGACAGGCGCGGTGGGCTGCGGCGCTCTCTGCAGCGCAAGAACTCGCAAAGCTCATTGATGAGCTCCATACGGACGAAATCGACCCGGCAATGCTTGTCGCGCTGCCGCCAGAAAATCTCGCTGCGCATTGGCGTCAATCGGTCGATTTCCTCTCGATCGTGATGGAGGCGTGGCCGGCGCATCTTGCCGCCATCGGTCGTTTGGATCCGGCCGCACGCCGCGTCGCGTTAATCGATCGCCTCGCGGCGCAATGGCGCGCCGAGCCGCCGGCGCACCCCGTTATTCTTGCCGGGTCTACGGGCTCGACGCCTGCCGTCGCCCGCTTGATGAAAACAGCCGCTGCGATGCCTTTAGGATGCGTGGTGCTGCCAGGCCTCGATCAGAGTTTGCCGCAAGAGATGTGGTCGAGAGTCGATGAGCCGCACCCGCAAAGCGGTCTCAAGGCTCTTCTCGAAGATGTGGACGTGCAACGCGCTCAGGTTCATCCGTGGCCGGCGCAACAACCCTTGCAAAAGATACAGCAGCGTGTCGCAGTCACGACCGCGGCGCTGCGCCCGGCGGGCGCTTCGCACAGTTGGCGTGACTGGGCGGCCGCCGCCAAGGCGGCGCCTGATGCGTTAAAAGCGGCGCTTGACGGCGTATCGCTCGTGGAGGCGGCTGACGAAGAGGAGGAAGCCGCCGTCATCGCGCTTGCGATGCGTGGCGCGCTGGAGGCGCCATCGCGGACAATCGCACTCGTAACGCCGGACCGAAATTTGGCGCGCCGCGCCGCGCTAAAGCTGCGTCGTTGGGGGCTTGAGGTTGACGACTCCGCGGGCGCGCCGTTGTCGGGCGCGGCGCGCGGCGGGTTTTTGCGGTTGGCCGCCGCTTGGTTGACGAAGCCGAACGACGCAGCCTCAGCAATTTCCTTAATGCGCCATCCCCTGTTTGGCGGCGGGCTTGACGAGAAAACCCGCAGACAATCCGTAGACGCCATAGATCTGGCGCTGCGCGGGTTGGCGCCAAAATCGGGCTTTGAAGGCCTGCGCGCGCGCGTTTCGGCGAGCGCGCATCACGGCGCCCGAGCCGAGCCTGGCTTGATTGCGCTACAAAACGCCCATGACATTTGGTCTGGCAAGGACGCTACGCTAAGGGCGCGCATATCTGCGCACATCGCGGCGAGCGAAGCCCTGGCCGATACGCCAGAGCGATCAGGGCGCGCGCGGCTTTGGGCGGGCGATGACGGCGAAGCGGCAGCCTTGGCGATCGAGGCGGTTATCGACGCGTCCGCCCAATTTGATGACATTCCAGCGGGCGACTACGCCAGCGTTTTCGATGCGCTTATTGCTGATGTTGTGGTGCGGACGCGCGGTCGCGCGCATCCGCGCTTATCCATTTGGGGACCGCTTGAAGCTCGCCTTCAGCATGCGGATTTTATGGTGCTCGGCGGACTGAACGAAGGCGTGTGGCCGCGCGAGGCGGATGCTGATCCATTCCTATCTCGTGCTATGCGCGACCAGTTGGGCTTGCCGTCAGGCCAACGGCGCATTGGTCTCTCCGCGCATGACTTTTCCATGCTCGCCGCAAGTTCATCGGTGATGATGACCCGCGCTTGTCGCGCCGGCGGTCGGCCGACAACGCCGTCGCGCTGGTTGGTGCGCCTAAAGAACATGCTCAGCGGCGCAGACGCTCTCGATCAACTTAATGAAACAGGGCAGTGGTGCGCCTGGGCCCGCGCACTTGATGCGCCCGAAATGCGTGTTGAAATTCCGGCGCCGAGACCCGCGCCGCCATTGGATGCGCGCCCCACAGCCTTTTATGTGACGCGGATTGAGAAGCTCCTGCGTGATCCCTACGCTGTTTATGCGCGCGATATTCTGAAGCTGCGCAAACTTGATGGCGTTAATCTGGAAGCCGAGCCCCGCCATATTGGCGAGCTCTTTCACGCTATCTTCTATGAGTTCGCGCAATCCAAGATGAGTGGAGACGACGCGTCGCTTATTGAATCACTTGAGGCGCTATTTGATAAATATGCTCCAGACTATGGGTTGGATGAGTCAAAGCGTCCGTTTTGGCGTGCGCGTAACACGAGAACATTCGAGCGTCTGATCGATTGGGAGCGCGCCCGACGCGCTTTGGGGGCGCCATCGGTGCTCGAGGGGGAGGGGCGCTGGGACTTTACGATCGACGGCGCACAGTATGCGTTGTCTGCGCGCGCCGACCGTATCGATCGCCTGACGAGCGGCGGCGCGTTCGTCGTCGACTATAAAACTGGCGGACCGCCCACGCAGAAGCAGGTTGAAACCTTCAGTCCGCAACTCCCGCTAACAGCGCTTATCGCAGAGGCGGGTGGTTTTGAGGCGTTAGGGCGCGCGCCCGTAGAGGGATTTGAGTACTTTCACGTGCTCTCCCCTGATGAGCGCCGCGCACAGATCGGTTTTGCTGAGGACAAAGCCGCTGCGCTTATTGCAAACGCCAAAGACGCGCTCACTGAGCTATTGCGCGTTTTTGCTGACCCTAAAACCCCATACCTTTCACAGCCGCGTCCTCAATTTGTAGATCAATATGGCGAGTATGACCATCTCGCGCGCCGCCGGGAACGCCAAGCCTATGGAGGCGAAGCGTGAGCGCGCTGGTCCAAACCATCAAACGTCAACAGGCGGCCGCTGACCCGCTGCAATCGGCATTTGTCTCCGCGAATGCAGGCGCAGGGAAAACCCGTGTACTGACGAACCGTGTGGCCCGATTGCTCCTCGCCGATGCGCCGCCTGATCGTATTTTGTGCATAACGTTCACAAAGGCCGCCGCGGCCGAGATGGCCAGCCGGCTGTTTGAAATGTTGGGCGCTTGGTCCCTCGCTGATGACGATGATCTCAATGAAGCCCTTGATGCGCTTGAGGGGCGCGCAGCGAATGGGTCGCGGGAGACGGCGCGCGACGGTGACGCGCTTATCAAGGCGCGGCGGCTATTCGCTCGAGCGCTGGAGACCCCAGGCGGGCTCAAAATTCAAACCATCCACTCTTTTTGTGAATCGGTCTTGCGACGCTTTCCGCTAGAAGCAGGATTGCCGCCCGGTTTCCGCGTTATGGAAGAAGCGGATGCCTTTAGCTTGAAAGAAGCGGCGCTCGGTCAACTGGCGCAGCGCGCGCTGAATGACGACGCGCTCGGCGCAATGATCGATCGGCTGAGCGCGGTGCGGTTTAAGGGCGATCTCCGGTCCGCGCTGATGAGCAGCGCGCGAGGCATGTCGGATACGCAAGAAATCGCGGCAGTCATCCGAAACGCGTTGCAGCTCGATGAAGATATTGACGCGGATGATCTTCGCGATGGGTTTTTCGCGCAAATCGATGCGGACCAATGGGCGGGTATCAGCGCTGCGATGGCCCAAGGCGGCGCAAACGCGAAAAAACACAACGCACTGCCGATGGAAGCCTACGGGCGCGCGCGCGATAGAGCGGAAAAATGGCGCGCACTTGAGACACTGTTCTTAACCGCGGCCGGAGACCCCCGTAAAAAATTTGGCGATAAGAAAACCGAAGCTGCAGCGCCCGGTGCGGGCGATTATCTGCTGTCTCTCCAAGAACAGTTTATTACGTATCAAGATAAACTGGCG
>JBCDBM010000250.1:0-4227 GCA_039183665.1 Pseudomonadota bacterium | reverse complement strand
GGGCGATACACCATGGTGCATCGCCGTCTTCGTCGAAAGATAGGCAAAATCAATCGACTAAAATAAGAAGTTCGAAACTCAATTGAGTGTTCTTTGGTCCTCCGTTAACGGCGCGCGCGAATCGCGGAGCCGCTCCACAGCTTTTGCGCTGACACCGTAACCTCAAGGAAATGCAATTAGGCTACGCCCGCGGCACGAAGTAGAATAAGGCAAAAATAGCCCATTTAGGACGGAAAGGCGAAGCACCGTGTTTAAGCCGAATTTTGCGATCATCTTATCTTTCCTAGTCGTCTCCGCTTGTTCGGATACGGAAGACTCGGCGCCAGCGCCCTCCCCCGGCGGCGCGCCATCATTTACCTCCGGTTCAACGGCGAGCGTTGCGGAAGATACGAGCGGCGTTATTTACACTGCGACCGCGACCGATCCGAATGGGGATGCGCTCACCTTTTCGATTAGCGGTGGCGCTGATGCCTCGCTATTTACGATCAGTTCGGCGGGCGCGCTTTCACTTCTACAACCCGCGAATTTCGAACGCCCGCGCGACGCCGATCTCGACAATGTTTATGCGATCACCATCAATGTCACAGACGGAACGAACAGCACAACGCTTGATGTCGAGGTTACGATAACAGACGGGGCTGAGGGGTATCGTTTAACGCGCATCGCCTCCGGGCTCGCCGCACCATTGTTTCTGCAGGGACGGCCCGGAGAGTCAGACGTATTTGTAACCGAACGGGAAGGCGTTATTCGATTGCTTGACCCAGCAACGGGCGCGGTCGATCCGACGCCATTTCTGGATATCGCGGCGTCTGTCGGCACGGCCGGCGAAGGGGGGCTCATCGGTTTTACGCCCGCACCTGATTATGTAACGAGCGGCCATATCTATGTGCACGTTACAAACAACAGCGGCGATTCGGAAATCAGACGGTATACACGCTCGTCCATTGATGCTGATATTGCTGATCCATCGAGTGCGCTGATTATTCTTACACAGGCGCAGCCGGCGGGAAACCACAATGGCGGCTGGATTGGATTTGGCGCTGATGGATTTCTCTACATTGCCTTCGGCGATGGCGGCGGCAGCGGCGACCCTTTCGGAAATGGCCAAGATCTAGACACGTTGCTCGGCGCCGTGCTTCGGATCGATCCGTCTTCCGACGATTTTCCGGGCGACGCAAACCGCAACTATGCTGTCCCCGCAGGAAATCCCTTTGTTGGCGTCGCTGGAGCTGATGAAATCTTAGCCTATGGCTTTCGCAATCCGTATCGCTCTAGTATCGACAGTGTGACTGGTGATCTTTGCATCGCCGATGTTGGCGAGGGTGACATTGAAGAAGTTGATCTCCTCGCCAGCGGCGATCTCAGCGGACGCAATTATGGATGGCCGCTGCGCGAGGGCACCGCGACAGAACAAGGAGCCGATAGCCCATCCTTCACGCCGCCGGTTCTCGAATACACTCATGGCCCTGGCCCCCGACAAGGCAGCTCCATTACCGGTGGTTATGTCTATCGCGGTCCAATCGCTGAGTTAGTGGGGCGGTATTTCTTCGCGGATTTCATTTCCAATAATGTCTGGTCCGTTCCGGTTTCAGAACTCACGCAAGGCGAAACGCTGCCATCAGATGAATTCATACTTGAAACAGACGTCTTGGCGCCCGATGCCGGATCGTTGGGGTCAATCGTCAGTTTCGGCGAAGACAACGCAGGCAACCTTTTCATCCTGACGATTGGCGGCGACATTTTTCAAATCGTTCCGGCGTAGGTTTCAATCTTCGCGCGCAGCGCTGAAGGGGTATTCTCAATACAGACCATTCTTAGCATCCCTCGCACGCGCGGACTTTGAACGGCGTTGCGGGTCACCCACCCCACCGCCGCCCGGCGTTTCGATAACCAAACGCCCGCCGGCGGGGATAAGCGAACGGCCCATACCGGAGAGTGTGTCGTCATTTTTCAAGTAGACTTTCCCTGGCAGCCCCGGTTCGCCGCCATCTCGACCGCGGGGCGGATGATGGATCCGGTCGAACATCTTTGAAACAACAAAGGGCTCATTGTCCGCATGGGAGAATTCCAAAATTTGGCCGAACCCGCCGCGAAACTCACCGTCCCCCGCCGAGCCCGGCCGATACTCTTTGCGCCAGATTATGAGCGGCGCAGTTGATTCATTGATCTCTGTCGGCGTAATTTTGACGCCAGACGGAAACGCCGTCGTTGACAATCCATCCTTGCCGAGGCGGGCGCCCGTGCCGCCATTGTAAAATGGATTGATGACGAAGGGCGCGCCTGAAGCGCCGGGCGCCGAGCCCTCACCGCCCAAAAACACCGGCCCGAAAAGGCATGATGTCCCTTCGGCCGGTGTTTCGAGTCCCGCCTTTTTGAGACATCCGAACACGACATCGGGCAACATTTGACCAACCGCATGGCGCGCTGAAACGGCAGCTGGCCGGCGCGGATTGAGAATACAGCCGTCAGGTGCGCTCACGCGGACGACGCTTAAAGAACCTGCATTATTGGGGATTTCATTCCCAATAATGCATCGCACACCGAAAGATGCGTAGGCTTGGGCATAGCTCAACGGCACGTTGATGCCTCTGGGACTCACGCCCGACGTACCCGTAAAGTCCACGTCAACGCCGTCATCCGATATCGTAACGCGACAAATCAAATCCACAGGCTCGTCATAGCCGTCAATGCGCATGGCGTTGTCAAAAACGCCGGGGGGAATGGCTTTGATCTCCTCGATCATCGCAGCGCGAGAGTTTTCAATGATCATCGACGCGACGACATCTAGCGACGAGAGACCGAATTCATCCATCATACTGATTAGGCGGGCGCCGCCTTTTTCATTGCAGGCCGCAAGGGAGTAAAGGTCGCCTTCCGCCGCTAACGGGTCGCGCACATTGGCCTTCAGAATTTGCACGAGCGAGTCATTGAGCGCACCGCCCTGAAACAGGCGCATAATTGGAATGGCCAGGCCTTCTTCGAAAACTTGGCGCCCCTCTGGGCCAAAACCCAACCCCCCAACATCGGCGATATGCGTCGTCGCCGCGAACAACGCCACACACGCGCCCTCGCGAAATGTGGGCGTCACCACCGTAAAATCATTGAGATGGCCGGTGCCGAGCCAGGGATCGTTGGTGACCAGCACATCCCCCTCGCGCAGCGTATCGATGGGAAACACGTTAAGAAAAGCGCCAACCGAGGCCGCCATCGCGTTCACGTGGCCCGGCGTTCCCGTCACGGCTTGCGCCAACATACGCCCTTGCGTATCGAATATACCCGCAGATAAGTCCCCCGCCTCCCTTACCGTTGGCGAGAAAGCGGTGCGAACCAAAATTTGTGCTTGCTCTTCAACGATAGCGAGCAGTCGGCTCCACATGATCTGAAGGCGGATCGCATCAATACCAGTCGGCGCAGTATTTGCGTTTTCACGCATTATAGGGCTCTCGTGATTCCATGATGATATGACCGCCCGCCCCAATTTTTGCTCTGTAGATCGACGACACGACGCTGGTTGTTTGATCTTCAAGAATAAGAGCCGGTCCTTCGATAACGGTGCTCACGTCTAAAGCGCTCCGCTCCCAAACCGCCGTGTCCATGCGCGCGCCGCGATGAGCGTCGAAAACCCGCTGCGTTGACGACTGCAGACCTTCAGTGTACAGATCGTGATCTGCGCCCAGCGTAATCGACGGCGTATCCGCCGTGAGCCGCAGCGTCCAGGTGAGGATTTCGATGTCAATGTCTGGAATGACCCGCCCGTAAAGCTGTCGATACGCATCCTCGAATGCAGCGCGGATGCTGGAAACGCCATCTGCGCCGACAAATGACGCCGGCATGTCGACGGCGATCTCATAGCCCTGGCCGCGATAACGCATGTGCGCTTGGCGCAAGGCGCGCTTTGACGCTTTTGGCGCCGCAGCGCTCACCACGGTGTCCGCCTCGCTTTCCAAATCGTCAAAAATGGTGCGTGCGAGGGTTGCATCGAACGCCCCAAGCGACATGAACCGGCTGCGGACGACTTCAAATGATATGGGCGCCAACAAAAAGCCAATCGCAGAGCCGACACCGGCGTCTTTAGGGATGATAACCGTCTTGATCCCAAGCTTCTCACCGAGACGCGCTGCATGAAGCGGGGCCGCGCCGCCGGTCGCAATCAACGCCCTGTCGGAAAAGTCCTTGCCCCACTCTGATGCATGAGCTCTCGCCGCCTCACCCATATTCTCATCAACG
>JBCDBM010000249.1:0-4275 GCA_039183665.1 Pseudomonadota bacterium | reverse complement strand
GCTGCTTTGAGCCCCACCAGAACGGCGCCAATCAGGGCGAATGAGCCGAGCACGCCCGCCAGGAACATGAGACCATGGCGACGGACTTCGCCAGAAGAGCCATGGGCATGCTGCACAAACCCGAGTGCTTTGATGAATAACACCGGAAAGACGCACGGCATTAAATTGAGGATGAGCCCCCCAATAAACGCGCCGACGAGGTAGCCGAAAACGCCGCCGCCTCCAGAGAAAAAGCCTCCGCCGGCGCTGGTCGCCAGCGCGCTTCCTGTCGCGCCTATATCAAGGACTTCCGCTGGTGTTGCAGCCGGGGCGGCGTCTATTTCCACGCCCATGCTAGTCCAAGCGCCGTCGCGCAAAGTTTCGAACGCAAGCACGCCTGGTGTGGGCCGCAACTCATCGCGCAACCCGAAAGATGGCGTAATATCAAGCGATAGACCAAGCGCGCCAAGTGATACCATTTGTTCGGCATTGTGGTCGATCGCGTCGTCTTCAAATGGGAAGAAATGGGCGGCGCGAAATGCGTTTTCAGCGATGGCCGAAGCAATAGCCGCATCGGTCACGGAGACCCGAACAAACTCTCCCGCACGAGAAATGGTTGACGCAAAACCGGCAGGGCGCGGAATATCCGCGAGCGTCTGTGTTATCGCCTCTCCCCAAGTGGGATCTGGCGCACCGGGCTCACTCGCGGTCGGGAGCGTCAGCGAAAGCTGCGCTTCCTCTGGAATGCAAACCTCTTCGCAAACTAGCCACGTCGCGTCTGCTGTTAAGGTGACCGGCGCGCCGACAGGCATATCCGCTGGCGCCGTAATCGCCAGTGGCAACACGAGGTCTCCCTCATAGCCGTAACTTGTAATGATGCCGCCGACAGTCAGGGATTTGGGCAGCGGCCATTCGAACCCGCTCGCTGAGAACCCCTCAGGCATGTCCCAGTAGATTTCTGTCGGCTCTCCGGAATCGCCGGCGTTGCGCCAATAGGTATGCCAATGGTCCCGAATTTTCTTGCGCAGCGCGATGTATATTGTCTCGCCAGGCGCAATGCTGGAGCGTGCAGATATGAGTTCCGCCTCGACATTTTCTGTGCGGACAATCTCTGCCCGAGCCGAAGCCGTGAAGAAGACCGCAGCCGCCGCGATCGCAACAGCTATGCGCATCAGGGTCTGGACTCCCTCGCCCGTTTCGACATGATTTTTGAAGACAGCTTTTTGAAACATCAGCATTCGCATTTTTTCGTTCAATGTCAGCATACTAGAGGAAGTAACCCCAGCAATGTAATCAAGATGGCGTGAAAAACTCCCAGACGGAGTATTCAGGCGCCACCGCAGAACAATCGCTTAAAAACAGGGCACGCCAATTATCTGTCGGGCTGAACGTGGCTGCCGAAGCAGGGCCGACGGCTAAGCACAACTCTGTTTCCGCGAGCTCCATCCGCCCATCATCGCGATGAACGAATTTCTGCAGCATCTCTGCTTTTCCTAAAAACGGATGCGCTTCACCGCAGGTCTGCGCCAGCGTCGCCGCGCCCGGCACGATATTGGAATTTACAGCAGCGGCCGTAACGCAAAGATCGAGTTCAGGAAAAGTAAGCTCACCGTCGCCCGTCATAACCATCGCGCTGTCGGCCGCGAATGTCGGCTTACAGTTGTGCACGAAAATCGGGACATCAGTCGCCAAGCCAAACTCAACGGCGCCTGGAATATCCACGCAGTAGCCCGCGTCTGGTCGATCAAGGCGGTCAACCAAGCGCAACATTTTTGGATCGCTGCCAGATTCAGCTTTTGCCGCGCCGAAAAGCGCGACCAATCCGGCGACTACCGCAATGACGCGTACCATCATCTTCGCCCCTCCCTATCGTATATCGGGCTTGAGGGCATTCTAGACCGATATCGTGTGCTTACACAAATTGAATGTTTTCACTATATTTTGATGCGCGGTGGATTCGATATCTAACGCTTTGCGACCTGGAACCCTCCGAATTCTCGCACACTCAACGGTCAGATACACCGCTCATCGTGTCAATGAATGAAGGTCGTTATGTCCGTTGCGCGGTCGCCATTAGCGAAAAATACGGTTGCAACTGACCGTATTTGCCGAGCCAGAATTCGCGACCGGATTACCAGGGGTTGATCTCTTATTGTGAGCGAACGGTCGCTCTGGGCGGCATTACCGCCACATAGACACGCAAGGTATCTTGGTCCGATCACACCTATCCGCATATTTTTGGGCGATGGTTTGGACTTCGGCCATCAAGCCCTGGCTTAGCGTTATCGGCTCAAGGCCGAGCCCCAAGAAGCGCTCATTACTCACGTGGAGATCGTTTTCATCCGCTTCGTTGCGCGGGTTCGACACCATCGATATTTCTGCGCCCGTGAAGTCCGAAATGATCTTCGCCAAATCCCGCACGCGATGCGTCTCGGTCATCTGGTTCAAGATGTTCACGCGCTCGCCTTTTTGCGGTGGGTTCTCAAGCGCCAATTCGATACAGCGGCACGTATCCTGAATATGGATGAAAGCGCGCGTCTGTCCCCCTGTTCCGTGTACGGTCATTGGATAGCCAACAGCCGCTTGCATCAAGAACCGATTTAGAACGGTGCCATAATCGCCGTCATAGTCGAAGCGATTGATGAGACGGGGGTCGATCGCCGTCTCTTCTGTTTGCGTTCCCCAGACGATCCCTTGATGAAGGTCAGTAATGCGGACCTGGTCATTCTTATTGTAAAAGAAAAACAGTAATTGGTCCTGCGTTTTCGTCATGTGATAAATGGAACCGGGATTAGCGGGATACAAAATTTCGCTTTCCACCTGTCCATTGTCCGTATCGACTTTGACGGTGAGATACCCTTCCGGAATTTTCATCCCTGCAGTGCCGTAACCATAGACGCCCATGGTGCCCAAATGAATAACGTGTACGTCTTTTTGTGATTCAACAATTGCGGCTAGGAGATCGTTCGTGGCGTTCAAATTGTTGGAAACTGTATAGCGCTTGTGCCATGACGATTTCATCGAATAGGGCGCGGCGCGTTGTTCGGCGAAGTGTATGATCGCGTCTGGTTCGAATTCGTTGATCAGTTGCAACAAGCGCACGTAGTTTTTGCCGACCGTAAAGTTCTCATATTGGATTTCGTTGCCGGTCAGTTCTTTCCAAACCGCTAGTCGTTCGCCCAAGGGGCGAATGGGCGTTAGCGAGTCGACCTCAAGCTCAATATCAATTTTTCGGCGCGATAAATTGTCGACGATAAAGACGTCGTGACCCCGTTGAGAGAGGTAAAGACTAGTCGGCCAACCGCAAAATCCGTCGCCGCCAAGAACAATAATTTTCGCCATACTCGTACCTTCACCACGCCGGGATATTATCACACGGCGGATTTGTTCGATCCGTCAATCGATAGGGTCTGAACGACAGACCGCGATGATTCCATGGGTCGCGTCGACCTACCCGCTAGGCGCCGCTCCAACCCCCGTCAATACTGGGTAGTTTTTGGCGAAGTCAAGGAAAGTCGACCATTGCGACGCGCGCATTGACGGCCGTGAATCCCGAAGTTTGGATACCGGTTTCGTCCGAGCCGAAAATCAGAACCAATATGATTTGCGAAGCCTCTGAACGAAGAGCGGCGTACGCGACGGTTTCATATCAACAGTCCAGTTAACCGCACGCCCAAGCGTCGCCTCGTAGCTATTCTCGTAAATCGTATAGCCTTCTGTTTCGATGCGAACCCAAAGACGCGTGGTGCGCGTCCCGCGGCCTCGGCCATTCGACAATTCCGCAGGCACGCCAGCACGGATGACCAATTGATTTCCATTGGGCGTAACGGTGCCGCCCGCTGTTTTGAAAAGATTATAGGTTTGGCTGGTGGTTTCGTTGTGAAGGCGGCCGCGGATCCGATCACCGCGCACAAGCGTGTCCACGTCGGCCGGCAGGCCGTTGGGGAAATTGATGGTCAAGGTGACATTGTATTTCGGTTTGGATCTAGTGTCCGCAGCTTGATAAATCTGCGGCGGGCGCTCCGCCTGAACGGTCGTTCCGGCGTTTAAAGGGTTTGACAGCTTCGCCTCTGTGATCGTCTCGACCGGTGCGTCGTCAATCGCCTCAAGAGGCTCCAATTCCGCATCCATGACGCCCATAGCCTCAATGCCGCTTGATAAGTCACCCGGCAAGGCGGTGACCAACACCGCAAGAAGACCGAAGCCCTGCGCAAAAGCGCCCTGACGCGTCACGGGCTGAAAATAGAAAATTGATCCCGCGCCGATGACCGTAAGCCCCAGAAAAATCATCCACAG
>JBCDBM010000248.1:0-4354 GCA_039183665.1 Pseudomonadota bacterium | reverse complement strand
CGTTTAGGTATTGACCAAATTGACAAGCAGCTCGTTCGATTAATCGCACAAAGACAATCGTATATTGAGGCCGCCGGGCGGATTAAACCGCGCCGGGAGGATGTGCATAATCAAGCGCGGATCGACGATGTTGTTCGCAAAGTTGTTGCGGAAGCGGGGCGTTGCGGGCTTCAAGAACGAATCGCTGAGCCAGTATGGCGCGAACTTATCGATCGCAGCATCGATTATGAGTACGTCATTTGGGATTCCGCACACGCACAATCCCAATAAAAAAGTAAGCAGAAACAATAAGTTAAGGTGATTGTGGAAAGCAATCCCAGTAAATAAGCCATTTTCGCTTGGCGAGCGCATGCAATGCGCGCGATAACCGACGGCAGAGGTCGAATTCTCTCACTCCCAAGCAACACACCAGAAAGGGCGGAGGAATGAATAAGAACGAATTTATCGACAAGGTTGCCGATATGGCCGACATGAACAAAGCGGAAGCCGCGCGGGCGGTGGACGCGGTGTTCGACGCGATCACCAACGCGTTGCGTTCCGGCGATGACGTGCGGCTTGTCGGCTTTGGCACCTTTTCCGCCGCTAAGCGCGCCGCGCGCGAAGGGCGCAACCCGCGCACTGGTGAGCCGATCCAAATCCCGGCTTCCATTCAGCCGAAATTCTCAGCCGGCAAGGGCCTGAAGGACGCCTTGAATTCGGGTCCGCCCTGTTTCGGCCAGCACTCTCAATCGCCGCGTGCTCGACACCTTTCGCGCCCGCGGCGTTTTTTTGCGCGTCGCACCGCAGGCCACTTGAAGCGCGCAAGCCGGCGCGCTAGGACACGGCTCTCGTTTGTTGCGAACCGGGCGGTTAGCTCAGCTGGAAGAGCGGCTGGTTTACACCCAGTAGGTCGGCGGTTCGAACCCGTCACCGCCCACCACTTTTGAGTGCGCACTGCCAATCAATTGCGCAGCTTCAGGCTCGAACTTTCTGTTCTCGCCGCCCACTATTGGCTGCGCACTTCAAATCCAGTTTATGTTGCGCGAACGTTTTGCATTTTTTGAGCAACGCATGGGCGCCTTTTAGGAGGCCCCAACTTCTAGAAGCCAGATCCGGGTTTCGATGGTGCAAAACGAGAGAACGGAAAGTCCGCGTAAATTTGCTGTTCTGAAGGCTATTCTCTGTTTCTCATGACGCCGATGACGGTTGAGTGCATGAGACCCGAGTATATCCGGTCTCGCAAACAAAATGTCACACGGCGCCGACGACAAAGTGCTCGCAAGCGTCGTAGCTATCATCATTACACGCCCCATTAAGCGTGCGGTTGATCATCAAGAGGTATCGTCAACGGAGCGAGGCTAGCGCACATCACTGCGCAAGGGCGTTGATCAATCAAGCTCCGCGATCTCGGTCGAGAACGCCGCGTCATCATTGCCGACCACGATGGGGGTCGATGCGCAAACGAGTTCGCTGGCGACGCTGTTGTAGGTCTTTTTGCTATGGGGTTCGCTGGCGCGATAGCGAAGAGCGCAGTCCCTGAAGCGAGCCCCGCGGCAGTGCGCAGGACATTGTCCGCATCCTAGGTAAAGCGCCGGTGTTAACCGACCGACGGGCCAAACGGTGGTCTCGCGCGCTATCAGTAAAACGACTGTAAAAGCATAGGCTTATGTGAACTTTTGGTGCCCAGGAGAAGACTCGAACTTCCACGACCGTAAGGCCACTGGCACCTGAAGCCAGCGCGTCTACCAATTCCGCCACCTGGGCACGGCATTAAGCGGGAGCGCCGGCTTACGCATTGGCGCCTGGGGTGTCAATCACGACGGACTTTGCGCATTTAGTGCGTTTCCTTTGCGCGACTCTAAACCGTTGTCGCGACCCGGAAATTCGGATAGGCGAGGGTGACGCGGGCAGCCGCCCGCACCCTTTGAAGGTGAGCGGAGGCGCATCGTATGGCTGGCGAACTGGCGGTAGTTTTTGGCGGATCCGGATTCGTCGGTCGGCATGTGGTGCGCGAGCTTGCAAAGCGCGGCTGGCGCGTGCGGGTGGCGGTGCGCCGGCCTCATCACGCGCAGTTTTTGCGTCCCATGGGCGCGGTCGGCCAGGTTGATCTGCGCCAGGTGAACATTCGTCACAAACCGTCAATCGCCGCTGCAATGGAAGGCGCGGATGCGGTTATCAACGCGGTTGGGATCCTCTTTCAAACAGGCTCACAGAGCTTTAACGCCGTGCAGGCCGAGGGCGCGGCGAGTATTGCGCAGCTTGCTGCCGAGGCGGGCGTCGAGCGTTTCGTCCATATTTCGGCAATTGGCGCGGATGCGCAAAGCGAGAGCCTGTACGCGCGCTCGAAAGCCCAGGGCGAGAACGCGGTAACAGCGGCGATCCCAACAGCGACGATCTTGCGTCCCTCGATCGTGTTCGGCCCAGAGGATGATTTTTTCAATCGGTTCGGCGCCATGGCGTCTAATTTACCGCCCTTTGCGCCTATGCCGCTCATCGGCGGCGGGACGACGCGTTTTCAGCCCGTATATGTGGACGACGTGGCAGACGCTGTGCTTGGCGCGCTCGAATCGAAAGACGCGCGGGGCAGGATCTACGAGTTGGGCGGCCCCTCAATCTACACGTTCAAAGAGCTGTTGGAATTCATCATCGCGCAAACAGGCCGCGATCATGCGCTTGTTCCGCTTCCCTTTCCGGCGGCCTGGGGCATCGGTTTGGTCGGAGAGTTTGCGGGGAAGGCGCCCTTTGTTGATCCGCCCTTAACGCGGGACCAAGTCCGGCTGTTAAAGAGGGATAATGTCGTGGATACGAGCGGTTCAGTCGGTGTGTTGAGCGAGCTGACATCTGAGGCGAACTCGATCGAGACAATTGTGCCAAGCTATATGGTGAAATATCGGCGCTACGGTCAATTTGCAGACCATGCTGCTTAGTTGAAGCGCGATTTACGGCTTGTATCCGTTCGGATTACCGTTTTGCCACCGCCAATGATCTGTGCACATATCGTCTAGGTTCCTTTCAGCGGACCAGCCATAAAGATCACGGGCTAAATCGGCATCGGCGTAAATCTCCGCCACATCGCCGTCTCGTCGCGCGACGATATCATATTTGATCTCGCGGTTTGACGCGCGCTGGAATGCGCCAATGGCCTCCAAGACTGAGCTTCCATTGCCTGTGCCGAGATTAACGTCGAATGCGCCGCCCTTTTGAAGATCGTCTAGGTGTTTGACAGCCGCTACATGACCGCGCGCCAGGTCTGAGACGTGAATATAATCGCGCACGCCGGTTCCATCGGGCGTGTCGTAATCGTCGCCGAAGACGGCGAGCTTTTCGCGGCGCCCGACGGCGACCTGGGCGATGAACGGAAATAGGTTGTTCGGAACGCCATGGGGGTCCTCGCCAATGCGGCCTGACGGGTCCGCGCCGACCGGGTTGAAATAGCGTAGATTGGTGATCTTCCAGCTATCATCCGAACGCGCCATATCTTTGAGAATTTCTTCAATAAACAACTTGGTGCGGCCATAGGGGTTTGTGGCGCCCGTGTTGCCATTTTCCTTCACGGGGTTTTCATTGAGTTCGCCATAGACCGTCGCAGAGGATGAGAATACCAACAGTTTTGCATCTGCTTCTTCAAGAGCGCGTATGAGCGTTAAGGCGGAGCCGATATTCACGCGATAATAGCGCGCGGGTTCTGCAACGGACTCGCCGACGGCTTTAAGCCCGGCCAAATGCACCGCGCCATCAGCTTTAAAGTCTTGAACGGCGTTGACAACGCCTTCGGCAGAGGCGGCGTCTGCGAGGTCGCATTCGAGAAGCTCCACGCGGCCCTCCGGCGCTAGCTCGCCAATGCGCCGCACCGCTTCGGGGTGTGAGTTGGAGAAATCATCAATAATGAGAATATTGCAGCCAGCGCGCAAAAGCTCGACGCTGACATGGCTGCCGATATACCCCGCCCCGCCGGTGACAACGATGTTCTTATTCATAGCGTCACCTCACTGATCAACATTTTTTCCTGATACGGTTTTATGCTGCTCGTCGCGCGCTAAGTGTTTGCCGCGTGAGACACCTGAAACAGACGCGATTGTTTGGCGCGCGGCGCTGTCAAACCTGCCCACAAGCCGACGAAGCGGTTGCTCGGGTCGTCCCAGAAACGAGGTAACATGATAATATGTTTTGCCATTCGGCGAGTCCGGACTGAAATAATAATTACTGATACATCGCCGTGGCGCGTCCGCGGTTACCGGATTAACCGAATGCCAAGATGAGTTATTTGTCTCCATCACCACAAGCCTATTAAACGCCGATACGATTTCTTTACGGGTTGCAACCTTTGAGTCCCATAATTCAAGATTGCCGCCATTCGCGCCGGACCAACCTGACG
>JBCDBM010000247.1:0-4393 GCA_039183665.1 Pseudomonadota bacterium | reverse complement strand
TACCCATCCGAGTGAGATTTATCTGGATGAGGAATTTGAATTTAAACTGATGTTCAATGGCGAGCCGCTCGCCGGTCACAATATGACCTTGTATCGGGCGGGGGGCGCCTATGAGGAGCCGGCCTTCAGCGTATCCGTGACCACTGAAGATGATGGCGCAGTCGCGCTCGAGTTCGAAGATCCGGGCGTCTATTTGATTATGACCCGGCACAGAGCAGCGGCGCCCGACGGCGCTGACACGCCCTTTCGCAGCTACACGACGTCGCTGACATTTGAAGTCATTCGCTAGCAAATTCTTAAAAAATTGCCGCCCGTAAAAGGCGGTTTGGGTGGGCGCTCAGTATAAAGGAGAAAGATATGGGCGGGGTGATCAAAACACTATTCACGTTAGTTTTAGGGGTCGCAGCAGCGACAGCATATGACTCGGCGGGGCCTGGCCTTCCGAGCCTAGATGATATTACCAAGGGGCAGTTCTTTGCTTCTGGCGCGGGTGATGACGCGGTCGCAGCGGCGGAAATATCAGCCGCGGATGATACCGACGATGAAGATGATGAGTGCAACTGCCCCCAGCGCACTGGCGCGCACTCAAAGAACGGTTTTATGGGGACGTATGACGTGGACGGCGATGGCGTTGTCACACGTGCGGAGTTCGATGGCGAGCGTGCGGAAAGTTACGACTTGAAAGATGCTGACGGTGACGGCGTCGTGGTTGTCGAAGAGTACGTGGCTGAATATGAGGGTCGCCTGGACCAGCAGTTAGCTGATCGAAGGAAAGCGGCCATTGATCAAACCTACGTTCGATTTGGCGTTTTAGACTCCGATGACAGTGAAGAAATGTCCGAAGAAGAATTCAATGCTTCGGGCGAGCGCATGTTTACAGGTTTCGATACCAACGAGGACGGCGTTGTTGATGAGGCGGATCCTGAGCCTGTTTTCGAGCGCGAAGCAGATAATGTTGATACTGACGATGACGCGGAAGATGACGCCGGGGA
Source organism: Pseudomonadota bacterium (assembly GCA_039183665.1). Classification (GTDB taxonomy): domain Bacteria; phylum Pseudomonadota; class Alphaproteobacteria; order Caulobacterales; family Parvularculaceae; genus Hyphococcus. Next base: position 3,401 of record JBCDBM010000247.1, on the reverse strand, counting down.
AAACTAAAGCGAGCGTCAGGAAGACCCGCCGGCGTCTAGTTTGGTATCGCTCACGGGCATTTATGTTCAAATGAGCAGCGCACCAAGTGCGCATTTAGCTTAATCCGATCCAGGCCAGCATGCGAAAATGCTGGCCATTTTTATTGCGCGTGTTTGTCGGTAGCCTGGCCCTGCGGGCGGCGGTCATTTTGCAAATCAGCGTATCTTAATTGCAACTGATTCTCATTGACATCCTCTAGCCTGGGGAATAAGCAAGGCGTTGCTAATGCGAGTCAGTGTCATTCTCATGCGCCGCGGGCGCGAGACGAGTGTCAGGTAATGGGGATCTAAAATGAACAATACGCTTAATTTCAAACGTTTAGGCGCAAGCACGATGACGATTGCGTTCGCCTTAAGCGCACACGCTTTTGCGCAAGATGGCGGCGATGGCGAATTCATCGGCACCATTACGCTTGGTGAAAGTAAGCGCGCCGTTCAAACAGATACGGCGGCGGCGATTACGGTTATCGACAAAGAAGAGATTGACGATCGGCAAGCTGGCACGGTCGCGGAGCTCATCGACTCGGTTCCGGGCGTGACGCTTGTCAACGGCTCCACGCCGTCGGGTTCGGGTATCAATATTCGCGGCTTCGGCGCCAACAGCATTTACGGCACGGACCAAAAGGTTGCCATCCTCGTGGACGGGGCGACGACCGGCGCGGAAGAAATCTACCGAATCGGAACGCAGCTATTTACGGATCCGTATCTCTACAAGACGGTGACCGTATCGCGTGGCACGGTTGGAAGCTTCGAATACGGATCAGGCATCGTCGGCGGCGTCGTTCGTTTGGAAACGATTGACGCGTCGGATCTTACAGGCGGCGAGAACGGTTTTAAACTTGCGCAAACCCTTGGCGCGACAACAAACAACGCCGGTTTCAATACATCCTCAACACTGGCTATTCAGCCAGACGAGGGCATCGAAATTCTGGGTAACTTTACCTACCGGGAACAATCGTCTCAGAACGACGGCGATGGCAATACGATTGGCAACAGCGCCTTCGAACTTCCCTCTTTCTTGGTCAAAGCAAAATACTCTTTTGGACAAGACCGCGCTCGAAGTATTACGGCTAGCTTCACGCAGACAGACACACAAGAACGCGACGTGCCATACGACACGTTCATCACGTCAACGGACATATTTGGCAATGTAGACCGCGACATCAAAACCCAGGTCGCGTCTCTAACATACGCCTACGCGCCGATTGACAACGACCTCATCGATTTGGAAGTCCAGTTCACTTACTCGAATCAGAAAATTGATCAAACCTATATTCCGTTCAGTTCGCCATTCGGCGGCGAGTTCGGGTTTGGTACGGTCAATGCCGATCATCAGTATGAGAATTATAAATTGACGATCAAGAACGGGTCCTACCTCGAAACAGGCCCTGTCACGCATAATCTGAGATACGGAACAGAATTTCTGCGGAGAGACAGGAAAGACGCCAGCGCTGCGCCGGGTGGGAATGATGATCGATTCGCGTTCTTTGTAATTGACGAGTTGACGGTCTTCGATGCGCTGACAATTACCCCCGCGGTTCGTTATGAAACCTCGCAAATCGACGCGACGATCTTCAACGGCTCGGCGAATGAAGCTGAAGTCTCCTTGAACAGCGATGCGTTTATGGGCGGCGTCTCCGCGCGTTACGAAATCCAACCAGGCTTGGCTGTGTTCGGCAGCTGGGCGCAAACGGAAAATCTTCCGATCTTGGATGATTTGGAAAGTTCGACCGAGATTAATGGCACGCGCCTAATTGACGTTTCGGAGAAAGCTGAAACTTTTGAGGGTGGTTTTTCGTACGACGTCTTCGGCGGCTTCTTAGGAGAGGGTAATGCGGCGGCTCTGAAGCTGAACTATTACAACACGGAGCTGGACGACATCACGACTTACTCTTCGGGTAGCCTAGATCGCGTTGAACTCGATGGTTTTGAAATCGAGGCCTCGCTCGGCCTAGCCAGCGGCACCTATGTGGATTTGAACGCCAATATTGTCAGTGGTACGGAGATTTCTTTCACCGGCGCCGAAGTCGATTGGCGCAACCTCACGCAAAACACGGTGCAAGCCACGCTCGGGCAGCGCGTTGAAGATTTTCTGGATCTAAGCGCCGAAGTCGTGACTGCCTTTGAAAGGGATACAGCGGACTCGTTCACAGTCGCTAACTTCCGCGCAACGGCGACTTTGCCAGAGGGGCCGCTCGCCGGATTGCAAATTCGGTTCGGGTTGGAGAACGCGTTCAACGAGCAATACCAGCCGCTGCTCTCGACGCGTCCTGCACCAGGTCGGAACTTCAAAGTTACAATCTCAAACGTCTTTTTCTAAACCTAGTTTGAGATAAAGCGCTGGCGCCAGGAATCGCTTAAGCAGGGGCGGGGGGATCAGTTAAGTGTCTGAAGATCGGTCATGGTTTGCGCCTATCGTTCAGCTAGCAGAGTTTGGCGGGCCGGTCCTTGTCATCCTCTTGATTGTCTCGGTACTGACTGGCGCCTTGATTTTATTGAAAATCGGTCAGTATCAACTCCAGGGTGTCGGGCGTCGCAAGCGTCTTCAGGAAGCACTGGATTATCTTGACGCGGGCGATGAAAAAGCCGCCGCCGACGCACTTAGCCGCTCAAGTCATTTTTTAGCCCCCGTCGTCAAAATGGGGATGAAACTGCGTGTTCGTCCGAGTTTTAATCAACGTCTTGAGTCCGAGGCTGAGAAGCGTTTTGCAGCGCTAGAGGGCGGCTTCCGCATTCTCGATACGGTCGCGCAGCTTGCGCCACTATTGGGGCTCCTGGGCACCGTTATTGGCATGATTGAAGCATTCCAAGCGCTTCAAGAGGCTGGCTCGCAAGTTGACCCATCGGATCTGGCTGGCGGGATTTGGGTCGCGCTGATGACGACGGCTGCGGGCTTAAGCGTTGCGATGCCCACATCTATCGCTTTGTCATGGTTTGAAGCGCGCGTCGACACGGAACGCGCCTTCGCCGAATACGCCTTTGCGACATTGGCAACGCCTGCGGGATCCGCCAAGGATGGCGCTTAGAACAAAAAAAAGACGCCGCGGCGCTTCGATCACGTCCCTCATTGATGTGATCTTCCTACTCCTGTTGTTTTTTATGCTTGCCTCAACCTTCTCGCGGCAAGCCGAAATAGAGTTCGTCTCCAGCGCGCAAGAAGGCGGGGGCGGTGAAGCGCCGAATGTAATACCGCTGCTTATTTTGTCCGATGAGCTTCAGTTAAATGGTCGGTCAGTTGCTGAAGCCGTGCTTGCATCGAGCCTGAATGAAGAGTTGTCCCAGAGTGATGGGATCGTGGCGATTGAGCTGGGCGAGGACGTCACAACGCAACGTCTTATCGACATTTTGCTTGTGTTGCGTTC
>JBCDBM010000246.1:0-4425 GCA_039183665.1 Pseudomonadota bacterium | reverse complement strand
GCGTTCTTGTTCTGCTCAGTGATATGACAGCTTATGCGGATGCGCTCAAAGAGGTGGGCATCTCGATGGAGCGGGTGCCGTCAAACCGCGGCTATATGGGCGACCTCTACTCTCAGCTCGCCAGCCGCTACGAGAAGGCATGCAACTACGCTAAGGGCGGATCTGTCACGATATTGTCCACGACGACAATGCCTGGTGATGACGTCACGCACCCCGTGCCGGACAACACCGGATACATCACTGAGGGCCAATACTACCTCAAAAACGGCCAGATTGATCCCTTTGGATCGTTGTCCCGGCTAAAGCAGAACGTGATCGGGGTAGTGACGCGCGAGGATCACGGTCAAATTATGAACGCGATGATCCGTTTCTATGCAGACGGCTGCGACGCGGAACAGAAAAAGGCGATGGCGTTCGAGCTTTCCGATTACGACGAAAAACTCCTGAAATTCGCAAATTTATTCCGAATACGGTTTATGCAGATAGAAGTTTCAATGCCGCTGGAGGAGGCGTTGGATTTGAGTTGGCGTACACTCGCCGAGTGTTTTGATGCAAACGAATTGGTCGTCAAACAAGAGCTCGTCGATAAGTACTTCACCGCCGCTCAAAATGAAGTGAACAATGCCGAATATACCCCGGAAATCTCGGCCGTTCATTCAGACGCGCTGGAGGCAGCTAATGGCTAGGTTACAGCTCAATAAGTCGTCTCTGGCGCGTGAGGCGGCGAGTCTCAAAACGTATCAGCGCTTCCTCCCATCACTTGATTTAAAACGGCGCCAACTCATGGCTGAACGCGCGCGCGCAGCACGCGCATTAGCGGAAACGGAAGACACCATTGATAAGGTCGTGCGCGACCTAGGCGCAGAAGCGCCGATGCTCTCGAATACGGACGTATCGCTTGATGGGCTCGTTACAATCAGGCGAGTGGACTACGGCGAGCAAAATACGGTTGGCGTTAGATTGCCGACTTTAGAGTCGGTTGAGGTTGACATAAAGCCTTATAGCCCTTTTGCCAAACCGCATTGGGTCGATTTTATTACGGCTAAACTTCAAGAAGCTCTTGCGCTCAACCTTCGCAAAGATGTCGAGATTCAACGACTCGCTAAATTGGATGAGGCCGTAAAAAAGATCAGGCAACGGGTGAATCTCTTTGAAAAAGTACTCATTCCACGTACGCAAGAAAATATAAAACGTATAAAGATCTATTTATCCGATGAGCAGGTGAGTGGCGTCGTGCGTTCGAAACTTGCAAAGCGCAAACGCGCGGCCGCGACCAGCTACGCACCGGAGACTATTCTGTGAGCATCGCGCCCGTACAACACATTGCTGTTATCGGACGGATTGCGGATAAGCCAATTCTACTGGAGGGTTTGCAAGACCTGGGGTGCATCCACATCACGCCCGTCTCAACATCAGATCAGTTAAATACGCTCAACGATGCGCTGTCGGGGCCGGCAGATGATACAACGACCGCTGATATCGACAAAGCGCTGAAGTTTTTAAATGACGCGCCGTTTCAGCGCCGGCAGGTTATCGCGCAGCATGATTTCTCTATCGACGAAACGATTGCGGCTGTGCTCGATATCAAAAGGCGCTTGCGGGTCGCGAACGATAAACGCGATTATCTCCTAGCGCGCATTGCCGATGTTGAAGCATGGGGTGAAATCACCTTTCCTGAGAAAGAGCCTCAAGCGGGGTTGCGATTTTGGTTCTATTTGCTGCCGCGACGGGCAAAGGGCCAGCTTAAACAGATTACGGATCCTTGGGTTGTCGTCGCCACTGACGACCGATCGTCATATGTCGTGGTGCTCGCGGAAAACGAGCCTTCGCCAGATCTTTTGCCGACCCCGCGTGTTCATATTGGGTCTGAACCGCTTAGCGCATTAAAAGCCGCTTTGCACGAGGCAGAGATTGAAATTGATGACCTCGTCGCCGAGCGTATTGCATTTACACGTTTCGTTTCGCTGATCTCGGCGCATCTAACAAATGTGACTAACGCGGCTAGCCTTCGCGCTGCAGATCAAGCGTCTTACTCCGACGCTGATCTCTGCTTCGTCCAAGGATGGACGCCGGAGGACGACGCCGGTCGCGTCGAAGAATTTGCAATCGCTAACGGTCTTGGGACGACCTGTTCCCCCCCCGCCCCAAGGGACGCGCCGCCGACTTTGTTACGCCAGTCGGCGGCGCGTCAATCGGGCGTTGATTTATCGATGTTCTATCAAGTTCCGGACTACAGGTCGTGGGATCCGACATTGATGCTGTTGATTTCGTTTCCGTTCTTCTTCGCCATGATCTTGGCAGACGCCGGATATGGATTAGTGCTGGGCTCCATTTTGGCGTTATATTGGAGACGTCTGGGTAAGACGCCGCGGGGACGGTCTTATCGACTGCTTTCCGCGCGGATTGTTCTTGGCACGTGCTTTTACGGCGCCCTTGTCGGGAGCTATTTCGGCGTCGCCCCACCTGATAGAGGGGTGCTTGCAGCGATCAACATTCTGTCTATCAATGATTTCGACACGATGATGAAGGTATCGATCGGCGTCGGTGTTCTTCATATCACCATCGCGAATCTACTCTCGGCGTATGTTCTCCGTCGGCAGCCGGATGTGCTGTCCAAGTTCGGATGGATCGCTGTTTGTGTCGGCGGCTATGCCATTTACGCGTTTGGCGACGATCCCTTGATAAGGAATGTATCGTCGTTCATCGCTTGCATTGGGGTTGCATTAATATTCTTCTTTTCAAGCCTCGCTCAAGGTCAGGGCTTTGGCAGCCACATAAAGCGCGGCTTAGACGGCGCCCAGGCGTTGGCCGGGGCAATGACGGCGTTTGGCGATGTGCTCAGCTATATGCGGTTGTTCGCGCTTGGGCTCGCAAGCGCTTCGCTCGCTGTGACATTCAACCAACTAGCGGTCAACGCCCAAGCGGCTTTACCTGGTCTTGGATTCCTGGCGGCGGCGCTCATAATATTATTGGGACACGGATTGAATCTCGCCTTGGGGATTATCAGCGGCGTCGTACACGGTTTACGCCTGAATTACATCGAGTTTTTCAAATGGGGGTTCGACGATGAGGGCTATGCCTTCACGCCGTTCGCCAAGAAACAAATGGAAACAGCATGAACGAATTTATGATTTTGCTCGGTTGGACCGGTATCTATGCCCCGGTCGCCCTCGGCGCCATCGGCAGCGGGGTGGGGTGCGCGCTCGCCGGCTCGGCCAGTGTTGGCGCCATGCTCGATACGGAAAGCGGCTATGGCAGATATGTCGGGATGTCGGTGCTGCCCTCGACGCTCGTCATTTACGGCATCGTCGTCATGTTTACGCTTAATCGTCCCGTCACCCCCGAAAACGCCGGCGGACTTTTCGCCGTGGGCGTCCTATCGGCAATAGCCTTTCTTTACGTTGGCATTTGGCAAGGCAAAGCGTGCGCGTCGGCGATCGCGGCGGCCAAAGATAAGCCAGAGATCTTCGGGATCTCTTTGGCGCCCGCCGCCATCATAGAAGGATTTGCTGTTTTCGCGTTCGTTTTTGCGCTCGTAGCGTCGGGCGGCATTGCGGCAGGCGTATAAGGCGATCTGATGAGCAAAGACGATCTTCTCGAAACCGGCGCATCAAAAGGCGTCAATGAACTTCTCCAGCGACTGCGGACTGACGGTGTCGAGGCCGGCCGCCTGGAAGGCGAAGCGCTAGTCGCGGCGGCAAAAGCCGAAGCGCAGAACATACGGCAAGCGGCCATGGCCGATGCGCAAGCAGCGCGGGATGAAGCGAAAAATGACAGCGATGCGTTTCGACGCGCCGGCGAAGATGCACTGCACGCAGCCATTCGCGATGCGATTTTGAACTTGAAGATGCAAATGACGAATAAGTTCCGTGCAGACCTGCAGAGACTTGTTTCAGAACAAATGAGCGATCCTAAATTGTTGCGCGAGATGATCCTTGAATTGACGCGACAAGTTGGAGAGCGGGTGCGCGATCAGAGCGCAGCGAGCATTCTTCTCCCAAAGGACGCCTTTAACGAAAACGACTTCCGTGAAAATGCGGGCGATCTCGACAATGGACCGTTGACGGCATTCGTCCGCGGCGTTGCCGGAGACATTGTCCGCGAGGGTGTTGAACTATCGCCAACAGACGGGTTCGCCGCCGGCGCGCGCGTCTACTTAGCCGAGGACGACGTGACCGTCGATCTCTCCGATGCGGCGGTCGCAGCGTTATTAGCCCAACATCTTCAACCGCGGTTTCGCGCTATTCTCGAAGGTGTTGTGAAGTAGCCGATTGTTGATGCGCACAAAGATATGGCGAACCAATATAAATACACGATGCTCATGGCGAGCTTACCGGCGCCGGGAAAACTGTTCTCGGAGAAGCAGACGCCGTTATCACGGTTGCGCCTTGAGGAGCGTTTGAAAGCGCTTGATGAACCTGACCG
>JBCDBM010000245.1:0-4427 GCA_039183665.1 Pseudomonadota bacterium | reverse complement strand
GCCAAAGCGGAGGGGTGGCGATCGCGCGCCGCTTTCAAGCTGATCGAATTGGACGACAAGTTTAGACTGATCAAAGGCGGCGCCAGAGTGGCGGATCTCGGGGCCGCGCCGGGAGGGTGGAGCCAGGTGGTCGCGGCACGGGCCGGCCGGTCGGCGAAAATCGTCGGTATCGATTATCTGGATATGCCAGCGATTGCGGGCGTCGACCTGTTGAAGATGGATTTCTTGGATGCGGGCGCAACGGATCAACTCAAAACGATGATTGGCGGCGACGCGGATCTGGTGCTGTCGGATATGGCGGCGCCGACAACAGGGCATCGCGAAACGGACCATCTGCGCGTTGTCGCGCTGGCCGAGGCCGCGCTCGATTTTGCTGAAGACGTCCTCGCACGCGACGGCGCGTTTGTGTGCAAGGTGTTCGCCGGCGGCGCAGAAGGCGACTTGCTGGCGCGGCTTCGCGCGAATTTCTCGGTGGTGAAGCACGCAAAGCCAAAGGCGAGCCGACCGGAATCCGCGGAAAAATATGTGGTCGCAACGGGGTTTCGAGGCACAGCCGTCGGGGAGCAAAAAACGTGAATATCTGGGTATCGCCGCTAAGCCGCGTCCATGAAACCGCGTCGCGCGTGCAGCCGGCCCATGTCATCAGTTTACTTTCCCCAGGAAGTGATTTTCCGACGATCGATATTTTGGCGGAAGACGATCACCATCGCGTAGAAGTGCACGATGTGCGCGATGAAACACCTGATTGCGTTGCGCCGGCGGCTTCGCACGTCAATGGCGTCATAAAGTTCATACGACGATGGCGCACCGAGGCGCCTCTTTTGGTGCATTGCTGGGCTGGCGTCAGCCGCTCCACGGCCACAGCCTATATCGCAGCGTGTGTGCACAACCCGTCCGCGGACGAAGGCGAGATCGCCATGGCGCTGTCTCGCGCCTCGCCCACGGCTTTTCCGAATACACGCATCGTTGCCTTCGCCGATGAAATTTTAGGGCGCGGCGGACGCATGCTTCGCGGCGCCGAGGCGATCTGTGCAGAAGCGGAGCGCCCGGCGCGCGTTGCTGAGACAGGCGAAGCGGAGCCATTTTGCCTGCCGGCCCAGTTTTGAAGGAGAGTAGTATGGAAATTCGCGACGCCCTCACATTTGATGACGTGTTGCTGGAGCCGGGCCCTTCGGCAGTAATCCCATCGGAGGTCGATATCACAGCGCAACTCACCCGTGAGATCACGCTCAACATTCCGATCATTTCTTCGGCGATGGATACGGTGAGCGAGGCGGAAATGGCGATCTCCATGGCGCAAAATGGCGGCATTGGCGTGCTCCATCGAAATCTCACGGTCGAAGAGCAAGCCGAGCATGTGCGTCGCGTGAAACGCTTTGAGAGCGGCATGGTGGTTAATCCGCTCACCTTGCCGCCGGACGCAACGCTCGCTGAAGCGCAGTCCATCATGGCGCAACGAAAGATCTCCGGCTTCCCCGTCGTTGAAGATGTCGACGGAAAAGGCGTTGGCAAACTCGTTGGTATTTTGACCAATAGGGATATGCGATTTGCGGAAGACCCAGAGCAGAAAGTCAGTGAGCTGATGACGAAGGATAAGCTGGTGACGGTGCGCCCCGGCGCGACGCGCGAAGAGGTCACGCGCCTGGTTCATCGGCACCGGATTGAGCGCGTTATTGTCGTCGACGAAGACTATCGCTGCGTCGGGCTTATTACGGTCAAGGATATGGAAAAGGCGCGCGAGTTCCCGAATGCCTGCAAAGACGCCGAGGGACGATTGCGCGTCGCAGCGGCCTCGACCGTTGGCGAGGACGGTTATGCCCGCGCCGAAGCGCTGATCGATGCAGGCTGCGATGTCGTCGTCATCGACACCGCCCACGGGCATTCCGATCGCGTGATCGAGCAGGTTGCGCGCATTAAACGGGCCTCCAACGCGACGCAGGTCATCGCTGGCAATGTGGCGACGGAGGACGCGGCCAATGCACTTATCGAGGCCGGCGCGGACGCCATTAAGGTGGGTATTGGACCAGGCTCCATATGCACAACGCGGGTTGTCGCGGGCGTAGGCGTGCCGCAGTTAACCGCGGTTATGGACTCAGCGCGCGCCGGGCGAAAAGCCGGCGTTCCCGTTATCGCCGATGGCGGCGTCAAATATTCCGGCGACATCGCCAAGGCGCTCGCCGCCGGCGCGAGCTGTGTGATGATTGGCTCATTGCTGGCGGGCACCGATGAAGCGCCGGGCGAAGTCTTTTTGTACCAAGGGCGATCCTACAAATCTTATCGCGGCATGGGCTCGATAACGGCCATGGCGCGCGGCTCCGCCGACCGCTATTTCCAATCAGACGTACGCGAACAAATGAAACTCGTTCCTGAAGGCGTTGAGGGACGCGTCCCCTATAAGGGCCCCATCGGGCCGATCATTCACCAGCTCTGCGGCGGCGTTCGCGCCTCTATGGGCTATGTGGGTGCGGCGACGATCGATGAAATGCAGAAGCGCGCCAAGTTCGTGCGCATCACCAATGCGGGGCTGAAAGAAAGCCATGTGCATGACGTGGCGGTGACGCGCGAAGCGCCGAATTACCCGAGCCCGAGCTAGCAGACATCAGATTATGAGGGACAGCGGTCGGCTCGCGGCGGCGATTGAAATCTTGGACGATTTCGCAAGCCGCCGAACGCCGTTGAAAATAGCCATTGCGGATTGGGCGCGGGGCGCGCGCTATGCGGGCGCGAAAGATCGTGCGTGGATTTCGGGTTTGTGTTTAGACGCGTTGCGGCGGCGGAATTCTCTGAGTGTGTTGATGGGCGCGGACAACGGGCGGGCTTTGGCGTTCGGCGCAATGCGGGCGAGGTGGGGCTTGTCGCTAGAGACGTTGGCTGAGATTGCGGCGGAAGGACCGCACGGGCCTGGTGCGCTAAGCGAGGAAGAAAAAGACTGCCTCTCATCGCCTAAAATCGGAGATAACGTCGCGAACCATATTCGCGGCGATTTTCCTGAATGGCTATCGCCACATATTGAGCGCGCCTTCGGCGAAGACGCGATTGACGAGATGCGCGCTTTTGCTGAACGCGCGGATATTGATCTGCGGATTAACACGCTGAAAGCTGAGCCCGAACAGGCGTTAAGCGCGCTCAAAAAAGTGAAGGCGTCGCCGGCGCCGTTGCTGAAAACGGCCGCCCGTATCGCCGCGCCGCCAGCTTCAGAAAAGCCGGCCGCAATCACCGTTATCCCAGCCTTCAATAAAGGGTGGGTGGAAGTGCAGGATCTCGGCTCGCAAATCGCTGCTGCCGCGGCCGGGGATATAAAAGGCGCGCAAGTTTTGGATTATTGCGCAGGCGGGGGCGGTAAAACGCTAGCGCTTGCGGCGCTCATGGAGAATGCGGGACAAATTTATGCGTATGATCGCGATCCTCGGCGCCTAAAGCCGCTGTTTCACCGGGCGAAGCGCGCTGGCGCGCGCAATCTTCAAATCCGCTCTCCGTCGGGGAGCACAGACCTCGAAGACCTTAAATCCAAGATGGATGTTGTGTTTGTGGACGCCCCTTGCAGCGGCGCCGGGACATGGCGTCGCCATCCGGACACCAAATGGCGGCTCACCGAAAAACAACTTGCAACGCGCATGGGCGAGCAAGATCAAGTTCTTCGAGAAGCCGCCGCATTCGTTCGCCCTGGAGGAAAACTCATTTGGGTGACCTGCTCGTTCTTGATGGAAGAGAACGAAGATCGCTTGGCGGCGTTTTTGGATGAACACGAAGGATTCCAGTTTTCCCCAGTACTGGATGGCTTACGCGCTTTGGGCCTTTTGACCAACGACAGGGCTCTTAAAGCTTGCGAAACCGCCGACGGCGCGTTGCGCCTAACGCCGCGACGCGTGCGCACGGACGGATTTTTTATTGCGGTATTGGAAAAAAAAGAGCGGAGCTAGCGTTTTATAGCTTCGGGAACGGTTTCGCACTTGGTCGTGATTCTATGCGCATCCTAGAAATGAACAATAATTGAACCGACTCTCGTCAAAGTTTTGGCCCGTCATGAGCCTCTCATTGCAGTATCGCAATTCAAACGTTGTATGCGTATTTAGTCCGGGATCGTTAAATGAAAGCCAATGAAAAAACTAGCCGTTCAGTGTGGTCTTACTTTCCAGCCTTCCTGGCATATGTATTGCTTAGTACACTGATATTTGGAAACCCGCTAAAACCCATTTATACTCTATTGCTCGGTGCGGCAAGAATTCCCGCATATATCATTATACCATCTATTCTCAGTGGTATAACGACAGCGATTTGCGCTGTTGTTGTCGTGCGAAAAACAAAACCCAAACAATTTAATCTGGAATCTGTTGTATTTGTCGTCGCAATGATCGCAACGACTATATTATTCGCATCAGTCATTACCGGTGGAATTCGCAGCAACGAAATTCGCAAGCTTCAACCCG
>JBCDBM010000244.1:0-4448 GCA_039183665.1 Pseudomonadota bacterium | reverse complement strand
TCATGGGATTGCCAAGATCGCTCGATGCCGGCGCTGCCGGTTGAGCGCTTCCAGAAGGCGCTGGCGCAGCATCCGACGCATCCCGGTCTGCTGCGGCGTCTTCGGCGACCTCGCCCGCGGCTCCGCCGCCTGGCAAATAGGCTTCAATTTTCTCGAACCCTTTATCGGTCACATTTGTGACCGCAATGGGCATTCCGTAGCGATCACCGGTAAGCCATCCGAGAAACAAGAGGATCAGCAAAAAGACAAATGTCGCGCGCATTACTGAGCTCCCTCGACGTCGTCATCTGACGTCGGTTTCACCCCAAGCGGCTCTTCGATGGCTTGAAAACCTTGATCGGTCACGCCGGTAACAAACGCGGGCGCGCCATAGCGCTCGCCAATCAACATGCCGATGAAAAATACGATGATCCCGAAGATCAATGCGCCCCGCATTACGCCCTCCCACGCCTACTACCCCCTAAGCGGTTGACAACGAACGCAAAATGCCCATCGCAAGCGCCAAGCAGGGACCGACATTCCCCAATTCGGTCCCCACAAGCATGGTGCAATGTCTATCCTCGATTTGCAAGTTGGAGGACCAAAGCCGCCAAATGCAGTAGTTTGCGCCGCGTTGCGTTCGCCTCTTGCGCGCAGTATTCACTATGCGGGGCGGCGAATGACGGTTAACACCGCGAGCCAAGAACAGCAGCGCGTCACGCGCGGGCGACGCGCTCGCTTCTTGGGGGAATTGGGCGCATATGCGCCCGGCTCGCGCGAAGTCGGGACCTTACGGTCATGGTTGTGTTTTTGCGTCGACTGGGGCGCTTTCTGAGTGAGATGGACGCGAGAGCGATAACGTCGCTGAGCATCTCGATCATCCTCCTCGTCTTCGTCATTTTGATGTTTGCGTTTGGCCGTCAATGGCTCTCCTTGGAGCAGGAGGGCGCGCTCACCGAATTGATGGCCCGCGCGGCTGACTCGCCATTGGCGCTGATCGGCGTGGTGTCCGTGTATGCGCTGTTGGCGCTGACGGGTTTTCCCCAGATCTTATTGATTACCGCCACGGTCATTGCTTTTGGGCCCCAGGCCGGCGCGAGCTATGCGTGGATTGCGACGATGGTGAGCGCAACCTTGACGTTCGGGCTTGGACACTTCCTCGGCGGGGGATGGGTGCGCCGCATCGGCGGCGATCGCGTTGAACGCACCATCGCGTTTTTGAGCCGCCACGGCGTCGCAGCCAGCGGCCTTGTCCGGGTCGTGCCGTCCGCGCCCTTCATTGTGGTCAATGCGGCCGCTGGCGCGGCCCATATCCCGTTGTGGAAATATTGGCTTGGCACGGGCGTCGGAATCATCCCGAAAATCGCCATGGTCGCGCTTCTGGGCGCGCTTGCGCCGGCGCCGGAAGTCCTTAGTGAGGGCATCGGCGGCGTCCTCGACTTTTTCACCAATCGAGAGCCCAGAAACCTTGCGCTCATCGGGATCGTTGTCGGCTTCTGGATCGGATTACTGGTGCTGGTCAGGATTATTTATCGGCGCATGCGACGGCGCGAACGGGCATACTGAATAATTTCGGATTTATTGATCTCGACGAGAGAAGAATCTTGTTAACTTATTGTGGTTGTCTCGCCTTTTGCTGCGGGAATCATATTCGCGTGGGCGGATCGTTTGTTGACGATTTAGGAACGCATTAAGGATAAAAACGACGCCGGGTGACAACACTGCGGCGGACAGGATTAGGTTCATGCTTTCAACGCTTTTCGGCATGCTTTCGGCGGACATGGCTATCGACTTGGGAACGGCGAATACGCTGGTTTACGTGAAGGGTCGCGGCATCGTCCTGAATGAACCATCTGTTGTCGCCATTGAAAGCCGCTCGGGCCGCAAACTCGTGCGTGCTGTCGGCAACGAAGCCAAAGAAATGCTCGGCCGTACGCCCGGCGAGATTGAGGCTATTCGCCCCATGCGCGACGGTGTGATCGCCGACTTCGAAGTCGCCGAAGCGATGATCAAACATTTCATTCGCAAAGTTCATAACCGACGCTCCTTTGCGAGCCCTAGAATTGTCGTGTGCGTGCCCTCTGGCGCAACAGCCGTTGAGCGCCGCGCGATTCAAGAATCGGCTCTATCCGCCGGCGCGCGCAAAGTGGAGTTAATCGAAGAGCCCATGGCGGCGGCGATTGGCGCGGGCCTGCCCGTCGTTGAACCGACGGGCTCGATGGTCGTTGATATCGGCGGCGGCACCACAGAGGTTGCCGTGTTGTCGTTGGGCGGCATCGTTTATTCGCGATCGGTCCGCGTCGGCGGCGATAAAATGGACGAGGCGATCATCGCCTATATTCGCCGCATGTATAATCTGCTGATCGGCGAAGCGTCCGCAGAGCGCATCAAAAAAGAAGTCGGCTCAGCCATGATCCCGACCGAGGGGTCCGGCATCACCATCCAGATCAAGGGGCGCGACTTAATGCATGGCGTGCCCAAGGAAGTCCGTATCGGCGAAGCGCAAGTCGCCGAAGCGTTGGCCGAACCGGTGAGCCAAATCATTGAGGCCGTGAAAGTTGCTTTGGAGGCGACGCCGCCAGAACTCGCGGCCGACATTGTGGACACCGGTATAATGCTTACCGGCGGCGGCGCGTTGCTGAAAAATCTCGATCAAGTTTTGCGTGATGAAACGGGTTTGCCTGTTTCTGTCGCAGATGACCCGCTATCCTGCGTCGCGTTAGGCACAGGCGCGGCGCTAGAGAATACCAAGGCCATGCGCGGGGTTTTGACCTCGGCAATATAATCGCGACCCCGCTCGCGCTTTTCGCGAATAGGGCCTAAATTACTGGGGCGGGTGGCGTACGAAGGAGCATCGCGGTTAGCGAGGCATGGAATATCTTGGTCAAAACAAACGAGAAGGGCTGGGTCGCAAAGCCAATTCGCGCTTTTTGCTGATCCTCCTCATTCTCGTCTCTTTGCTTCTGTTGTTGTCGAGCCTCTACTCCGCGCGCGCGTCCGTTTTTGAAAAAGCGCGCGAGGGCGTGTTAGACGCGACAGCGCCAATTCTTGAAATCATTTCCGGCCCCATTCGGGCAGTCAACGACATCATCGGATATACGAGCGATTACTTCAGCGTGCTTGAGCAAAACAAAGCGCTGCGCGAAGAAAACGCCGTGTTGCGCCAATGGATGAATGAAGCGCTTGAATTGCGTGAGACGCTCGCCGCCTATGAGGGCCTCGATACGTTTTCCTCAGCGCCGCCAATGCGATCGGTCGACGCCTTCGTGATCGGCGAGGCGAACTCCGCTTATGCGCATTCGATGATCGTGAACGCCGGCCGCCAGCGGAATATCGAAGTGGGCCAAGCTGTTATTGATGATCGCGGGCTCGTTGGGCGCATCGTTGATACGGGCACGCGCGCGTCGCGCATCCTATTGCTGACGGACGTGCAAAGCCGCGTGCCGGTTTATATTGAGGGCGCGGATGTGGACGGCATTTTGGTAGGCCGCACCCGAGCGCGCCCCGCAATCAGTTTTACTGAAAGCGCGGAACCGGCGGAACTTGCGCCGGGTCAGCGGGTGTTGACGTCAGGCGCTGGCGGGGTGTTGCCGCGGGGGCTGCCCATCGGCGTTATTGACGGCGAGCGGCGCGAGGAAATCGTTGTTCGTCTTTATGCGAACTATAATCGCACCCGTCTTGTGCGCATTATCAATTACGAGTTCCCGAGCATCATCGACGGGAACGCCGGCGCACAGGTAGAATCGCGCGCAGCGGCAACGCCGAGCGAGGGCTAAGCGATGGGCTACCGCGCGGAGTATCTTCTTCGGCTTCTCAAAGCAGCAGCGCCCACGTTTTTCGCGTTCTTCGGCGTGTTGCTGATGGCGGCGCCCTTGCGGCTTTTTGAAGGGGTTGCGCCAACGCCGATCATCCCGTTGTTCTTCGTATTTTATTGGTCAATTTACGCCCCAAACTACCTACCGGCGCCCAGCGTGTTCGCGGTCGGCTTGCTGCAAGACTTTTTGACCGGCGGGCCTTTGGGGCTATGGGCGGCCGTTTACCTCGCGGCGCAATTCGTTGTCATGTCGCAGCGCTCTTATTTTGCGGGCCGCGACAGAAGCGTTGTGTGGATGGGCTTCTTAATGGCCGCGCTTGGCGTCGCCTTGCTTTTCTGGCTGACGATGAGTTTGATGGCCGGCCGGCTATTGCCGCTGGGCGGTCTTGCGTATCAATTGGCGGCCACCGTGATCTTATACCCCGTTTTTGATTTGTTTTTTGGACGGCTTCATCGTCGCGTGTTGGTCGAGGCGTAAATGGGGCGCATTACGGGCCATGATCCTGATCGACACGAGACCGTCACCAGACGGACCTTTTTGCTGGGCGGCGGCATAACGCTGATGTTTACAGGCACGGCGGCGCGGCTCTATCAGCTGCAGATCGCTGAGCACGAAAAATACCTTGATCTCGCCGAGGAAAATCAGTTCAACCGC
>JBCDBM010000243.1:0-4457 GCA_039183665.1 Pseudomonadota bacterium | reverse complement strand
GAGCTGCGATTTGCGCATGTATGTAAATGGCGAACAACGCCAAAGGGCGAACACAGCAGATCTCAAATTTTCGTGTGCTGACATTATTGAATATTTGTCAGCGGCGTTCACGCTAGAGCCCGGCGATCTTATTCCGACTGGCACGCCGGGCGGCGTTGGCGCAGCGATGAGCCCCCCAGAGTGGTTAAAGGCGGGCGACGTTATGACAGTCGATGTCGAGCACCTCGGGCGAATAGAAAGCCGTGTCGTGAATGAACCGGATGACTTTGTTTCCGAGGCGATGCCAAAAGCGGAATGATGTCTGGCTGAAGCCAACACAATATAGGGAGTTTGGAACGTGGGCGTCGTAGATCACTACATAAAAGGCGAACCAGTAAATTCGTATACTGAAAAAGAAGATCTTGTAAATCCGTCGACAGGCGATGTGTCTGCATCGGTCTTGTATGGCGGTGCGTCTGAGGTTGACGCCGCGGTCGCGGCGGCGAAAGAAGCCCAGAAATCTTGGGCGAGGTCGGGACTGGTCGCGCGCGGCGAAATGCTGCTCGAGGTTCGTGAGCTGATGCGGCGCGATCGCGATACCCTTATCGATTTTTGTATTAATGAAGGCGGAAAAACGCGAAACGATGCGATCGCGGAAGTGGCGAAGGGGATAGAGACCCTTTCGTTCAATTCCGCTGTGAGCAGTTGGTATAATACGCGTCTTACCCAAAATGTGAGCGGGGGCGTCGACACCCACGAAGCGCGTTTTCCGATTGGGGTCGTCGCCGCCGTTGCGCCTTTCAATTTTCCAGTGCTTGTTCCAATGCTGCAAACCGGCATGGCGTTAGCCTGCGGTAACGCTGTTGTAGTGAAGCCAAGCGAGAAAGTGCCGTCTTCCATGCGTCACATTGCGGAGTATTTCGCGCAAGCCGGCTTTCCGGACGGTTTGGTCAATGTAGTGAATGGCGGTCGCGCGGTGGTTGAGCGCATGATCGAGCATCCCGATGTCGCGGGTCTCACCTTCGTTGGCTCCACGCCAGTGGCGAAGGCCCTTCGGGTGCGCGGCGTTGAGCTCGATAAGCGCGTACAAGCATTTGGCAGCGGCAAAAACCATATGATTGTTTTGCCTGATGCGGATTTAGGTATGGCGGCTGATGCTGCCGTGTCTGCCGCATATGGCGCAGCAGGCCAACGGTGCATGGCGATTTCAGTTTTGGTTGCTGTCGGTGATATCGGCGACGAACTCGTTGCTAAGATTAAGGAGCGGATTCCCAATGTTCGGCTGGGGTCAGCTCTCGATGACAACACTGAGCTTGGCCCTGTCATCTCAGCGCAAAGCCGCGAGCGCATTCATGAGTTTATTGAGCAAGCGGCTCCCGGCGGCGCAGAAGTTGTTGTCGACGGCAGGCTTGATAACCCCGTCGGAAACTTGGTCGGCGCGACGTTGGTCGATCACGTGACGCCAGGTATGCGCCTTCATGACGAAGAAGTTTTTGGTCCTGTTCTCTCGGTCGTTCGGGCCGAGACATATGAGGACGCGATGCAAATTGTGGACGATCATCCGTTGGGGAACGGCGCGGCTATCTTCACGCGCGATGGCGGGGCGGCGCGCGAGTATACGCATGATATTCGCGCGGGTTGTGTTGGCGTTAATGTTCCTATTCCGGTGCCGATTTTCTCACATAGTTTCGGCGGATGGAAAGGCAGCGCATTTACCGAAACCAGATTATCCGGACCTGAGGCGATGGCGTTCCACACCCGGATCAAGACGATTACGACACGGTGGCCGGATCCGTCGACCAGTCGAGTTGATTTAGGATTCCCGTCCAGTCGCTGACCGCGTCTAATAACAAGGCGTCACTGACAATCGTCGCCGACAAATTAGGTTGGAAACCGACAATGAAAACGATGATCATGGGCGTTGCGATGCGCGTTACGCTGTGGATGCTGCCGTTATTAATTAGACGCGCCGCGGCGGTCAGCCCGCGTTTTAAGCAAAATTTAAAAAAGTACGATTGCGTATTCCAGATCAGGCTTAAGGACTGCACGATCGGTCGATTCTACACGTTCAAGGGTGGGAAGCTAACGTCCAAAGCGGGGGTTCACTCGCGCCCTGACGCCAGCATGATATTCAAGGATCTTCAAACGGCCATGAAGCTCCTAAGCCCGTTTCCAGACATGCAGTTTCGAATTCATGCCGCGAAGAACTTCCTTATGGAGCTTGACGGCGACGACGCGATCGCCAACTGGATGTCGCAACTCGTTCAAAGCGCTCAAACCGAAGCATTGGGGTTCAGCTACGGACGGAAGCAACCCGACGGCTCCAAACGCTGCACCATGATTACAAATGGCGGTCCGATTTTTGTCGATGTCAAGGACGATAAAATAATCCGTGTAACGCCGATAATTTTTGATAAGAAAGACGCGTCAAGTTGGTCGCTGAAGGCGCGCGGCGAAACGTTTGCGCCCATGCGGAAAACAACTGTTGCGCCCCACGGTCTGGCGTCAAAAGGATGGGTATATTCTAAAAATCGGCTTCTTTATCCAATGAAACGCGTTGATTTTGATCCTGAAGGCGAGCGCAATCCCCAAAATCGAGGAAAGTCCGGATATGAGAGGATCAGTTGGGACGAGGCGTTTGATATCATCGCTAAAGAAATAAAACGCCAAAAACGCGTGCACGGTCCCGGATCAATCTTTTTGCCCACAAGTTCGCATCATCAATGGGGCAACATTGGGTACTATTTGAGCGCACTGAACCGATTTGGCAATTGTATCGGCTTCACGCGCATGGTGATGAACCCGGATAGCTGGGAAGGCTGGTTCTGGGGCGCGCAACATCACTTTGGAAATTCGTTGAAAGTCGGATTGCCGTCAACTTACGGCACACTTGAAGACTGTTTGCAGGAAGCAGAACAAATCGTGTTCTGGTCATCGGATCCGGAAAGCTCCAACGCGATTTACGGCGGCTTTGAGGGCACGCAGAAGCGACTTTGGGCTAAGGATCTCGGCTTTAAATTTATTCACATCGATCCCCACCTTAATCCTACGGCCCAGCTCTTGGGCGGCAAGTGGATTCCCATCCGTCCACAGACGGATGCAGCCTTCGCGATGGCGGTGATGTATGTTTGGATAATAGAAGACCTCTATGACAAGGATTATGTAGAACGTCTGACGACCGGCTTCGACGAGTGGCGCGCTTATATAATCGGCGACGTAGATGGGATAGCCAAAACGCCAGAATGGCAAGAGGCGGAGACAGGCGTTCCCGCACGTGAAGTTAGAGCGCTGGCGCGATCATGGGCGGGCAAGAAGACCTATCTTGCATGCGGCGCTATTGGGTCAGGATTTGGCGGCGCAAACCGCGGCTCGAATGGCGCTCAATGGGCGCGCTGCATGGTTATGATGATGGCCATGCAAGGATGGGGCAAGCCGGGGATCAACTTTGGCAACCTTTCTGCGGCATCGCCTGTAGACTATCACTTCTATTTCCCGGGATACGGGGAAGGCGGCATCTCTGGAGACCTGCGCGAAACGGGCAGCTTCCTCAACCATTATGTTCGCATGCCTCATGTCGTCAGCATGAACCCAGTCAAACAATTGGTCCCTAAACAACGCTGGCCAGAAGCGATAATTGAGGGGAAGGCGGAGGGGTATCTTTGGGATTGCACATCGCAAGAGGCGCAATTCGCTCCCTTTACGTATCCAATGCCGGGATTCTCGCCGATTCGCATGATTTACCGGTATGGCGGTTCCGCATTCAGTACAATGACGAAATCAGGCCGTGTGATGGATGCTTATCGCCACGACAGTATCGATTTCGTCGTGAACCAATCCATATTTGACGAAGGAGAAGCCCAGTTTGCTGATATCAAACTTCCAGCTTGTACAAATTTCGAACGCTGGGACATCGGCGAATGGTGCAGCGCGGGTGGATACGGCCATCATTCGTTCGAATTCGTCAATCACCGCGTTATCGCGCTCCAACATAAGTGCATTGAGCCGCTCGGCGAGTCGAAATCAGACTATCAAATATTTGAGGGCATTCTTGAGCGCCTCGGGCTGGGGTCGGTTTTCACCGAAGGCTGTAGTGAGCTCGATTGGGCAAAGCGTATTTTCGAGAGCTCCGATGTTGCGCAAAAGATCTCTTGGAAGGAATTTCTGAAAAAAGGCTACTATGTCGTTCCGGCCGAGAAAGAAGAACTGCGTCCGGGCGTTTCGATGCGATGGTATGTTGAAGGGCGGAAAAAAGACTCGCCGGAGCCATTCCCGCTTCCGTCGCAGTTCACTGAATATTTTGGTCATGGCTTACAAACGCCAAGTGGGAAGTTTGAATTCATCCCAACGACATTAAAGCGTATGGAGGACATCAATCCGGATCGGCCAGCGCTCCTACGATACGAGGCGTCCTGGGAGGGCCGGAGAAACGAGGCGCTGGGGAGCAAGTTTCCCCTACAAATGATTGCGACGCACAGTCG
>JBCDBM010000242.1:0-4457 GCA_039183665.1 Pseudomonadota bacterium | reverse complement strand
TCCGGAACTCTACGATTTCTTTGCGAGCTTACCGACGACAGTCGTTGTCGATCATATGGGGCGTCCTGACGTTTCTAAGCCCGTTGACGGACCAGAGTTCGCGCTGTTCCTGAAACTCCTGCGCGAGAATCCAAATTTTTGGTCGAAAGTAACATGCCCCGAACGTCTCACCGTTTCCGGTCCGCCGAAATATAGCGATGTTGCGCCATTTTCGCGTCGAGTCGTTGAAGAATTCTCTGATCGCGTATTGTGGGGCACGGATTGGCCGCACCCGAATCTAAAATCGCACATGCCGGACGATGCATGGCTCGTGGACTTTATCCCAAGCATTGCTCCAACTGCCGCGCTTCAACGCAAACTCTTAGTGGATAACCCGATGCGACTCTACTGGCCCGAAGAGACGACTTCGTAATCGTTAGGGTGTGGGACGTTGCGTTTACTCCTCACCAATGGCTGTTTTACGAAGGGCGTAATCCCCAAGTCGTCAGATCAGAGAGCTTGTAGAATTCAAACGATACGCGCCCGTCCATTACAACTGTCGCGCTTCGCAACGTCGCTACAGCTTGAATCGCAATTGAGTAAGCACACTCTATGAAAAATCACACGCGCAAAATCGGATCAGTAGACGTTGGAGTGATTGGCTTAGGCTGCATGAATCTCAGTCATGGCTATGGCCCCGCTATAAATCAGCATGACGCCAAGAGTGTTCTCTTCGGCGCTGTCGATCGCGGCGTTAAACACTTCGACACGGCGGCGCTATACGGTTTTGGCAAGAATGAAGAGCTTGTCGGCGACGCCTTAAAAGACGTCCGCAAGAACATCTACCTTGCGTCGAAATGCGGCATGACGGGTGTCGATGGGAAGCGAGTCATTGACGGCCGTCCAGAGGCACTGCGAAAGACATTAGACGAGGCGCTTATCCGCCTGCAAACCGATGTGATCGATCTCTATTACCTCCATCGGTTTGACAAGCTCAACGAAATTCCCATTGAGGAGAGCGTCGGCGAAATGGGACGAATGGTGGAAGCTGGCAAGGTCAAGCAAATCGGCCTTTCTGAAGTTTCCGCGGACACAATTTACAAAGCGCACACAGAATTTCCTATTGCTGCGGTACAGTCTGAATATTCGCTTTGGTCGCGTAATGTTGAAGTAGCCGTTCTGGACGCGTGCAAAGAGATCGGCGCCGCATTCGTTGCGTTCTCGCCCCTTGGGCGCGGTTTCTTAGCGGATCTGGAGCTAGACCCATCGGACTTCTCTGAGAGCGATATTCGCCGAGGCATGCCGCGTTTTCAGTCGCCGCATTTTGAAGAAAACCGGAAACTGAGGCCACCTGTCGCCCAGCTCGCAGAGGAAGCCAATTGCACGCCGGCCCAGCTGGCGCTTTGTTGGCTCATGTCGAAGGGCGACAACGTGATCCCCATACCAGGCACGACATCGCTTACGCATCTGGAAGAAAATATCGGCGCAAGCTCTATCGCCGTCGATTCCGAAATCCTCCGGAAATTGGAAACCTTGCTTACGCAAGGGAGTATTTCGGGCGGCCGTTATCCTGCGTCGACCCAGGAAGAAATTGACACGGAAGAGTTGCCCGCCGGCCAAGCCTAGACGCCAATTAAATCGGCGCTGCGCCTGTATCGTCGAATGAGAGCACGCAGCGTCTAACCATCTGAATTTAATCATTTTTACGGTGCGCGATCTCGCATTTTAGAGAAGCTTGCGCGTTTAGCCGCCAAGCGCGCGCTGACCATTCGAGCGAGAGAGCATCAGCGCGAGTTGGTCGAAAAAGAGGGTTAACCAACAGTTTATCAGCTGCGGCTAAAGACATTGGGCTCGTTTTGCGAAGAAGGCCGAACGTCTAATGCCCGAGTTTGCATCAGCCTTGCCATCCCACCTGCGCCGGTCTCCCCTTGCCGCGAAACCCGTCCTGTCGATCATCGTTCCTGTTCTTAATGAAGAGGCGGCAATACCGCCGTTCTTCGAAGCGATCCGTCCCGTATTTCGTACGCTCAAAAAAACGTACGCGCTTGAGGGATGCTTTGAAATTGTCTTCGTGGACGACGGCAGCACCGATCGTACAGTCGATATAATCCGCAGCGTCCGGCTTAACGACGTCGCCATTAAAGTCGTCAAGCTTGCGCGAAATTTTGGCAAAGATCCGGCGCTCGCCGCAGGACTCGCCCACG
Source organism: Pseudomonadota bacterium (assembly GCA_039183665.1). Taxonomy (GTDB): domain Bacteria; phylum Pseudomonadota; class Alphaproteobacteria; order Caulobacterales; family Parvularculaceae; genus Hyphococcus. The sequence continues at coordinate 2,274 of JBCDBM010000242.1, read as the reverse complement.
CTAGCGGCGAGGCTGTCATCCCGATGGATGTGGACCTGCAAGACCCGCCCGACGTCATTATCGACATGGTGGCGGCGTGGAAGAAAGGCGCAATGGTTGTGAACGCGGTGCGCGCGGATCGCACCACGGACAGCTGGTTTAAACGCCATTCTGCAAACGTATTTTACGCGTTGTTCAATCGCATTTCGAGTTATCCGATAAAGGAAAATGTTGGCGACTTTCGATTGCTCGATCGTAAAGTTGTTGATGTACTGATTAATATGCCAGAGCGCGTGCGCTTCATGAAAGGCTTGTTTTCTTGGCTGGGTTATCCTTCTGAAGACGTCTATTATAAGCGTGAAGCGCGCACAGCCGGACAAACAAAATGGAAACCGCTGAAACTCTTCAACTTCGCCATCGATGGCATTACGGGTTCATCCACATTACCGTTGCGCATTTGGACGATAGTAGGGTGCACAATGGCGATTGTCGCGCTCCTCTACGCCACCTTCATTATCGCACGAACAGTACTTTTCGGCATCGACGTACCCGGTTACGCATCTCTCATGGTCGTCACACTGGTCGCAAATGCGACGACCCTCATCGCTATCGGGATATTGGGCGAGTATGTGGGCAGGATCTCTATCGAAGTCCGACAACGGCCCCTTTATGTGGTTGAAACTGTTTTTGACGACACCGTTGAATAGAGTTTCGAGGCACCCAAGCGCCTTTTCGAAAATTGAGTTTTGTCGTCCTCGGCGCTAAGTGTCGTTGCAAGGAATAGCCGTAGAAAACTCAGCGGATGGACGATGGCGGCGGCAGGCGCACGACAGATATCGAAAACAGCCCTGCGGCGAAGCGCGCGTCGAATCGCGAGCATTTCCGCAATCTGCTTTTTTATTGGCGGCTTCTACACCTGGGTCATCGATTTTCCATCTCTCGCCAATTGGCATCGCGGCGCCATATCGGGCGTATTGATGGCGGCCTCGATCCTCTCGCTTCAATATTATTATGTGCACACTCGTCATGGCGCGTGGTTGCACCGGCTGCCGTTTTCGCTAGCCGCGCCGATCCTCGGGACCGCTTATTTGGGTCTTATTCTATTGATGTTGACCATTGTCGCCTGGGTGTACGAGGCCGGGGATAGGACGATATTTCCGAGCATGCAGTGGTTTTCCCGGCATGTGCCGCCGCGGGATGTTGGAACGGCGCTAGGATTGACGTTCTTTACACTGACGGCATTGACTGTGAACAGCCTCCTTGGCGCGGGAACGCTACGGAATCTCGTTGCGGGAAAATACCATACGCCGCAGCGGGAAGATCGCATCGCACTTTTTCTAGACATGCGCGGCTCTACGGCATTGGCCGAAAAACTGGGGGATACGCCTTTTTACGAACTCCTCCGGAGCTTCATCCTTGATACGACAGAAGAGCTTATCGAACATGGCGGCACGATCGATACATTCGTCGGCGACGGCATCATCGCCCACTGGCCGCCCGCACGCGCGGGCAACGTGCTGCCTGCGATTCTCGCGGTACGGTCTCGCCTGGCCGCTAACGCGAAGGACTACGAAAAACGATATGGGACCCAGCCACGTTTCCGCGCTGCGATCCATTGCGGCGCGGTGATCGTGGGCGAAGTGGGCGCAGAAAAGCGGCAGATCGTTGCGATTGGGGATTTTGTCAATGTAACCGCTCGGATTGAAGATGAAGGCCGCCGGCGAGGGCTCGACCTCTTGGCGTCTGACGAGTTTTTAAACCTTATAACACTGCCAGAGGGATGGCTGGCGGAAAAGCTCGGCGACGTCGTTGTTCGCGGCCGAGAACAACCCGTGCGACTCTCAGCGCTATCTAATACCGTCGACGATGACGCCGACTGACAATTGCAGGTGCCCGGCGCAGAAAAAGTGGTTTTCGTTTATCGTCCCGATCGCGCTGCAAACTCGCCGGTGAAAAAGCCTACAAGGGCTGCGCGCATCTGGCGTTGCGCGTCGCGTGCCTCAGGCGTTTCGACAAGACGGTCGAACGCAGACTCAAGATCATAACTAAATGTGGCGGCCTTTGCGGCTGTTTTTTCCATCGCCGCGCGCACATGAGGCCCGCCATGAACGTCCCGCTCAGCATAATGCAACTGAAGCGGACATTTAGGCGGCGCAGTTGTGAAAGCGGGAAGACGCGCGCCATAAACGGAAGCAGCCGCGTCAATATTCAAGTGACACGCCGCCCAATAGGCGACGCCGCCGCCCCAGGAAAATCCCAGAACGCCGACGGGGTCGTCGTCGCCCCGAACGACAT
>JBCDBM010000241.1:0-4548 GCA_039183665.1 Pseudomonadota bacterium | reverse complement strand
GTGTAGCATTCAGAAAAAGAAACTATTTATTCGGGGAAAATTCAGGTTTTCCTACTTATATTATATCCATTATCTAAACAAACTCCATTCTATGAGAAAATTATTGTTTTTCTTCATGGTCTCCTGGGGCATATCTACCAGCCTATTTTCCCAGGAAACCTTCACCCCTAATGGCGTCCAGGACCCGCGCGAGCACGCCTATGCCTTCAAGGATGCAACCATTTTTGTGGATTTCGAAACCCGCGATGGCGGCGGCGCGGACGCCCACTACTGCCGGGCCACGGCCGATATCGCGAACGGGTATTTTAGTCTCGGCGCGCAGCGTCTTGAAGAGATCGCAGAACGGAAAGACGCAGGAGACGATCTCGATCGGGCGGAACTCTATGCGCAAGCGGCGCGGACCTGGCTGAAAGACAAGAATCTCGAATTCGCAGACCACGCTTTGGCGCGCGCTATTGATCTCGCGCCTGACGCAATCGCCCTCAATTTGGTCGCCGCCGAGATCGCCAGCGCCGAAGAAGAATGGCTAGATGTTGTTGAGCATGTCAGCCGCGCCGAGGACAACGGCATCGTTTCGTCGGACGCGTATGTGCTGCGTGGCCGGGCGCTCATGGCGCTTGGCGATACGGAGAGCGCCGCCGACGATGTTGTGCGCGCGCTCAGTCTTGATGAGCGCAATATCGATGCGCTCATCTTACGCGGCGAACTGCAACAAGCGGGCGTGATCATCGAGGTCTTCGTCGAAAACGCCAGCGCCGCTCACGACTGATCACATTTTATCTTGAACGCCCCCTGCACTGTCGAAGTCACGACAGTGTGAAGCCCCGTTGGCGGACAGCAAGCGCTGGACTGCTTATTATATAAACGGAGCGTCGCAACGAACGGAACGACGCTTAACGGGTTCTCAGGCGAAGTGTTAGAGGTCCCCCTTCCCATTTCGCCTGGCGCGCTGGCATAGCGCGCGGGGGTCGTCGATTTCGCCCGCAATGGATCGGCGACCCCTTTTTTGACGGCATTTATCTAAGCAAAACCATTCGCTTAACACAGCTGTTAACCTTTCGTTAACGAACTCCCCGTCTCATCATTTTTTGTCTCAAACAACCGAATCGCTCTGTGAAAAACACATCGCCTTCATCTTTACCCGTTCGCGACCTGCAACGCCGCGCGCAAACAGCGCGGCCGCCACGCCGCCGCCGAACACGGCGTCGCTCTCGGGCCGCAAGGCTTGAGCTTATCGATATCCTCTCACGCGCGAGCGCGGCCGGGCTTGCGCTCGTCGCGGGCCTCGGCGTTTACATGGTGATCGTCGCCGGACAGGTCTATCCGACGCGCGCGGGCGCATGGGCGTTGATGCTCTTGGGCGCACTCTGGTCATGCCGGCGCCTCCATGGGCGATATCGTTCGGGCGGTTCGATCTCAGCACGGCCTTTCCGCTGGCGCGCGTCCTACACGGCCTGTTTGAGCGTCCTGGGCGTGATCTTTGCGAGCGCCCCGATTTTGTTGACGCCAATCGGCGCCCCCTTTGATTTATCGCTCAAAATCGCGGCCCTAGCCTTGGTTGGGAGCTTCGGTGCTGCGATCGCCCACGCAGCATATGCGCCAAGCGCTATGGCGTTTGCCGCGCCTGGCGGCGTGCTGATACTGCTTGCGGCAATGCGGTCAGGCGATGGCGGTTTTCTTGTCGCTGCGCTCTCGGTTGGCGTACTGGGCGTGATGAGCGCTCTGATCTTGAGCGGCCTCACGGCGCGCAAAGCCGATTGGCGCAATCCGCGCACAGCCCTTTACCGACGTCCGAGACTGCGCGCAGATGACGACATGCCAGAGCAAACCGCAGCGGCCTCCAAGGCGGCGGGATAACCCCTAAAACACCATTGCAGCGCAAAATTACACAATCCCGGATCGATATCTGGGATTGTTAGATTATGGTTAAAACTCATCGCTAATAATAGGTAAAAACGCCAGCCATAGCGAGCGAGGAAAACCATGACGCAAGCCCTACCGACAGCGTTTGAAGATCGCGTTCTCGAAGACGTGCTCAAATTAGCCAAGTCAGAAAAAACTGGGCTCGACGGGAACGGCGAGCCCACGTCGGCATTTGCGTATTATGTCGAACAACTCGTGCGCTACGCCACGGGCGAGGATGAGATTTGGACTGAACCAGCCGCAATTTTGAAACGCGCGCAGGATGGTTGGGCGCTCGGCCAAACCCGCGCGCCGGGCGAGAACAAATGCACGCTCAATGTTGAAGATCGCGCTGGATCCCAAGACCGCAAGCTCACTTTGTCGATCATCACCGAGGACAAACCGTTCCTTGTTGATTCGATATCCGCCGCTCTCTCAGAAGCCGGCCGCACACTGACCTTCTTCTCCAATGCAGTTTCGGATGTTCAACGGGACGTCCATGGGGAGAGGCTCACGGACCTGGGCGGCGAGCCGTATCGCGAGTCGATGATCCGCGCAGAAATGGAAGCGCCCGTTTCCGATCAGGAAATCGCGGACCTCAAGGCTGAGATTGATCGTGTTTTGCATGACGTCGCCGCGGCGGTGACAGATTGGGAACCCATGCGCGCGCGGTTGGCCGCCTGCATTGCACAATTGGAGCGGTCTCGCGTTCCCGGACTGAAAGGCGATGAACAACGCGAGTCGATCGAATTCCTCAAGTGGCTCTGGGACAATCGCTTCGCATTTTTAGGCGTGCGCCGGATTAAGCGAACGGGGCACAATGGCGCAAGCCGGTTTGAGCATGATGAGGATGGCGATCTCGGTATCTTAAGAGACAAAGAGCGCCGGATATTGCGTGGAACTTTTGCCAGCAATGGCGAGCTATCTGCTCCGGTCGCCGCATTTTTAAACTCCGAAGAACCCATATTGATTGCCAAAGCCAATTCGAAGTCTGTCGTTCATCGGCGCGTCCATATGGATTACGTCGGCGTCAAGACATACGCCATCGATGGCAACGTCACAGGAGAGGAGCGATTTGTCGGGCTGTTCACTGCAGACGCTTATAATCGTCCTGCTACTGACATTCCATCGATCCGCGCCAAAGTTCAGGCGGTTTTAGACGGAACCCGGTTCAATCCGGGCGGGCATAATGAAAAAGCGTTGATCAATATTCTGGAAACCTATCCGCGCGACGAGCTTTTTCAAATAGACGTTCCAACCTTGCGCGAGATCAGCTTAGGCGTGCTGCGGCTGTTTAAGCGCCCGAGGGCAAAACTTTTTATCCGACGGGATCGATTTGATCGCTATGTCTCCGCACTTGTTTATGTGCCGCGCGACCGGTTCAATTCAGATATTCGCGAGCAAATCGGCAAGATGATCGCCGCGGCTTTTGATGGACGCGTTTCCGCCTACTATCCGCACTTCGGGGAAGCCGCGCTCGTACGTGTGCACTTTATTATCGGGCTCAATCCCGGCGCGCCCGAAGGCCCCGGCGTTGTTGAGCTGACACGGCGCGTGCGCGACATCTGCCGCGATTGGAGCGACGATCTGTTGGAAGCCATGCGCCAGCGCCACAGCGGCGCGTCGCAAGTTAGCCTCTTTACAAAGTATGAGCGCGCCTTCACCGCAGGCTATCGCGATAAGACGCCGCTAGACGAAACGCTTTATGATATCGATTGCTTGGAGAGGCTTGCGCGAGAGGAGACCGTCATTCGCGCATACCGCGCAAAAAGCGATCCCGACCATATTGTGCGTCTAAAGATCTATCGGCGCAATGGGCCGCTCCCGCTTTCGGGCTTGGTGCCAACGATCGAAAACCTCGATTTGGATATCGTCCAAGAAAACGGCTTTGCCATCAATCCGGCGGGCGTCAACGATAGCCAACTCTGGATTCATGATTTTTATACGGAGCAAGGCGCCAAACAGCCCGTTGATCTTGATTCCGTTAGCGGCGCTGCTGAAGAAGCGTTGCTTGCCGTTTTGGACGGGCGCACGGAAGACGACGGGTTCAACGCACTGGTCTTAACGGCAGGCGTGACGTGGCGAGAGGCCTGGCTGCTGCGCACCGCGGCCAAACACCATCTCCAGGGCAAAGTCTCTTACTCGCAGTCTTATATGGAAGAAACCCTCGCCAATCATCCAAAGATAGCGAAGGATTTGGTCACCGCTTTTCATGCGCGATTTGATCCCGAAGGGCCAAGTGACTTTGATCAACGGCGCCAAAATATGGCCAACGCTGACGCCGTCATTCTTGACGCGCTCAACGACGTCGCGAGCCTCGATGAAGATCGGATCATACGGCGGTTCTTGAACCTCTTCGGCGCCACGACGCGAACCAATTTTTACCAGCGACTGGAAGACGGTTCGCCCAAGCCATATATCTCTATCAAAATTGAAAGCCGGCGGTTGGAAGAATTGCCCGAACCGCGCCCTTTCAGAGAGATCTTTATGTCCGGACCGCGCGTCGACGGCGTGCTACAGGCCCGAAGCGCAAATGCACGCCGTCGACGCGCGGTCCGGACATAAAGATCTCTCTGAAAGGGCGCGGTTCGGGCAATTCTTCCAACCGCCGGCTTTCAATTTTGATAGAGATATATGGCTTGGGCG
>JBCDBM010000240.1:0-4601 GCA_039183665.1 Pseudomonadota bacterium | reverse complement strand
CTGGCAGGAGGCGCTGCCCTTCATGGTTCAGGGCGATGCCGCGGCCTATCTGATGGGCAATTTCGCGGTGGCGCCGCTGAAGGATGCCGGGTTGACCAATGCGCAGCTCGACGAGCGACGGCAACCGCGCGCCGCGTGTTTCATGCAACCCGAATGCTTGCGCGGCGATCGCTTGTTGAAGACCGGATATGGATTGGATGCCTGCGCCCGCCAACGTGGTAGAGACTTCCAACGCGCCAAACAAATTATTGGTGTCTGTGACCGCGACCGCCGGCATCTTCGCAGCCAGGCATAGCTCTTTTAACTTCGCGACCTTTATCGCGCCTTCCAGCAATGAATAGGCGGAATGCAAATGAAGATGGACAAAAGGGTCCGCCATGGCCTCGCGCTTTCCTACCTTCCCGACGCGCGGCCAAGGGTTCAGGGCCGCGCGCGCCCATTCCGTCCGACGGCCCGCGCCGGTTCCCGTTACGCGCCGAGCAGCCCGCCCCATAGCAACGCCGCGCTAATCACGCTCATCACTACGCCGAGTCCGACAAAGTCTCGCAAGCTATCGTTTTCCATCTTTTTCTCCAAAAGCATGTTCCGTTTATGTTCTATATTCTCTTTTTGTTCTCCCGCCAAGGGGGTAATTGCGCCAATTGCGGGAAAATGGGAATAGAATTGCGCAAATGCGGCGCCGCAAATATGGTCGGCGCGCTTCAATCAACGGAATGAAGGATAATTACATGAAACCCGCGCGGAATGCTGTCGTCACCGGATCCACCTCGGGCATTGGCCTCGGCGTCGCCCAAGGCTTTGCGAAGAACGGATTCAACGTGGTGCTCAATGGTTTCGGCGACGCGGACGAAATTGAGAAAACACGCAGCGGCATTGAACAAGAATTTGGCGTCAAGGCGCTCTATAGCGGCGCGGACATGACCAAGCCGGCGGAAATCAGAGAGATGATGGCGGACGCCGATCAGAAGCTCGGCTCCGTAGACGTGCTGGTAAACAATGCGGGCATTCAATTCGTCTCGAAAATTGAGGAGTTTCCAGAAGAGAAATTCGACGCGATCATCGCGATCAATCTCGTGTCGGCGTTTCACACCGCTAAAGCTGCAATTCCTGGGATGAAAAAGCGCGGTTATGGCCGCATAATTAATCTTGCCTCGGCCCATGGCCTCGTCGCCTCGCCCTTTAAGTCAGCCTATGTCTCGGCAAAACACGGCGTGGTGGGCATGACCAAAACCATCGCCTTGGAAGTCGCAGAATCTGGGATCACGGCCAACGCAATCTGCCCAGGATATGTGAAGACACCGCTGGTTGAAAAACAAATTCCAGATACCGCGCGCGAACGCGGCATCACCGAAGAGGAAGTCATTAAAAATGTGCTCCTGGCCGCGCAGCCGACTAAGCGGTTCGTAGAAGTTGATGAGGTGGCGGGCCTAGCGGTGTTCTTGTGCTCTGACGAGGCCGCATCAATCACAGGAGCCGCGTTACAAATCGACGGCGGTTGGGTCGCGCAATAATGGCTGAGGTCAAACCGAAGAAAATCAACCTCGCTTTCCAGGGCGGCGGCGCCCATGGGGCCATAACCTGGGGTGTTGCAGATCGATTGCTTGAAGACCCGCGGATTTGCATCGACGCGATCTCTGGGGCAAGCGCCGGCGCTGTCAACGCCGCCGCGGTGGCGTCAGGCCTGCACAAAGGCGGCGAACCCGAGGCTCGAAAAGCGCTAGATGACATTTGGAAGCGCGTAAGCGACGCCGGCGCGCTTTACAGTCCCATTCGCTCCGATCCTTTCCCCGGCATGCCTGGCGCCCGCGACTTCATGAACAAATTCTCTTACGGCATGTTTGATCTCGCAACGCGCGCGTTATCACCCTATCAGTTCAATCCATTCGATATTAATCCGCTCAGAGACATTCTTGAAGACAGCATCGATTTTGAGAGCTTACGGCTTTGCCAAAATACAAAGCTCTACCTTGCCGCCACGAATGTGCGCAGCGGCAAGGTTCGGGTCTTCAATACAAGCGAAGTTTCGACTGACGTCGTATGCGCGTCCGCCTGCCTGCCTTATTTATTCAAAGCCGTAGAAATTGGCGGCGAGCATTTTTGGGACGGCGGTTATATGGGCAATCCAGTACTGTTCCCGTTCTTCCATCGGGCGGAATCAGCGGACATTGTCATCGTCCATATCAATCCGCTCTATCGAGACGAGGTGCCAACCACACCGCCAGAAATAATGAACCGCATAAACGAGATCAGTTTTAACTCCTCGTTGCTGCGCGAGCTGCGCGCAATCAGCTTTGTACACAAACTGTTGGATGAAGGATGGCTCAAAGAGGAGTATACTGATCGTTTGCGCGACGTGCGCGTTCATTCTGTGCGTTCGGACATGGCAATGGTCGACTTCGACATCACTAGCAAATTCAGAACGGATTGGAAGTTCTTGACGGATCTCAAAGCCCGCGGGCGCGACATTGCGGACGCGTGGCTGCAAGAGAATTTCGACAAGATTGGGACTGAGTCGTCAGTGGATTTGCGCGCCATGTTTGACGGCGACAGCTCGGTCTTGACGGAAAAAATGGACGCGGCGGAGTAGCTACCTTTCGCCGTCCCCAATATCCCCATCGACGCCGTCTGAATCGTCTTCAACTGCGGGGATCGCGTAGCCAGCCGACAACCAACGATGTAAATCCACATCCGCGCATCGCCGCGAGCAAAATGGTTTATATGCAACGATGGACGATTTCCGGCAGATCGGACACGCAATCGCAGTCTTAGAGTTTGACGATGTCATGGCCCTGTTCTCCGACGCTTGACCGCGAAACAAATCGAAACCTAGCGCTATAACGGTCTTTCATCCGCTCAATCCAGCGCTGACGGCCCTCTATATAATCATAAATTGGCTTGCCTGCACTAAGCTCGAATCTCTCAGATGGCGCATTGCGCAATTCAAGCTCTAAATGTCGAAGCGCTTTTTTCGCCAGCCACGCGGTCGTAAATCGCCGGCCAGAAATCGGCGCAACAGGCGCGATTTCTGTATGCGCTTCAAGCAAAGACAGTGTGCGGCGCGGTACGGCGAAACTCAAAAGACCGTTGTTGGCAAGGCTGATTGCGCGCGCGTCCCGAATTCCGGCGGCGGCTTTTTTGACGGTTTGTGATAGTCGGCTCTTCGCGCCGCCAGTGCGCGACAACGGAAGGTCGAGCACGACTTGCCCGCCAATGCCGCGGAGAGAAATTTGCCTTTCCGCTTCTTTGAGTGCCGCCAGAGCAATTTTCTCTTGCAAGCGCAATGAAGAGGCAGCTTGTAATCCGTCCGTATCAACATCAATGAGGGTGAGCGCCTCCGTCTCATCAAGGATGAGCGCGCCCCCGCCGGGAATTGGCGCGCGCCGTTCAAAAGCTGCGGTAAGACCGTCATCAGCGCCGAAATCGCTGAACAGCGCGTGACTGCGGTGGTCGATCTGAATCGCGTCGGCGATATCATCCGACAGATGCTGACGAGGTATGGCGCGATCGATAAAGATCTGATGCACTTCTCGACCAATCGCGTTTATGGCCTCGATCGCCGGATCATCAAACGGTGCGCATCGCCCCAGCGGGGCGTTCGATAGGCCTTCGCCCAGATAGCGGAGTGTTGCGCCTTTTGGGCCGCGCGGCGGCGTCTTGATCGTAAACTTGGCAATTTCGCCTTCGCATAACGCCCGGGCGGGCTGATCGCTCAGGGTCAAAAATCCGTCTGTTTCATGGCCTATTTCGACGAAGGCGGCATTCAGCGCCCGATTGATCTGACGAACCCTGCCATTAACGACGGTCCCCGCTCTCAGGCTTCGATCATGAGTTTCATCGCTCGGCGCCGGCCCAAACCAGAATTTCGCAACATCGTCGTTATTGATTAGGGCGGCGCGCGTTTCAGCCGCCCAGCTTTCAATAATCAGGATACCGCTCATCAAGCGTGCACACCGGCGCCGGCAAGCAGATTTGCGGTCTCATAAAGCGGCAGTCCCACGACATTTGTATATGAGCCAATGAGATTGACGATATGAATTGCAAATTGTCCCTGTATCGCGTAGCCGCCAGCCTTGCCGCGCCATTCGTCAGTGGCAAGATAAGCGCTGATATGATCCAGGGATAGACGGCGCACCTTAACCCGGGTTTCCACAAGCCGTGTGCGGATATGGTCGCCCGGACCAAAAAGCGCAACACCGGAGTAAACACGATGGGAACGCCCTGAAATCAACTCTAAACAGGTTCGCGCCGTCTGCGCCTCTTCCGCTTTTGGCAGGATGCGACGACCGCATGCCACAACGGTATCGCACCCCAGTACGACGGCGTCTCGGTGCGAGGCTGCGACAGCTTCCGCTTTCTCACGCGCAAGTCGAGACGCGTAATCAACCGGCGTTTCTTTTGCCCGCGGTTGTTCGTCGATGTCTGCAGGTATAACCGCCGTCGGCGTTACGCCAATCTGCTTCAAAAGAGACAGACGACGGGGACTCGCACTTGCGAGAATGAGCGACGGGGCGCCCACGCGGCGCGTCCTATTTAAAGCGATAGGTGATGCGCCCGTTGGTCAAATCGTGAGGGGTCCAGCAGTCGCGTGCTCAGCATGCTGG
>JBCDBM010000239.1:0-4618 GCA_039183665.1 Pseudomonadota bacterium | reverse complement strand
GGCCTCGCTCATATTCCGTGCGCACCAGATCGCCCGGACCTTTGGGCGCAACCAAAACCACGTCAACGCCCGCAGGCGGCTTCACGCGACCGTAAAGAACGGTAAAGCCGTGTGCGAACAAAAGCGTATCGCCCTCGCTCAAGCCGGGCGCGACTTGCTCGTTAAAAATCTCTTCGTGTGTCATGTCTGGCGTCAAAATGGCGATCAATTTGGCTTGCTTGACCGCGTCTTTAACGCTGGCGACTTCCAGCCCGTCTTCCTGGGCTTGCTTCCATCCGGCGCCGCCATCACGAACGCCGACAACAACGTCACACCCAGAGTCTTTCAAATTGCGTGCGTGGGAGCGTCCTTGGCTGCCATAGCCGATAACCGCTACTGGCTCAGAGCGCACCGCCGCCGGGTTAGTGTCGTCGTCCGTGTAGATATTCATGACCCATCCATCCTTCTCTTAATGACCGTCTCTTAGTGATTGTCTCTTAATGATCGTCGAATTTCGTTGTGACAGCGCCCTCTGACGCCGATGAAACAAGCTCGGCGTATTTATCAAAAGCGCCGCCCCAGCGCTTGCGCGGCTTTGGCGTGTAAGCCGCTCGCCGCGCATCCCAATCGATATCCGCATCGATGCGTCGGCCTTCGGCGCTTATACTGATGATATCGCCTTCTTCGATCAGCGCGATAGGGCCGCCAACAGCCGCCTCCGGCGCAACGTGACCAATAACAAATCCGTGCGAGGCGCCCGAAAAACGGCCATCCGTGATGAGCGCCACTTTACCCGCCAAGCCTTGGCCCGCTACCGCGCCCGTCACCGCCAACATCTCGCGCATGCCTGGCCCGCCTTTCGGTCCTTCATAGCGGATGACGATGACCTCGCCGGCGTTAATTTCGTTGTTGCCGACGGCCGCGAAAGCGGCTTCTTCGCCGTCGAAAACGCGCGCCGGTCCTTCAAAGGCCCCGTCGCCATAGCCCGCGGTTTTTAGCACCGCGCCTTCAGGGGCCAAATCCCCATAAAGGATGCGCAAGCCCCCTGTTTCTTTAACCGGATCATCAACGCTCCGCACGACAACTTGGCCGTCCGCCTCGCGCGCATCGCTGAACTCTTCAAATAAACTGCGTCCCGTTACGGTCGGCGCGTCGTCTATTTTTCCGCCTTCTTGCAGCTTCTTACCGAACAACCCAACGCCGCCAGCCTCAAACAAATCTTTGGCCATGTATGCGCCGCCTGGTTTCAAGTCCGCGATCACAGGCGTCTCGCGCGACAACTCGTCAAAGGCGTCGATGGAGAACGGCACATCAGCTTCCGCCGCAATGGCGCGCAAATGCAGAACCGCGTTGGTTGAGCCGCCGCTCGCCACGACAGACGCGGCGGCGTTGCGCAACGACGTCTCCGTGATGAATTGGCGCGCGTTGCGGTCTTCCAAAGCGGCCTCAGCCACGATGCGACCGCAGCGCTTGGCTTCATCGCTCTTGTCCTCGTGAATTGCCGGCGGATCGCCTGCGCCAATGGGCGACAATCCCAAAAAGGCGAGCGCCATCGCCATCGTGTTCGCGGTGAACTGGCCGCCGCAGGCGCCAGGTCCTGGGCATGCAGAGCGTTCGATTTCGTCGAGCTCCTGATCTGAGATGTCGCCTTTGGCGTGGGCGCCCACAGCCTCAAAGACGTCTTGAATAGACAAATCGCGGCCCTGGCAACGGCCCGGCATGATCGTGCCGCCGTAGAAGATGACGCCGGGAATATCCATGCGCGCCAACGCCATCGCCGCGCCCGGCAACGTCTTATCGCACCCAACCATAATGATCGCCGCGTCCAGCGAGTGGCCGCGGCAAACGATTTCGATGGAGTCGGCGATCGCCTCGCGGGAGATCAGCGAGGCGCGCATCCCCTCGCCGCCCATGGTGATCCCGTCTGAAACGACGATGGTGTTGAAGTCGACGGGCGTGCCGCCACCCTCACGCACGCCTTGGCGGACCGGCTCCGCCAGTTCGCCCAAATGCATGTTGCAGGGCGTGACGGTGGACCACGTATTGACGACTGCGATCATCGGCTGGCTCAGCTCTTTGTCGCCATAGCCCGCCGCACGCAGCATCGCCCGGGCCGGCGCTTTGGCCGGGCCTTTGGTGATCGCGTCTGAACGCTTGATTTTCAATTCCGTCATTTGCTGTCGTCCTGATCCCAAGTCTTAAAAACTAAAAAACCCGCGGCCCTTTTCGGGAGCGGGTTCTGGGTTTTCTGTGCTTTGTCGTCTTTTAGCGCGCAGGCTCCCGAACCGCTCCCTGAATGGAGCTCACAAGTACGATCACGAGAAGCAGTCCCACCATGGAAAGCAGCGTCGGGTCGCCGGCTTTCGCCGCAACCGCGCTAGAGGCTTTTTGTATCAACGCTGTATCCAGCATCTGTCCAAATCCCGAAGGTCTGCCGCTAAATCGTGCGCGCTGCCGGCCTCCGCCGACGCGAGGACCTCATTACAACGGGCGCTCTCATAAAAACAAGTAAAAAATGACCGATTATGCCAGCGCTTTCGAGCCTTCCGCGCAGCTTTCGGCCGATCAGGGCCGTATCTGCCCGTCACCCCGAACGATATTTTTATAGGAGGTGAGTTCTTCAACCCCTACGGGTCCGCGCGCGTGCAAACGCCCTGTGGCAATACCAATTTCGGCTCCGAGACCAAACTCGCCCCCATCGGCGTATTGCGTCGACGCGTTGTGGAGCACGATCGCGCTATCCACCGATGACAGAAAATGCTCCGCCGCGCCTTCATTCTCGGTGACGATGCACTCGGTGTGTCCGGACGAGTACCGTGCAATATGGGCGATTGCGCCATCGACGCCATCGACGACCGCAACCGATAAAATTGGGGCCAAGTATTCGGTGATCCAGTCTTCTTCAGTAGCTGGGGTCACATCCGGATCATAGGCCTGGATCGCCCCATCGCCGCGCAGCTCGCAGCCCGCTTCACGCAAAGCAGCGGCGGCCTTGGGCCAAACGTCGGCGGCGACCGCTTTGTCGATGAGCAGCGTTTCCGCGGCCCCGCAAATGCCAGGCCGGCGCATTTTTGCATTTACGGCAATTGCGACCGCTTTTTCTAACTCGGCGTCTCGATCGATATAGACATGGCAAATTCCATCCAAGTGGCTCAGCACCGGCGCGCGGGCTTCATCTTGGACCCGCGCGACCAACGACTTCCCGCCACGCGGGATAACCAAATCAATTTTACCTCGCAGCCCAGACAGGATAGCGCCAACGGCGCCCCGATCCGTCACCTCGACAAACTGAGCGGCGTTTTGGGGCGCCCCGGCTATTTCCATGCCGGCCGAAAACGCGTCGAACAGCGCTTTGGCCGTGCGAATGCACTCAGACCCGCCGCGTAAAATAACCGCGTTGCCTGATTTGAACGCGATCGCCGCCGCATCCACGGTCACGTTTGGCCGGCTCTCATAGATGACCGCGATGACGCCAATGGGCGTCCGCACGCGCTCAATTTCCAGGCCATTGGGCCGCCGCCACTTGCTTATGGATTTTCCAATCGGATCGTCCAGCGCCGCAATGTCGTCGAGCGCCTGGGCGATCCCCTCGACGCGCCCAGGATCGAGCGCCATGCGGTCCACAAAAGCTGGCGCGACGCCTTTTTCTTTGGCCGCAACCAGCTCTTCCGCGTTTACAGCGAGAATAGCATCTACCCGCGCCCGGATTTCTTCTGCAGCCGCTTTTAGCGCCTCATTCTTAACCGCTGTCGGCGTCACAGCGAGTTCGCGCGCCGCGATTTTGGCGCGCACCGCCATGTCGTCCACATAGTCCACGACCGACTGAACCGTGTTTTGTCCGTCTGCGCTCATATCTTAGTCCGCTCTCAATACGAGATCGTTTTTCTCTATAACCGAAGGCCGCCTGCGATATCCGAGCAACCCTTCGATGTCTTCGGATCGGCGGCCTTGGATTTTCCTTATCTCATCGGCGTGAAAGCTGGAAAGGCCTTGTCCTAATATTTCTCCGTCTGGCGCGCGCACTGAAACGGCGTCGCCCCGCGTGAATTCCCCTTTTACTGCGACAATACCCGCCGGCAGCAAACTGGCGCCCTTCTTTAGGGCCGCCGCCGCCCCCGCGTCGATAGAGATTTCTCCCGCAGGCTTTAGCCGACCGCCAATCCACTGGCGACGCGCGCTATCACGGCTCGTCAAGGCTCGAAATAAGGTTGATCGGCCGCCATTCAAGATCGCGCTAATGGGGTGGCTCACATGGCCCGACGCAATGACCGTGGCGCATCCGGCGGCAGCCGCGATTTTCGCCGCCTTGATTTTCGACTCCATGCCGCCAACGCCGAGGCCAGCGATGCGGTTTGGGCCATCGGCGCTCGCTTCAATTTCAGGCGTAATTGCGTCAACGACCGGGATGTGCGTAGCGGCAGCGTCGCGTCGCGGATCCGCCGTATACAGCCCGTCCACATCCGAAAGTAAGACGAGGACGTCGCTTTCGGTAAGCTGGGCGACGTGAGCCGCGAGGCGATCATTGTCGCCATAGCGGATCTCTCCCGTGGCGATGGAGTCATTTTCGTTAACGATTGGCACGGCGCCGATATCGATCAGGGTACGCATCGTCGCTCGCGCGTTTACGTAGCGTCGGCGG
>JBCDBM010000238.1:0-4653 GCA_039183665.1 Pseudomonadota bacterium | reverse complement strand
TGGTAGAACATGACGAAGACGCCATTCGCACCGCCGATCATATTGTCGATATTGGTCCTGGCGCAGGCGTGCATGGGGGCGAAATCGTAGCGCAAGGGAATTTGCGCGCGATTACGTCTTCCAAGAAGTCGCTCACCGGGGGTTATCTGTCTGGCCGGTTGAGTGTTCCCGTTCCGCCAGAGCGTCGCCAACCGCAAAAACGCAAAATGGTGAAGCTCGTCGGCGCGAAAGAGAACAATCTCAAAAATCTCACCGCTGAGATTCCGGTTGGCCTTTTAACCTGCGTCACCGGCGTTTCGGGCGGCGGAAAGTCAACGCTCATCATCGAGACGTTATACAAGGCGGCCGCGCGCCGGTTGTATCAATCGAAAGACGCGCCGGGAGAGCACAAATCCATCAGCGGGCTCGACCATTTTGATAAAGTTATCGACATCGACCAATCGCCAATCGGGCGCACGCCGCGCTCGAACCCCGCGACCTACACGGGCGCCTTCACGCCCATTCGCGATTGGTTCGCGGGGCTGCCGGAAGCGAAAGCGCGCGGCTACAAGCCAGGACGCTTTTCGTTCAATGTCAAAGGCGGGCGGTGCGAAGCGTGCCAAGGCGACGGCGTCATTAAAATCGAGATGCACTTTCTGCCCGACGTCTATGTCACCTGCGATACCTGCAAAGGCGCGCGCTATAATCGCGAAACGCTGGAAGTGAAGTTCAAAGACAAATCGATCGCCGATGTGCTCGACATGACGGTCGAAGAAGGCGCGGAGTTTTTCAAAGCCGTGCCGTCTATCCGCGACAAGTTAGAGACGCTCAATCGTGTCGGGCTCTCTTACATTAAAATTGGCCAACAAGCGACGACGCTGTCCGGCGGCGAAGCCCAGCGGGTGAAACTCTCAAAAGAGCTGTCCAAACGCGCCACCGGCCGCACTCTTTATATATTAGACGAGCCCACGACAGGCCTGCACTTTGAAGACGTGCGCAAGCTGATGGAGGTCATCCAAGAGCTTTGCGATAATGGCAACACCGTCGTCATCATCGAACACAATCTCGATGTCATTAAACAAGCGGATTGGATACTCGATTTAGGGCCTGAGGGCGGCGATGGCGGCGGCGAGATTGTCGCCACCGGCGCGCCTGAGACGGTCGCGCTCAACGCAAAAAGCTATACGGGCAAGTTTCTAGCGCCGCTATTAGAGGCACCGTCAACAAAGGCCGTCGTGAAGAAAGCGCCTGCAAAAAAGAAAACGACGAAGAAAAAAGCAACGACGCGGAAGCGCAAGGCGGCTTAGTCCTAACGGTCAACTGCCGACTCTGAGTCCAACGCTCTTTGACGCAAATCATCCGTCAAACGACGATAGATGACACTTGCAAGCGTCGCCATGACGGCGGTCGCAAGATAATAGAATAGATAGTAGATCCCTTCTGCTGGCGCAGCGACTAGCCGCGTCATGAACGACGCAACATCCGCATTTTCATTGATCTGGCTGAAAAATCGACCGACCAAGGCCAGCAAAAGAATGTATGGAAAGAGGTGCTTCGAGATTTGCAAAACAACACCTCGGGTGAGTTCCCACACGCTTGGCATACTTAGCTTATGCTGCGGCGTAATTGCTATGTGCGGGAAATACAAAATGGTTTTCGAAAGCGCGAGAGTGGCTGATGGGACCAAAACGATTAGCATTGTCGCAAGGGGGAAATATGGTGGAAGGGGTAATTCGCTCAGTGGTAGGAAAAGAATGACAAATAATAAAATCAGTAGCGCGCCTGCGGCGGCAACAACTATCGCCGCACCAGCAAAGAGCATTTGCACGACCCCAGCGACGATAAATATCAAAATTCGAATATCTAGCAACGTTGGTATGCGCCTGTCGCCCATCAACAGAGCCCGATGAATTGCGATTGCGAACATTGCGACAAATAGAACCGATGGGATGAGTTCAATAAACCAAAGCGACATCGGCAGCACGACCCAAATCACTAACTCCACAAGCGTGAGGATTGCGCCATAACGCAGGAGCGCACCGAGGTTCGCGCTCAAAAAGTCGAAGACTTCGCGATGCACGCCATCAAGAACACCTGGTGAGTACCGACTCTCATTCAATTTAGTCATGTCTAGAGGTATATTTACCCGCCGCAGAGTTAGAAACGAATAATACAATCCAAACTAGGGCAAAATTTGGTTCTGGCACGGGCTTTTAGGCCTCTCCTGTCATTGCCGGACTTGTTCCGGCAATCCAGCCGCCGATATCTCGGCGAATTTGTTCCGAGCGTTGGATCAACGGGATAAACCCGGCGATGACGGCGTTCTCAGCGCCATCGCTTTCATCATTTCGGCGTATTTACTTCAACGCTTTTTACGCGCGCCCGCTCCGTAAGCGCAGTCGGAAATTCGCCGTTGCTCCATGGACATATTCGCTCGCGAACCGATCACAACCCGCTCTCGCTAAATATCGCAAAACTCGCGCCGCTTCACATTCAACGGCGCGACCACGCGAGGTCGTTGCAAAGCATGCCCCGTGCGGACAGAAGCGAGGCGCAAACAGCTATCCCTCACTTCCCAATGCGGGCCATTAAAGGAGACACCACAATGACTAAAGGCAGCCTCGTAAGCGTTTTGTTCTTAAGCGTAGCAACCATCGCCTCGCCGACCTTCGCGCAATCGTCCTACACCAGTCCGATTTCGCAAACGTTGGAAAACACTGTCCGTGATGATGTCGCCAGCGCTTTGTCTGCGCTTGACACCGGCGACTTCTATGGCGCGGCGGCTGATCTGCGAAATGCGGCTGATTTTGCCAATCGGTTGAACCTCCAACGTGTTGCGGCCGATGTGGCTCGGGTAAGCGATGGGTTTACGTCTGAGGATGCGCGGTTTGCGCTCGCGGCGTCGACAACTGTGAACTTCGAGAATTTCTTAAATAATCGCGGCGCCGTGGAGCGAATTTTCAAAGACGACAAAGGGAACGTTGTGCGCGTGAAAGTATTCGGCGATGACGCCGACCTTCAACAGTTTTCCATCATCGCCGCCGATACGGCGATGCTCGACAAGAACGGCTTGGAACGGGAAATCATGCTTGGAGAACCCGCCATCAAAAATCGCGGCGTCGACGGGTCATTGTCGGTTCTGATGATGTCAGAAGAGGATCATGCGCTCATCGAAATCGACGGCGCCTCTGAGGCTGCCGTGATGGCGGTGATCGAGCAAATAGAAAACGCAGCGAAATAAAGCCCATCGCGCTGGGGAAGCCCGGTTCTCGTAAACCCGTGGCGGCAAAGGGCCGAATTCCGCCCCCTCGGGCCCCCTCCCCAATCGGCCTTGTTTCCTGTATATTCCCCAGGTGGGTGCTGGGGATGTTGAAAACCATGGGCTTTTTATTTCGACTGTCGTTCTTTGCGGGCTTAATCGCGATTGTGTCGTTCGCTATCTGGGACGATCCGGTTCCGGTCTATAAGGACGCATTTGACGACGCCAAATGCGCAGTCAACGGGGATTGGTGTCCCTATGAGGACGTCGCCCTCCGCCAGGTGGTGCCGGGTGTGAACGTGTACTTCGTTGACCCCAGCTTGGCGCAGCGCGAAGGGCGCAATGTGGCGATCCTCGCGGATGACTGGCCCTATTGCGATGACGAGACGGGCGATGTGTTTTTGACGCCCGCTTTTTTCGAAACCGATTTCGCGTCGATCCCCTCATTTGCCCAATGGTATATCGATCCGTCCGACCCAAAAGTTATTGGCGGCGCGATCATTCATGACTGGCTCTATGCGTTGGGCGGCATTCCGGCGGAAGAAGCCAAAGCGCGTGCGGACAAGATTTTCCGCTGGGAACTGAAGCAAGCGGGCGTCAACGTGATCAAGCGCAACATCATGTATCAGGCGGTCGCGCGTTTTGGCGGCAAGACGTTTGGCGATGACGTGGAAATGCGCTTTCGCAATCCGGAAACGGGCGTCGCGTTTACGCAGCCGCGCCCAGATAACCCGGTCATCGATAATGTCGGGCCGGGATGCGATACGTTTCTGGACGACCACTGGTACAACACAGACCGCCCGAATTTCGCGGCGCACTACCTCAATCCGCTTCTCATTCAGGATTGGATCGAACTCCCCGGCGATTTCGACGAACCGTCAGAGGACGATGACGAGCCCATTAGACTCATCATTCCTGAGGGCGGCTTAAGAATTGTCGACTAATCAGCGCGCGGCCAGCGCATTAGGTATACGGGGCTCTCGGCTGCAAGAGAGATTGGCGACGCCCGCACGATTGATGTAGAATAGGCCCATGTTTGCTCAGTTCTTTCATGCGCTTAAAAAAGCGGGGCTCCCAGTCTCGTTGCGCGAGTACCTCACCCTCATCGAAGCGGTCGACTCAGATCTCGCCAATCGGGAGGTCGAAAGATTTTATTATTTGGCGCGCGCCGCCCTCGTGAAAGACGAGCGCCATTTCGATAAATATGACCGCGTCTTTGCCCACGCGTTCAAAGGCATCTCGTCAATTGAAGACGACCCGACGGCAGAAATCCCGGAAGAGTGGCTACGGCTCGCAACCCAGCGCTATTTTTCGGAAGAAGATAAAGCGATGATCGAATCCATGGGTGGCTGGGACAAGCTCATGGAAGAATTGCAAAAGCGCCTCGAAGAACAAGAAAAACGCCACCAAGGCGG
>JBCDBM010000237.1:0-4694 GCA_039183665.1 Pseudomonadota bacterium | reverse complement strand
TTGCGGCCGACATAAGCGCCATTGAAAACGAGCGTCGCGGCAATGAGACCAATCGCGAGCAGCGCGCAGAAGACTTATCGATTGTCATCGAGCAACTGGCTAGTGGTTTACAAGCCATTTCGAGTGGAGACTTCAACAGCCAAATCGCAACCGCATTTGCGACGGAATACGAGCAGTTGCGATCTGACTTCAACATTGCCGTATTGAAGCTTCAAGCCGCCGAAGATGAACGCGTCGCAAATGAGCGCAAACAAGCAACTGTCGTTACCAATCTTGCCGCAGGGCTAAAAGCGCTTTTTGACGGCCAACTAACATTCGAGATCAACGAATCGTTCGCTCCAGAATATGAAAAACTCCGTACGGATTTTAACGGCGCGATTTCAAAACTGCGCGATGTTGTGACGACTATTTCCTACACCGCAAAAGGTATTCGTCTAGGGTCTACGGAGATTAGTCAGTCATCCGATAAACTCTCTCAACGTACCGAACATCAGGCCGCGACGCTTGAAGAAACTGCGGCTGCGATGGACGAAATAACGGCAACCGTCAAACAGACTGCCGAAGGCGCAAAAGAAGCCAGTCAAGCGGCCTCAAACGCGCGCGCCGAAGCGAAAGACAGCGGCGAAGTTGTGCATCAAGCCGTAGACGCCATGGGGGAGATTGAAAAATCCTCGGGACAAATATCCCAAATCATAGGCGTCATCGACGATATTGCCTTTCAAACAAATTTGTTGGCGCTAAACGCCGGCGTTGAAGCGGCGCGCGCAGGCGACGCTGGTCGGGGCTTTGCGGTGGTCGCACAAGAGGTCCGCGCGCTCGCGCAACGATCATCTGATGCGGCCAAGGAAATCAAAGGCCTGATATCGGCAAGCTCGCAACATGTTGAAAAGGGCGTCAATCTTGTGGGGCGTGCGGGCCAGGCGCTCCAAGACATTGTCCTCAAAGTTGAAAATGTCAGCAACTTAGTGTCGGAAATCGCGGCATCCGCCCAGGAACAATCTGCAACGCTCTCCGAAGTCAACACCGCTGTGAACAAAATGGATCAAGTCACGCAGCAAAACGCTTCCATGGTTGAGCAAACGACAGCAGCTTGCCATTCGCTCACCAGCGATTCCGATCAACTCATGGGACAAGTCGCTCATTTCAATGTGGGCGCCGACCGCAGAGGATCGGGGATCGATCGCCGCGCAGCTCGAAGCGCTGAGCACCCGAGCACAGCCAATCACGTCGTTGAGACAGAGGTCGCTCGCCAACAAAACCGCGTCGCGGCGCTCGCCGCAACGAAGAGCGGCTCAGCTGCGCTTAAGGCAGAAAAAGAAATTGCGGACGAGTGGGAAGACTTTTAGCCGACCGCGGCGCCCAGTACGGCCAACATAATCGATTTTTGGAGATGAAAGTGGACCGTTTCCACTTCATGAACATCGTCCGCGGAGAGTACGCGGTTTGCGGTAAAACAGACATCGGCATGACAACGGTTCTCGGCTCTTGTGTCGCCGCATGCGTATGGGACCCGATTGCAAAAATTGGCGGCATGAACCACTTCCTTTTGCCGGGAGCAACGGAGAATGCAGACGCAAATTTGAGCCATGGCGCCTTCGCGATGGAACAGCTCATCAATGAACTTTTAAGGTGCGGCGCAGGACGATCTCAGTTGCGGGCCAAGCTATTTGGCGGCGCCAATGTTATCGATTCGTCTTACGGCATTGGAAACGCCAATGCACAATTTGCGCAGAGCTATTTATTGAGCGCGGGCATACCGATCGATTCGACGAGTTTGGGCGGCGATCGCGCGCGGCGCGTGCGTTTTGCGCCGCGAGACGGCGCAGTGAAAATAATGTTCGTACCGTTCGCCGAAATCGATCCGGCTGAAGCAGCGTTGCACGGGACCGCGGCGCCGAAAAACGCTAAGTCGTTCTGATCTCACCCCTGTGTTTGTACCGGGCTGCACGAATGGCGACAAGCACTGCTCGCTGATATCGCTTGCGCGCGCCGAGTTTGGTACCGTCTAAGAAAGACAGTAAATAAACCGGGCGGCGAGGCGAAAATGTCTGAAATTGTCAATCGCGAAGACCTTGATTTCCTGCTCTACGATGTTCTTAAGACCGAGCAACTGCTCAAAACAGATCGGTACGCCGCTTATGATCGAGACGCCATCACGGCGATTTTAGATACTGCGCAGAACATCGCCGAGGATCTTTATTGGCCCGACGCGGCGGCCATTGATGCTGAAGAACCTCGGTTCGAAAACGGCGCGGCAATCACCCATCCGTCCATAAAGCCGGCGCTTGCGGCCTATGCGGAAGCCGGGTTGTTTTCGGCGGGCTTCGATGAGGATATCGGCGGCATGCAATTGCCGATGATAGTCCAAACTGCGGCGAACGGCATATTTTCGTGCGCAAATATCTCCATACAAGGCTACGCCCTATTGACCGCAGGGGCGGCCAACATGCTGAACGCCTTTGGCAGCGACGCACAAAAGGCCGCCTATTTGCCGCCCATGATGGAAGGGCGTTGGTTCGGCACGATGTGTTTGTCTGAACCTCACGCCGGTTCATCGCTGGCGGATATTCGCACCAAAGCCGCCCCCTTGGGCAATGGTCGTTACGCCATTAAGGGCGCCAAGATGTGGATTTCTGGCGGCGAGCAAGACATTTCTGAGAATATTGTTCACATGGTGCTCGCGAAAATCCCCGACGGACCTCCGGGCGTCAAAGGCATTTCGCTCTTCATTGTCCCTAAATTCCGACTGACACCCGATGGCGAAATTGGCGCGGCGAACAATATTTCGCTAGCCGGGCTCAATCACAAAATGGGGTATCGCGGAACAACGAATACGCTGCTGAATTTCGGCGACGATGGGGAGTGCGAGGGCTGGCTCGTCGGGGAACCGCATCAGGGGCTGCGTTACATGTTCCACATGATGAATGAGGCGCGCATTGGCGTGGGCCATGGCGCAACGATGCTTGGTCTCGCAGGCTACTTGCATTCTCTTCAATATGCGAAGGAGCGGCCGCAAGGGCGCCAGCCCGACAACAAAGATCCGAATACGCCGCAAATTCCAATAATCGAACACGCCGATATTAAGCGGCTTCTTTTGACTCAAAAGGCGTATGTTGAAGGGGCGATGGGCTTGGTACTTTACTGTGCTCAGCTCGTAGACCAAGCCGCAATTTCGAGTGACGAAGCAGAACAAAAACGCCTCGGCCTGCTCCTCGATCTTCTAACGCCAATCGCGAAATCGTGGCCGTCGGAATATTGTTTAGAGGCCAATAAGCACGCGATCCAAATTCTCGGTGGGTACGGATATACCCGCGACTATCCGGTCGAGCGCTTTTATAGGGACAACCGACTGAACCCGATCCACGAAGGCGCGCATGGTATTCACGGAATCGATATTCTGGGCCGAAAGGTGCGGATGCATAACGGCGGCGCGGTGCTGGCGTTGCGCGAAGAGATGCAATCGACCATTGCCGAAGCCGAAGGGATAGACGAATTGAGTAATGAAGCAGCGGCTTTGCGGCAATCGCTAGATACGATTGCGGCAACGATCCAATCGATCGTCAGCGCGCAAGACCCACAACGTGAACTCGCCAACGGGACCCTATTCCTGGATGCGTTCGGTCATGTGGTGATCGCTTGGATATGGCTCATGCAAGGCGTGGCCGCTAAAAAACGCGCTGAGCGCAAAACGGCTAGCGCATTTACCGACGGCAAACTCCGTGCAATGCGGTTTTTCTTTCGATATGAGTTGCCGAAAACTGATCTCGCCTTTTCACTCGCGAGCCGAATGGATCAAACCTTCGCGCAGGCGCAAGCGGATGAATTCACGGGTTCCGCTTGACGCCGCTATTGGGCGCGCCAAGCGCACACATCCTGAAAGCGCTCAGCATTTTTTGATTTGAGTGCGCCCAATGTCATTGTCTCGCATTTAGGCTGCGCAATGGGCAAACTGGACTATCGTCTCGTCTTTTTTGTGCTTTTTTTCGTTCTGCTGCCCCTTGCCGTTCCAAGACCGAAACTCTTTGCAAGTTTCGAACGCGTCTTTGCGTAATTGGGAGCAGTCATCGGGTAGTCGACGGGCAATCCCCATTTGCGTCGATAATCGTCCGGAGACATATCGAAGTGGGTGCGCAAATATCGCTTGAGCATCTTCAATTTTTTGCCGTCTTCGAGGCAAATGATATAGTTCGCGGTCACTGACTTTTCGATCGGCACCGCCGGAGCGCTCGTCGCCCTGAACTTCGATGTTTGCTCGGACAGCCCGGTCACGGCCGCATAAACATCGGTGAGAAGCGCAGGCAAATCGTCCGCCTTCACGTTATTTTTGCCGACATAGGCGGCAACGATTGACCCCGCGATCTGAACTGCATCGTCATTGCCGTCAGGCGGGTTATTTTTTTTTGTTGTCATATCTGCACCCTCAATAAACTCTATTCACAGATTAGGCATACTATAGCAATCGAGATTTGACCTCAATTATTGATCTAAACAGACTAGATTTCGCCTCATGTCTGTCGTGTGAAGCTATGGACATGCTCGGAGGCGTAAATCCAGCATAGGTGTGAGCTATAGTATTTGCACGATCTATTCAATCCCTGTTTTCTCTATTATTACAATATGTTGTGGAGATAGCAGAACGACGCCTCGATAGCTGTTTCTTAATCTCCTCGCTATCGAAGCAAAGACTTAAACGC
>JBCDBM010000236.1:0-4720 GCA_039183665.1 Pseudomonadota bacterium | reverse complement strand
GGCACTCGGTGAGGTGCCTCGTGGCGTTGTGCACATACGGCAGCGTCGTCAGTATCGTGAGATTCGCGACGCGTCCCTGGGACTGCGCGGCTGACTACTGGGCCGCACAAGCCGCGGGCGAGCAAGAAAATCACATTTATCCCGACGGCTGGGACGACGCGTGTTGGGTGATAACGCCCGAAGACAGCGCGCGCAAAGAGCAACGCCCCTCCGACAAGACGGAATCGGCGACGGCTCACGACCATGACATCAATAACAAGAAAGCGAGGTAAGAGATGTCCGAATCCGACAAGAAACAAAAACCCGCGGCGCCAGCGGCGGAGAGCGCTGACGCTGAAGATGCCGCCAATGACAATACGGTGGGATACAATAACCCGCCGCAAGAGCATCAGTTCAAGAGGGGCCAGTCGGGCAATCCCGCGGGCCGCCCCAATGGTGCGCGCAACCGCAAGACGATTTTGCGCGAACTGCTCGATGGCGAAGAGAAGGTCTCAACGACCGAAAACGGCGTGAAGCGAGATGAGTACATCTCTCGCCGCGAGATCGTCTATCTCAGCCTTTTCGCAAAAGCCGCGGAAGGGCATGTTCCGACCGCTAAGCTCTTGATCGACGCCGATGATCGCTATTGCGACGCGCTTGACGCCGAAGAAGAGCGTGCGAGCAAACAGTCTACCGGCGTAACCCAGGAGATGCTGTGGGATTACGAACGCGCAAAAATGAACCATGAGACTGAAATCGAACGGCTAAACAAAGAGCTGAAAAATGCTAAGCGCGACAACTCTGAAGACGGCTCGGATTAGCCGCACGGGCCGCTGACGTCCCAAAAGAAGAGCCAAATGAGGCGGAGCGCTTCGGCGCTCCGCTTTTTTTTTGCGTTTTGCGCGGCTACGCCGAGACCAACGTTAACGGCGCGCTTTTGTGGCCTCCCGCACCAACTTTACCGGGTCCGTTCCGATCTCAAGGGCCAGATCAATAAGCTCGATGACGTCCAACCGCCGTTCAAATCGCTCCACTTTGGCCACATAGGACTGCGGCAGCCCGAGGGCGTCGGCTAAGACCTGCTGAGTGATGCCCGCCTTTAACCGAGCGGCTTTCAGGCGCTCGATCATGGCGCGATAGGCGTCATTTTGAAGGGTTTTGGGCAAGCGCGCCTCGAGATGTTCATTGGGCGCGCAACGATTTAAGTCCAAAAAAGGATTATCCCAAAAACGGATATTACGGTATACTCTCCCTAGCGCCGGCGCGCGTCGGTCATCATCGAACGGGGAGGGGAGTTATGGGGATCGTCGAGATTATTTTGTGCTTGATAAGCGCGGGGGCCTTTGCGACCGCCATCGGCGCATATCTCGCCTTTGCGGATCTACGCCAAGACGGCTTGGCGCGGATCAAGACGTCGCTTGAGAGCGTTGCTGAACAGCTTGAGCCGAACCGACCTTGGCGCTCTGCCGTTCACGGCGAAGACGAGACGCGCCGCCATGCGGTTTTGGAGCGGGATAAAGACCGCCTTGCCGCCGCCGTCAGCGCGGTCATAGCGGAACGCAATGCGGCTCAACGAACGCTCTTGTTGAAGGCGTTGGGGCTGGCGACCCTGATCGTGGTTGCTTCACTGTTGGCGCTATTGTTTGGGCTCGCCGCCGCACAAAGCCATGTGGGAGCGGAGACCGCTCTCTCGCCTGAAGGCGCTCTCGATGCACTTACAACGTAAGCGCCAGTTGCTTGGCGCGTTGCGCTCTTGGGCGCAGGCGGGGAATTCTACGAGCACTATGCCGGCGCCACGGCGCCCGTGCTCAGCAGTTCGCTATTGACGTTTTATTCGCTCGCCATTCGCATTTTGCTTGGGGGAACGGCGCCAGCACTGCTCTTCTTCGCCCCAAAAGCGATGATCGCCATTCATCTTTACACAGACCGCGTGATCGCTGAGATGCGTGAACTCGCGGCCCTGCCGCCGCAAGAGCTCGGCGAGCGCCTTATCGAGCAGGGGTATCGAGGGTGGAGCGACCGGGAAACTGATATGAGCTGGCGCGCTAAATGGCATTAGCCCCAGCAACTCCATCAGCGCCAACGAGACATGCGGAGCGGTGCTTATCCAAGCGAAACTACGAACCGGCTGACCTCTCAAAAATAGACGCTTGAAGCCCGCTCTGTGCGCAAAAGCGGACATGCAAATATGGCTTGCGGTCGGCATCTCTTCTTGTGCGCTTGCCAGACAGGATTCGTAAAAAGAACATTTTCCAGCAGATACCTATCTATCCGAAGGCACGGATTTTGTTAAGTCTTCATGATTCGCTCCGCCATAATTCGAATATGGGGGCGCAAACCTCTTTCTGAGGACATTCCATCTTGCCAACCCGAATTCCGCAGCGGGAGGTCTCAAGCTTGTACATAAACGCTCTGTACAAATAGGATCTCTCCACGCTTAAGCGAGCAATAACTGATGTTGATCGCCTTTGGAACGATTGTACCCAGTCAAATTCGAAACACACAAGGTAACGTTGCTTAAGACGGGACACAGCTACTTATATCTGTATTATGCCAATTCGCTTTTTTTATAGATAGTGGGCGTTTTCTGGGGATTATCAGACTTGCTGTAATTAATGCTGCTACGATAAGCAGTGGTATGGCGTCCACCCAGGCCCGAAAGCACGATCCTGAGCTTCTCCTCGGTTGAATATTTCTTCCGCGTCGCACGCCGGATGTTCTTTGCATGTTGTTCAGCCGTCTCACGGCCGGCGGATTTCTGTCCCATCTGCGCTCCTAAAATGCGCTACGATGAGCAAGAAACCCTCCTACGAAGTGAATGCGCCAAACGTTACATGGTTGCTGACGTCAGACACGCTAGACCAAATCGGGATCTTCAGGGTTCATATCCTGTTGTCCCTATTCCGGGCGCCTAGAAATGCGAAGCGGTCCATCCATGTAAGCGATGATGAACGGGAGTGGTATCGCCACCACAGAAAATAGGCCGCACCAATAGACGAGACCAAGAAAGCTATCGCCTATAAATGCCGCCACGAGACTTGCGCAAAGCAGGCTGTATCCGGCGACACGCAATCGGACTTTCAATCGGTCATTGAGGACTTCTTGCGTAAGCTTTTTGAAGTGTTTTGCTAAGGACAGGCAAAGACACATGCTCGCGCTCACAACCAACAGGAATGATAAAAACAACATCATTCTGCAGCATCCAAGACAGGTTGCTGGTTAGCGGGTTTTCGATAAGTCTTGGCCGCATTGTGTTTGCCCGCGCTGCAATACGCGGCGAGCCCAAACAGGAACGCGATGCCAAACATGGTCAGGTCAAACCCAGCCATCATCCAGTCCCCTGCAGGAAGGCTGATGCCCAGATGCCTGTCGGTGGTGAGAGCGTTGACGAAGGGGATCGCCGCGTAGACAGCACAAGCGAGCCACATTAGCTCCGTCCATATGCGGGTACTCGGACGGAAGATGGCAATCACGAGGGTCAGCGCCCATACGATAAACATCGCATCCGCTTCGAGGCTGCCGCGTTTCTCCAGTCCAACCGGAATGAGGCGGTTGGCGAGGAAATAGGCTGCGACACCGATAGGCAGGCCGATGATTGTCATGACGTTCATATGTTTAACAAAGATCACACCTTTACCGATTTTGGGCACGAAACTTCCATCGTTTGTCCCCGGGCGTTTCTTCGCAACACGTCTGAGTTCGGCTTCATAGGCCTGGCGCCTTTTTGCAACCCATAAAACTGCACCAGAGGCGATCATTGCGGCTCCGGCGAGACCGCTCAAGAAATAGAGCCAGCGCAACACTATGGGCGAGAAACGGCCTTCGTGAAGAGCCAGAATAGTGGTCTGAATGTTGCCTGCGACGGTACCCTCGCTTTGCCCCGCCGAATTGCCCAGCCGTTCGCCCGTCGCCATAGAGTAATTTGCGACTCCAATTGAAGGATCGCCTATTCCCGGCGTAAAGCGCATTGTCGCCGTAGCATTTGCATCATTGGGGTGCTGGAGAATTATCCTGTTAAACGTCGCGCCAGGATGGAGGCTGCGCAAATCCGAAGTGAGGTCGGATAAAGGCACCATACTCGCTTGAACGCCTGTTGCTTCCGGCGCGCGAGCGACGCCGAACACTTCCTCTGCAAGAATACTAATCAGCTCCTGGTTTTTGGGGTTCACGTCCGCGAGAGACTCAGCGGTGAGGAAATCCTCAACGTCAAAGCCGAACGTTGCAGTTGGCCCGTAAAAAACGAGAGGCATGATCGTCGACAAATAGAACAGCATGCCGCTGAAGGTAATCATAAGCTGAAATGGTAGCGTCATCACCGAGGAGATGTTGTGAACATCAAGCCAGCTGCGCTGCCCTTTGGCTGGGCGGAAGGTGAAGAAATCTTTGAAGATTTTCTTGTGAATGATGATCCCCGTGACGAGGCCAGCAAACATAAGAAGCGTGCAAATAACAACGATGTACTCGCCCATCGCCCGAGGCATGTAATGCAGCACATAGTGCATTCGATAAAGCAGATCGCCACCGCCTGTGGCTCGCACCTCCTCCGTGCTAACGGCCGCTCCAGTCACCGGGTTAAAAATGACATTGCCGCTGGTGCTTTCGCGCAGTTGCTCTTGCTCGTCTTTGGAAAGTTGCTCCTGTTCCTCCGGTGTTATCGATCTTGACCAAGCCAGATTGGCTGTCGCCTTGCGGTCAGTGGGAAGAAAGATGTTCCAATTCGTTGCCCCGGCCGCATTTTCAT
>JBCDBM010000235.1:0-4871 GCA_039183665.1 Pseudomonadota bacterium | reverse complement strand
GCGGGCGCAAAGGCCACGCCCGTGGTCGTCGTGCTCGGGGACAGCCTCACCGCCGGCTATGAACTTGCTCCTGATGAAGCGCTGCCCGTCCAATTGGAGAAAGCGCTGGCCCAGCGCGGCGTCGCCGCTCGATTGGTGAATGCGGGCGTTTCGGGCGACACGACTGCGAACGGTTTGGAACGTTTTGAGGAGAGCGTCCGCGACGCGGCGCCTGACTTTGTGGTGATCGCCCTGGGCACCAACGATCATATCCTGCGTTTGCCCTCACGCCACGCGAAACAAAACCTCTCCGAGATGATCTTTAAGACGCGCAATGAAGGCGCGGGCGTTGCGCTTATCGGTCTAAAGCCCCGGTGGAAATGGCGCTTCATGCGTCCCGTCGATATGGCTTACGCGTCGGTTTATCGCTCTTTGTCTCGTTCCCACGACGTCCCGCTTTTTGATGATATTTTGCGCAATGTCCGAATGGACTCTCGCCTCACGCTGGACGGCCTCCATCCCAATGCGGACGGCGTTAGGGTCATGGCGGAAAATATTGCGGAGTTTCTCGCCCCTCACCTGTCGGCGCTTTCCCACACAAACCGCGCTCCAATCTGAGACTCATTAAAACTCAGTATATTGATTATTGAAATGCCGTTGCGTTCTTTACGACCGTCCTTGGATATGCCATGCGCGCGATTTACGCTCAGGCGCCCAGGACGTGACGGAAAAGTCCTAAGACTCCCGTAAGGCCGGTAGGTGCGCTCGTAGCCCTTCAGCCGCCGCGCCATAGCGCCGCCATTGACCGATACTTGATGAGTAAAGCGGCTTTCGCACTTGAGAGGCGCTGGCCGTCGCAACCGGCGCTGCGTTTTGATGAAAATTGAGGCACGCCTCATCCCATTCAAGCCCACAAAACCCAAGGAGACGCCGCGTCTCCACTTCCTGATCTTCGATGATGCGCTCGTATCGCACCGTATGGAAGCGCTCGGCGGGCAGCGCTTCGCGCCAATGGTCCATTAGTCCATTAAACGCGGCGACATATTTTGCGGTCTCCGTAAGGTCCAGGTTGTAAACATAGTATGTGAAGGCGGTCGAAAATAGCTGCCGGTAGTTGCTAAAGCAGGTGTCCAACGGGTCGCGCAGCACGCAGACAATTTTCGCATTTGGCAGCGCCGCGTGGATCAACCCGGCGTAAAAAAAATTCAACGGCATCTTATCTGTGAAATGCGCGGTCTTGCCAGACAATGGCCGCGTCGCTTGGAGATACGCCTCGCCAAGCGTTCGAAAATCGAACGACCGAGCGGCGCGCAAGGTTTCCACGTCGAGCACGTATGGAGAACCGGTGCCGGCAAGGCGTTTCGCCGCGATAGAGAATTGCGAGAGCTCTCCGGCCGAGGTCACCTTGGGATGGCTTGATAGAATCCTGTCTACCAATGTCGTGCCCGTTCGCGGCATGCCGATGATGAATATCGGTTCGTCAGTCTTGAACCCTGGAGCTTCAGGCGGCGCATAGTCCTTAGCGGCCTGAAACAACGCAGCGTCCTTCTCGAAGTGGTATCCAACGATGCGACGCTTGCTGTCTTTCGCGCGGTTCAGCCACTCAAGACTTTTGGCGTGCTCGCCGAAATCTTCGTAGGTTTTCGCAATTGCGTGGCCGATCTGAAGCGCCGTCTCGGGCGCCTTGTCCGCATCGATCTCTTCAAAGCCCTTCGTAAGGGCTGGCAAATGATTTTGGTCTCGGCGCTGCTTTGTCATTTGGACAAGCGCCGACAATGCGCGCACATTGCTGGGCTCAATGGTGAGAAGTTTGTTGAACGTTTCCTCTGCTCCGTTCAGATCGCCGACGAACTGCTCTGCGCTACCCAAATTGTAGAGATACCCCGGTTGGCTCTCGTCTAAAGCCACCGCGCGCCGAAAAAACGAAATCGCCCGATCGTGATCCCCGACGCGCGCAAAACCTACGCCAATCGTGTCCAGGGTATGAGCGTTTTCGGAGGCAAGCGTCGCCGCTTTTTCAAGCGCCGTTCTGGCGTCATCCGGTCGGGAAAACGCGACAAGACACCGGGCGCGCATTGCGTGGGCCTCTGCACCGCCGCCAAAGGAAATCGATCGATCAAATAGCTCCAGCGCTTTATCGAACCGACCATGTTCGGCGCCGAGCAACCCAAGCAAAAAATAGGGCCGCGGGTGACGCGCATCGAGTTTCACCGCCTCCATGCACGCGACATGCATGGCCTCATAGCGCTTCTCACCCAGGTTTTTCTCGGCGGCCGCAATGTAACTTCTCAGCTTAGCGGCGGCCGATTCTTCTATTCCCATGACCTAGTTTCCAGTTTCGGTCGTGCATTTTTCATTTTTGATTGTTTCTCACACCATCCGAAGGAAATTGTGTTGTTTGTGTAACACCGGACAGCAAAGTGCACCTCACAGTGTTATGTTACAGCTCAATTACATTGCATCGCAACGAACCATTCGGCAGCGTGATCACACGATGGGCGAGAGACGAGCTTGGCTCGCTGGCGCATCTGGTTCGACGGCGTCCGAAAAACACCGGCGGATCAAGATCGGGGCGGCTAAAAGACGTCAGAACCTGGCTGCTCATGATTGTTCTGACATCCTTTGACAATTTGACACCAGGGGTAGTTGAACAATGAGATTCACGAAGACTTCGAAAAAATTCACCGCCAGCGCCGTCGCGCTTACCACGGGACTGGCGCCGATCGCAGCTGCGGCGGCGGATGTCATCACCGTGACGGCGACACGCCGCGCTGCAACAGTCCAAGATGTTCCATTGAACATTTCAGCCGTCGGCGGCGACCAAATCGACCGACAGGGTTTTACAGAACTCGGAGACGTTCTTCCTTTCGTGCCGGGCATCAACGTCATCGATATTGGCGGCCGGCAGGGCAACGACATCATCGTCCGCGGTTTGAGCGTCGACCCCTTAAACGGCAATGACGGCGATAATGACGGCGGCGGAACGGTTGCGACCTATTTGGGCGAGATCCCGGTCTTTATCGACCTTAAGCTAAATGACATGGAACGCGTCGAGGTCCTTCTCGGACCGCAAGGCACGCTTTATGGCGCTGGGACGCTGGGCGGCGCAATCCGCTATATTCCGCGCCGGCCCCAATTTGGAGAAGACACGCTTCAAGTCCGCGGCGAGCTTTCAAAGAACGTGGAAGCTGAGGACATCAGCTCTGAAGTCGGCTTCACATTCAACAAAGGCATCTCAGACACGTTCGCTTTGCGTGGCTCGTTCGACTACGAAAGCGACTCTGGTTTCATTGATTACGTAAACGTCGTACGTCAGCCAGGCGTGTCAGATCCGAATCCAGATTTTTCTGATCCTGACGACGTTGCTGCGAACCTTCGCACAGTTAGAGACGTCAACTTTGAAAACACGATTTCCGCGCGCATCGGTGCTCGTTGGCAACCAAGCGATGCGGTCGATGCGAACCTAACTTACTATTACCAAAACGTCGAAATTGGTGGTCGTCAAAACACGCATTTCCGCGGCTTGGTGCCAGGCATAGGACAATACGAAAACGCAAACCTGGTTCTAGAACCAAACGAAATCATCAACGATTTGGTGGCGCTAGAAGTCGTCGCTGATTTCGGCTTTGCCGAATTGACCTCCGCCTCCGGTTACAGCACCTGGAGCGAAGACGGTCAGCGAGATCAGACGGCCCTCCTAATCGGTCTAGACTATAGTTACGAGCTGTTTCCAAGTTTCACGGCTTTTACAAGCGAAGTTGGCGAAGAAAATCGGTTCAACCAAGAAATCCGCTTGGTTTCAAAACATGGTGGTCCATTCAATTGGATCATTGGCGGTTTTTATAATCGTTTCCGCGAAGTCGATACCTCTTCTGAATTCACCCCGGGTTACGACACGTTCAACATCAATGAACCGTCACTGAACTTCGTTATCGATCGACCTGACGATCTTGAGTATTTCTCGCAAAATAACACCAAACTCGTTGAAATGGCTGTATTCGGCGAGCTTGGTGTCGAGGTCATTAACGGATTAACTGTCACAGGCGGCTTCCGGTATTTTGACTACGAGCTAGAGTCGTTCGCCCAGACAGACTTCCCGCTTTTTGGCGATGGTCCTGCGCCACTCTCGCTAGATGTCGTCAGAAACCAACCATTTGACCCCGAATTGGCGCAATCCGACAACGGGTTTTTGTTCAAGGCAAACGCCTCTTACGAAGTCAATGACGATGTACTGGTCTACTTCACGGTTAGTGAAGGGTATCGGATTGGCGAAACGAATGGCGAGGATCAATGCCCGGCATTCGATCCCATGGCGACGCAAGGCTCTTGTGCGCTTGCCCCAGGCCAACAGTTTGGTCCAAACCCTGAAGATATTTCTGTACGTGATGAACGACAATTCTTCCCGGACCAAACACGGAACTATGAAATTGGCCTGAAGTCGGCTCTTTTCGACAACAGCCTGATCTTCAATGCAGCGCTGTTCCATATCACATGGAGTGATCCTCAGGTTTCGTCATCAACGGTGAACGCGAGTATTCCGATTACCGTTAACGGTGACGGCGCACGTTCGCGCGGCGTTGAAGTGTCGACAGATTGGACCCCGACGGATCGCTTGCGATTCATGGGCACGTTCAGCCACGTACGTTCGCAGCTGACCGCACCGGTGCCAGATCTAGTTAGAACTAATGTCCTGCCTGGCTTTAACAATTCTTTTGAGGACGGCGAGGATGGCGACCGCTTGCCGGGTTCTCCCGAGACACAGGCCTCAATATTCTCTTCCTATTCGCATCCATTGCCGAACCAAGATACGCTGAACTTTGATTTCAGCTATGCTTGGCAAAGCGATGTTCTAACCCGTGCGGGGGGTCGTGGCGAAAGCTACACGTTGCCCG
>JBCDBM010000234.1:0-4906 GCA_039183665.1 Pseudomonadota bacterium | reverse complement strand
CGCTCTTCCAGCGTCTCAACGGTTTCGATGACATTGAAGCCTTGACGCGCGCAAGACGGACAAGAAATCACATTCACGCCGCGGTGGCGCAAATTGAGTGACTTTAGAATATCGAAGCCGGCTTTGACTTCTTCGACCGGGTCCGCAGACAGCGAAACGCGGATCGTATCGCCAATGCCCGCCCACAGAATCGAGCCGAGGCCGATCGCAGATTTAATGGACCCAATGCGCAGGCCACCCGCTTCTGTCACGCCCAAATGCAGCGGGCAATCAATCGCTTCAGCGAGCGCGTGATACGCCGCCACCGTCAAAAAGACGTCAGAGGCTTTGACTGAAATCTTGAACTCGTGAAAGTCATTATCCTGAAGAATGCGCGCGTGATCGAGCCCGCTCTCCACCATCGCTTCAGGGCAAGGCTCGCCATACTTTTCCAAAAGGTCTTTTTCCAGCGACCCGCCATTGACGCCGATGCGCATTGAGCAGCCATGATCCTTGGCGGCTTTAATGACTTCGCGCACGCGCTGTTCCGACCCAATATTGCCGGGGTTGATGCGCAAACAGGAGGCGCCCGCGGCCGCCGCTTCAATCCCGCGCTTATAATGGAAGTGAATGTCCGCAACGATCGGGATGGGCGAGTATTTGACGATTTCGCTCAGCGCCGCGGTGGATTCCACATCTGGACAGGAAACCCGCACAATATCAGCACCCGCTTCGGCGATTTCATTGATCTGGCCGATTGTGGCTTGCGCGTCTGAGGTCAGCGTATTGGTCATGGATTGGACGGCGATAGGCGCGTCGCCGCCCACCGGCACATCGCCGACCATGATCTGTCGACATTTCCGTCGTTCAATATCTCGCCACGGTCTTACCGACATGGCCTCGCCTCGCGCAGAACCCTACATTTCGCAGGAGCAAGATTGCGCGCCCGCCCGTAAAGTAAAGTTTTTCCGGCGCATCACCGGCCAAGGCGTGACGCCAAGCGCAGAACTGCGACATTTTGTGTAGAATTTAACCGAACCGCCTAACGGATAAGTGATAAGCGGCTCCTAAATTTGAGGCGAAAACATGGCGAAGCTGTTGCTCGTCGCGGCGGGTGCGTTGATTGATCGAGATGGACGCGTGCTGTTGGCGCGAAGGCCCGAAGGAAAGGCGCTTGCCGGACTTTGGGAGTTCCCTGGCGGTAAACTCGTTGACGGCGAAACGCCCGAAGCGGCGTTGATCCGGGAGCTCAAAGAAGAGCTTGGGATTGAAACGGAAACGTCATGTTTGGCGCCGATCGCGTTTGCGTCTTGCGGTTTAGAGGATGCGCATTTGTTAATGCCCCTCTTCGCATGCCGGAAATGGTCGGGGACCCCAGTTGCGCGAGAAGCGCAGCGTTTGCGCTGGGTCCTTCCTGCGGCGTTGCTTGACTACGAGATGCCGCCGGCGGACAGACCGTTGGCGGCGCAATTGAGGGATTATTTGCTGTGAGGCGGCGGGTGAGCATGGATAAGAAACTTTACGGAATCTCACGCGCTTTCTTGCGCGACGAGCAAGGCGCGACAGCGATAGAATATGCACTGATCGTGGGCCTGATTTTTCTGGGGATCGTCGGCGCTGTTGGCGCGTATACGGACTCGACGAGCGGCATGTACGAGTCGGTGGGCACCACCTTAGACAACGCAACAGCGCCTTAACCGGATTTCTTGATCGCCTCTTCCAAAGAGGCCGTCGCAGAGCCCGGCGCCTTTGGTTTGGGTTGGCTTTTGTCCGGCGCCCAGGCGGTCAGATAAACAAGATCGAATCTCAGATCGCGTTGATCTTGTCCGAAATACTGCGCAGCGAGCGCGATAACATCTCGACGCAAGGCTCGCCCACCTTCAACCAAAGACGCGCTCTCTCCCATGCCGCGCAAATCGCGAAACAGCGCAATGAGATCCCCGTACTCAACGCGCACCGCGTCGACATCCGCAACGGGCAAGGCAAAGCCGGCGCGGGATAACGCATTTCCCAAGTCCTGAATGGTCGCCATCGGCGCGAAGCGCGGCGAAACCCCGCTGCAAATCTCGGCTTCGGCCCGATAAAGCGCTTGCCGAGCGCTCTCCAGCGTTTGCTCCGCGAAGATCGCCGCGATGAAGAGGCCGTCCGGCTTTAGCGCAGTGCGCGTTTGCGCCAAAGCACCCACCAAGTCGTTGGCCGTGTGTAGGGTCAAAAGGCTGACGTACAAATCCAGACTCGCCGGCGCGAGGGGCGAGGCCTCCTCGTCGGCAACACACCGCAGGCCCGATGCGGGCAATCGAGCAGCCGCAGCATCCATGTTGATGACCGACCCAACCGCGCACTGAGGCGTCAACTGATCAATCAACGATCCTGCACCGCTAAATCCTGCGACAGGGAAGTCGCGCTTTACGGTTTCTAACCGATCCACAATATCGTCCATGGCGCGCCGGTGCAGAAAGTCAAAATCCCCGAAGGCCGCCGCGGCGCGCGCACGACGCGCGCGGGTCAATCGACGATCAAAGATTTTGGGGGGCGCTATCACCGCTCGCTTAAAACCGTTTTCTTCAAAGGGTCGGCAAGCTATCCTTGAGCGTCGTGGGAATGCAACTCAACGCCCCAATTAAGAGCGTGTCGGCGCTCTTCCGAAAAGCGGTGCTGGATCCGCTCTTGCCTCGGCGTTGCCCGCTGAGCGGCGACGAAATTGATGACGCTCGCGCGGTCGCGCCGCCCGGCTGGGGCGCGCTGCATTTCGTGGAAGCCCCCTGTTGCCCCAGATGCGGCGCGCCGTTCGCCGCTTTTTATGGAGAGGGCGTCGAATGCCCCTCATGCATCGCAGATCCGCCTCGTTTCGACGCAGCGCGCGTGGCGTTGTCTTACAATGAGGCCGCAAGACGGCTTGTTTCCGGCCTAAAATTTGGCGACCGCACAGACTACGCACCGATGCTCGGCGCCTGGATGGCGCGCGCTGGCGCAGATCTCATCGAACCTCGGAGTATCTTGGCGCCTATTCCGCTCCATTGGCGGCGGCTTGCGGCAAGGCGGTTCAATCAATCGGCGCTGCTTGCGGCCCTTATCGCTTCAGCGACAAAGGCGCGCCTGGACGTCAATCTCCTGAAGCGCGTGCGGTCGACACCGCCGCAAACAGGCATTTCTGATGCTGCAGCCAGACGACGCAATGTAGCTGGCGCCTTCGCCGCGCCAGCAGCGGCGCGAGCGAAACTTCAAGGCGCACACGTCATTTTGATCGATGACGTCTTAACCACAGGCGCGACGCTTTCTGCGGCGGCGCGGACGCTAAAGGCCGCCGGCGCGGCGCGTGTCGACGCGCTCGCCTTATCTCGGGTTGTCAAAGGCGGGATCGGCGCCATATAGGCGAGCGTTCGCTCTTCGCATGGATATCTAATGAATAAGGTCACTGTTTATACCAAACCGCTTTGCCCCTATTGCGCGCGCGCTTTGTCTCTCTTGAAGAAAAAGGGCGTGGACGCGGAGGAAATTGTCGCCGCGTTTGACAGAGAAAAACGCGATGAAATGCGAGCAAAGTCGAATGGCCGCACGACTTATCCGCAAATCTTTGTCGGGGATGTTCATGTGGGCGGCTATGACGATCTGGCCGCTTTGGAGCGCGCCGGCAAGTTAGACCCCTTGCTAAATGCCGAGTGACGGCGATGCGCCGACTGAGGGCGGTTTTCGCGCCGCCTGCGTTCAAATGCGCTCAACCATTAATCGCGCCGAGAATACGAAAGCGGCGCTAGAGCTTATCGATGCGGCGGCGGCGCGCGGGGCGACTTTCGTCGCAACGCCCGAAATGACCAATGTGGTCGACCGCAACCCAAAACGCCTTTTGGCCGACCTGCCGGATGAAACCGGTCTTGACGAACTTGGCGCATTCTCAAGCGCGGCTAAGAGGCTCAACATTTGGCTGCTTATTGGCTCCGTCGCGGTCCGGGCGAGCGCAACCCATGCTGCAAACCGCAGCTTTTTATTCGGGCCGGACGGCCGCGTCGCGGCGCGTTATAACAAGCTCCATATGTTCGACGTTGACCTTCCTGGCGGCGAAAAGTGGAAAGAATCCGCGATTTACGCGCCCGGCAAAGATGCCGTGTTGGTGGAAACCACTCTCGCTAAAATCGGTCTAAGCATTTGCTACGATTTGCGGTTTCCGGGGCTTTACCGATCGCTCGCACAAGCCGGCGCAACAGTTCTGTGTGCGCCAGCGGCGTTTACGCGCCAAACGGGTAAGGCCCATTGGCGCACGCTTCTTCGAGCGCGGGCCATCGAAAATGGGGCGTTTGTGGTTGCGCCCGCGCAAGGGGGCCTCCACGAAGACGGCCGCGAAACTTATGGGCACTCGCTAATTATCGACCCATGGGGCAAGATTATCGCAGAGGCTGAAGATGATGCGCCCGGCGTGATCTTTGCAACCATCAATCCCAGCGCCGCGCGCGAGGCGCGCCGTCGCATTCCTAATCTAGATCTTGAACATCCCTACAAAATCGCCATTCTAAACTGATGATCAAATACTTATTGAAATGCGACCAGGACCACGAATTTGAAGGCTGGTTCCGGGACAGCGCGGACTTCGACGCGCAATCGCGCAGTGACCTTGTCGAATGTCCAGTTTGCGGGTCGGCCGCGGTGACGAAAGCGGTCATGGCGCCAGCGGTGGCGCGGCGATCAGGCTCGCGCGATCTTCGGTTACGCGAAATTCAGCACGACATCGCCAAAGCCATGGAACGCGCGCGCGACCACGTCGAAAAGAATTTCGATTATGTGGGCGACCGTTTTCCCGAAGAGGCGCGGAAAATTCACTATGGCGAAGCGGAGGACCGCGGCGGTTACGGTGAGGCGTCCGGCAAAGAAGTCAAATAACTGATCGATGAGGGCATCAAGGGTGCGCCGCTGCCCGGGGAGCAACGCTGGCCCT
>JBCDBM010000233.1:0-4917 GCA_039183665.1 Pseudomonadota bacterium | reverse complement strand
TGCGCCAAAGATGGCGACAGACCGACCGTCCAAATCGATCTTGGTATTCTCATAAGAGCGAAAATCCACGAACGATAACCGCCGTAGCCGCACTGCATTTTCAGATGCAGGCGAGACGGGCTGTTGGTCGTTGTCTTGTCGAAGCGCCGTTTGGCTCAAAATCAAACCCTCAGCGGCATTAAAACGTAAAGGGCGCGCTGGTCTTCCTCATCGACGATCACCATTGGCGACGCAGAATCCGCGAGCTGGAACGTAATTGTCTCGCCGTCTATTTGCTGCGCGACGTCGATGAGGTAGCGCGCGTTAAAGCCGATCTCTAATGGGTCGCCGGCATAGTCCACCGACAATTCTTCCATCGCTGAACCGGCGTCGGGATTGTTGACCGAAAAACGAAGACTGTCGGTTTCTAATGCAAGTTTGACGGACCGCGTGCGATCGGCGGAGACGGTAGAGACGCGATCCACGGCTTGGGCGAAGTCTTTGGCGTCGACGCGCAGCATATTTGGATTTCCTTTGGGGATCACGCGCTCATAATCCGGAAAGGACCCATCAATAAGTTTGGAGGTGAGTTGGCCCGCGCCGAATGAAAAGCGGATTTTCGCCGGGGATACCGCAATATCAATCGCGTCTTCCGCATCGTCCAAGAGACGCGCCAACTCCGCGATGGCTTTGCGCGGAACAATAACTCCCGGCATGGCGCCCGCGCCGTCAGGCAGCGGCGCATCAAGGCGCGCCAGGCGGTGCCCGTCGGTCGCAGCGGCGCGCAATACCGGCGCATCCGCCGCGTCGCCTTCGACCTGTGCATGGAAATAGACACCGTTCAAATAATAGCGCGTTTCCTCTTGCGACATGGCGAACCGCGTTTTTTGCAACAGACGACGCAGATCGTCTTTCGACATGGAAAAGCGCGTTTCAAGGTCATCGCCCGTCAGGCTTGGGAAGTCCTCGTCTGGCAACACGGCAAGCGCGAATTGCGAGCGCCCTGCGGAAACCTGCAGACGATTGTCGCCGCCGGACAAATCGAGCCGAACTTGAGCCCCTTCTGGGAGGCGTTTGACGATCTCGAACAGCGTAATCGCAGACACCGTCGTTGCGCCCTCTTGGGCAATATCGGCCGGCGCCTCTTCGGAGATTTCGATATCTAAGTCCGTCGCCGTCAGGGCGAGGACGCCGCCGCGCGCCTGCACTAGAACATTCGATAAAATGGGGATCGTATTGCGCCGCTCGACCACGCTCTGCACGTGCCCCAACGCTTTTGATAGGGCGGATCGTTCAATCGTGACTTTCATTCGCAGCGCTCTCTAAGAATAAGCTGACCTTGCCGACACGGTGATCCAGGCCGGCGCGGGTTCGAGGTGTGACGACGCGCAGCTTCAAAAGAACCGCCGCCGACCGATAAGCCGGCCCACTTTGCGCGAGACGAATCGCAGGGCCTGACTCACCGCAGAATTATAGCCGAAAACGGGCCCAAAAATCTAGCGCCGCGCCCGGTTTCCGAGCGCGGCGCTGATTTATAAAGCCCTGAAATTCAGTGCTTTTTAGAACCTCTAGTTCTCTAATGCATCGCGGATGCGTTGCACGCCAGTTTGGAACGCTTTGTCGCGTTCGATCAGCGCCTGAGCTCGGCGATATGACGACATAACGGTCGTATGATCACGCTTCAGCGCTTTGCCGATTCTGGGAAAAGATTCTTTCAAGACCTCTCTTGCGCAGAACACCACGGCATGCCGCCCCCTCGCAATTCGCTGAGGTTGGGCGCGCCCCAGAATCTCCTCAACACTCAAGCTGAACGCGTCTGCGCCAGCCACAATCGCGTCGTCCATCGTCGCGGTCTTTTTGCGACGATCCTCCAAG
Source organism: Pseudomonadota bacterium (assembly GCA_039183665.1). GTDB lineage: Bacteria > Pseudomonadota > Alphaproteobacteria > Caulobacterales > Parvularculaceae > Hyphococcus. The sequence goes on along the minus strand of JBCDBM010000233.1, from coordinate 3,063 downwards.
CGAGAGCGCAAGATGTGCTTTGCGTCATCGAGATAGACCGTAACACTTTCATTCCGATACATGAGGAGCACCTGTTTTAACGCGCCAATCGTTTCGCGCGTGCTGTGAGCGAAGGATTTGGCAATGAAATCGAGAACTTCGTCGGTAATGAGGCATTTCGCAGAGCTGCGGCGGACACGCTTATTGAGGATTTCAAGCCGCAGCGCGTGATCGGGCTGGTGGATTGGCGCGCATAAGCCGCCCGCTAATCGATCCGCCAAACGTTGATTGATATCCGCGTCCGCCAGTTTTGCAGGCGCGACGCCTCCGGCGAGCACCACCTGTTTGCCTCGATCAAGTGCGGCGTCAATGAGGATCAACAATTCCTCTTGCGTGCGCTCTTTGCCGGCCAAGAAATGAATGTCGTCAACGGCGATGAGATCATTCTCTAGCAGAGACTTATGAAAGGCGCGGGTGGCTTTTGACATCACCGCGTTAACGCAGGTGTTGGTGAAATTGCTGTAGGTAATGTAGCTGCTTTGTCCTCGAGATGGGTCTTTGCGCCATTGATGGCAGATCGCTTGCAGCAAATGGGTTTTGCCAAAACCGGACGGGCCGTAAAGATAAACCAATTCGCGACTTGCGTCCGAGACGAGCGTCTGGCGTGACGCCGCCCATGCCATGCGATTGGAGTCTCCAACGGCAAAGGCGTCGAACGTACGCAATGGATCAAGCGGCGTCGCGATATCAGAAAACTCATTTTTCGCTGGGGCTTTCGATCCGACCTGAGAGCTAATCCCGGTACGGAATATATTAGCGTCTTGAGCGGCGTGTCGCGTGTCAGAACGGGCGAACGTTTCGAGCCGCTCAACGCTTTCCGCGTGGCGCGACAGTTTTTTCTTCACTGTCAGTCGGATTTTACCGACCGGTCCAATTTCCTTGCGCCACGTGTCCACAAGAATGGGCAAAAATCGATGGTCCAGCATGTCGCGCTTTTCTTCCGATCCAGTCGAAAGCGTGACCGCCTCGTCATTCAGGTCCGCAATATTCAAATCCAGAAACCAAGATTTGTATTTCGCGTCGCCGACCCGTCCGCGCAGCGCTTTGAGATATCGCTCAAACGCTTGCTGCTTCGCGCTTTGTTCTGAGTCCTGTTGTTCTTGGTCGTTCATGGTTAAGCCGCCCAACTGTCTTTCCCGAGGTTTGTGTTGAAAATAAGTCGCCATCTGCGCGCCGCACACGCCGCACAGTATTTTTCGAATAGAAATTGATGATTGACCGCCGACGGTATTTGTCAGCGGGTGATCTAGAGTCGGCTAGAGGCGCAGTGTTCGCGAAAACGAATAAGCTGACGCCGCAGGAGTGGAGTGTTTGGGAACTGAAAGCGCTTTGCTAAGGCAAAACATCGACGCTTGAATTTCAAAATTGATGTCTGTGTATAACATCCCCAATAACCCTATTAAGTTCACCACTACCCGAATAGAAAAATGTGCCGGTCGCAATCTTGTTTACGACCGTACCCGCCACACTCGAAACTAACTTTACTGGATTTGCGGAATTCGTCCGCACCCGTCTTATCGGTGTCAATAATGGTAGAGAAATTCCCGCTCGACATCAACTAAGAATCACCGATTGTGACGTTTTTTTTTAGGTCTTCAAAAGAATCAAAAAGTTAGGCGCTTCAAAGGATATTTTGTCTTAGCGCGCACGCATTGCGTAATGCATTCTGTGCGCATTTCAGCACCAAGTTCTTCGGGTACAATATCGCCTGCATCGAAAAAACGATGCATCAATCGATACAAATTTCGAGTTTGTAATTTTAGAAAATGCGTTGTTGTTTACGCAGAGATCGCTTTGATACGTGATGACAAGCGAGACAGTTTTCGCGCGACAGTATTCTTATGAAAAACACCTCGGCTGACAGCGCGTTGCAATTCTGGTTGTGCAACTTTGAACGCTTCATCGGCAGCTGCTTTATCTTTTGCAGCGATCGCTTCTTCGACTCGGCGAAGATATGTCCGGACACGCGAACGGCGCGCTTTATTCACCGCCGTACGACGGATAATTTTGCGCGTCATTTTCTTCGCTGACTGCGTGTTAGCCATGATCTTCCTTGCTCGTTCTACGTCCAGTTTTCGAGATGAGCGGCGGTATATAGCGACGCGACCCATTGCCGTCAACACGCGAAAACAGGGCTAATCTGATAGGTCGAGGTTAATACTTTCAGCGCTGGCATCCGGGGCAGAAAAAGGTCGACCGGCCCGCTTGCACCAGGCGTCTCACGTCGTCGCCGCATTGCGCGCATTGCTCGCCTTCGCGGCCATAAACCTTGAACTGGTGTTGAAAATAGCCGAGCGCGCCGTCCGCGCCGGCGAAGTCCTTCAAGCTCGAACCGCCAGCTTCTATGGCCTCTTCGAGAACAGCCGTGACGGCGCCGAACAATCGTACGCCGCGCACGCCCGATACCGACGCCGCGCGCCGTCGCGGCGATATCTTGGCGCGATGGAGCGCTTCGCAGGCGTATATGTTGCCAATGCCAGCAACAATCCGTTGGTCCAGCAGCGCCGCCTTAATCGACGTGCGTCTCGATTTAAGCGCGGCGTTCAAACCAGCTGCGGTGAAATGCGACGAAAGCGGTTCGGGCCCCATTTGTGCGAAATGGCGCGATTGGTCCAGCCCTTCGGTGGCGCATAAGTCCATGAACCCAAATCGTCGGGGATCGTTAAACACGATTTTTGGGCCGTCGGCGCTGCTCATGTGAAAGACGATATGATCGTGCCGTGGATCGCCGTCCGCGGCGTAGACAAACTGACCAGGCCGGTGCGTTTGGTCGCCTTTTGAGGCTTGAACTGTGAACCGTCCAGACATGCCCAGGTGAATAATCAGGCTCTCTTTAGTGTCTAAATCCGCAATTAGATATTTGCCCCGGCGACGCAATGCGCCGATGCGCGCCCCAGTCAATCGAGCAGCGAATTGTTGCGGCAAAGGGAATCGCAAATCCGGCCTGCGCGCCTCGGCTTTGAATATCGTCGCCTCTGTCATAAACGGCGCGAGACCGCGACGGACAGTTTCGACTTCAGGAAG
>JBCDBM010000232.1:0-4959 GCA_039183665.1 Pseudomonadota bacterium | reverse complement strand
TTCAACCGCCGCATTTTGACGCCGCGGCGCGGCGAGATTCTCGATCGGTTTGGCGGCGTTCTCGCCTCTAACCGCAAAAATTTTCGCGTGTTGTTGGTTCCCGAAGCGACGCCCGACGTAGACGGCGCGCTCGATAAAATTTCCCAGATTGTCCCTGTAAGCGACGAAAAACGCGCGCGCATCAAAAGGCAAATTCGACGTCGCGGCGTGTTCACGCCCGTTGAGATTGAAGACAACCTGTCTTGGGGCGATTTTTCGCGCATTAATTTTGACATGCCGAAACTGTCGGGCATTCAACCGGATGTGGGCGAAACCCGCGACTATCCGTTGGGCGAGGCTTCAGCGTTTGTGATCGGCTATGTGAGTAGCGTCACCGAGCGCGATCTGGCTGTTCAGCAAACGGATGAAGAGCGCGTTTTGCTGCGCCAGCCAGGGTTTCGCGTTGGTCGCGAGGGGTTAGAGCGCACCTATGAGCGCGAGCTGCGCGGCGAAGCGGGCGAGATGAAGATAAAGATCAACGCCCATGGTCGCGTGATCGAAGAGCTCAAAGACGACGCAACGCCGCCAATCCAAGGAACACCGCTCTCGCTTACCATCGATGCCGAACTTCAAGCCCACGCGATGCAGGTGCTCGACGGCCAAAGCGCCGCGGGAGTCGTGATGGATGTGGTGACGGGCGATATTCTGGTCCTCGCCTCGACACCCGCCTTCAATCCGAATGATTTCAACGTTGGCATCGCGGCGGATCGATGGCGTGAGCTCAACGAAAGTCCGTATAAGCCGCTTTTGAACAAGCCTTTGTCGGGCGTCTATCCGCCGGGTTCGACATTCAAAATGATCAGCGCCATTGCGGCGCAACGCATGGGCGTCACCCCTGATGAGACCGCCTATTGCAACGGCCGGATCTGGTACGGCAACCGCCACTTCCATTGCTGGAAACGCGAAGGCCATGGCCGCGTCGATATGAAAGACGCGATCAAGCATTCCTGCGATATCTATTTCTATGAGATCGCAAAGAAGCTTGATGTCGACCTGCTAGCGGAAACCGCGCGCACTTTTGGTTTGGGTGAGACCTATGAACTCGGCGTCTCCGGGCAAAAAGCGGGCATCATGCCTGATCGCGCTTGGAAACGACGGTATTTTGCTGGCAATCCGGAAAATCAGCAATGGTTTCAAGGCGAAACGCTATCCGTCATTATTGGCCAAGGCTATGTAACCTCAACCCCGCTGCAGCTCTGCGTCATGTCTGCGCGCATCGCGACCGGTCGCGCTGTGCGTCCGCGCCTTGTGCGGGCTGTCGGTGATCTTCTCTTGCCGGCGCCCGAAATGCGTCCGTTGGGCATTGATGAGGAGTATTTGCTCCCGGTTCGTGACGGCATGAATGCTGTCACCAATGAGTATGGAACGGCGTCACGCTCGCGTTTGACCGATCCCGAGTGGCAGATGGCGGGCAAAACGGGCACGAGCCAGGTTTATGCAATTACTGCAGAAGATCGCGCGAAAGGGCTTGCGGAGCCAGAAGACTTGCCCTGGTCGCGTCGCGATCATGCACTTTTCGTATCCTATATGCCGTTTGAAAATCCGCGTTACGCTTGCTCGGTTGTCATCGAGCACGGCATTGGCGGGTCGCGCACGGCGGGTCCCGCCGCCCGCGACATTATGAAAGCGGTCGCCAAAAAGGATCCGTCCTCGTTGACGCCGCTTGACCCGCGCGAATTCGTGCGCGCTCAGTCTAGCCGTGCGCGTGAAGGGTGATCGGCGATGGCGACGCTTATCCTCCCTGGCCGTCGCCGCGCTTTGCGCGATAAGATCGCGCGCCTCCATTGGCCTCTCATCACCCTACTGACGATTATTGCCGGCGCAGGCGTTGCAACGCTCTATTCGGTCGCGGAGGGGAATTGGAACCCTTGGGCGCTAAAACACGCCATTCGCTACAGCGTTGCCTTGTGCATGCTCATGGTGTTGGGGCTTATCGCCATTCGCTATTGGATGACGCTCGCCTATCCCGTTTATTTCGTTGCCTTGGCGGCGCTCGCCGCGACCCCTTTTATTGGCGAGATCAATATGGGCGCGCGCCGTTGGCTCGAATTTGGCGGCTTTCAATTCCAGCCATCAGAGGCCATGAAAATTGGGCTCGTTCTGGCCCTATCAAGGTATTATAATGGTTTACGGGTCGAGCAGGTTTCGCATTTTCTCTACCTGATCCCGCCGCTACTGATGATTGGCGTGCCGGTTGGGCTTGTTTTCATTCAACCTGATCTGGGTACGGCGCTTTTGCTAGCGGCGACCGGCGTCATTCTGATTTTTGTTGCGGGGCTGAGTTGGCGTCTCGGCGTCATCGGCATTATCAGCGCCGTCGTGATCGGTTATCTCGCCTATCGTTTTGAGTTTTTGAAACCCTACCAGCTTCAACGGATCTTGACGTTCTTGGACCCGGAACGGGATCCTTTGGGCAAGGGCTATCATCTCTTGCAGTCCAAAATCGCGCTGGGATCAGGCGGGCTTGACGGCAAAGGCTATATGGAAGGCACGCAAAGCCAACTGAAGTTTTTGCCTGAAATGCAGACCGACTTCATCTTCACAATTTTTGGCGAGGAGTTTGGGTTTGTCGGCGCATGCGGCTTGTTGCTTGTGTATCTCGCCGTCATTCTCACCGGCCTTTCCGTCGCCAACGCCTCAAAGTCGCATTTCGGGCGGTTGGCGAGCATCGGGGTTGTGGCGACCTTTGCGCTCTATGTCATCATCAACACGGGTATGGTGATGGGGCTTGCGCCGGTGGTCGGCGTGCCGCTGCCCTTGGTGTCTTACGGCGGCACGGTGATGCTCACCATCATGGCCGGATTTGGAATTGTCATGAGCGCCCATGTCTATCGCGACCAGGATGCGTTACGCCGCTCGAGCTTCCTGTAAGCTATCCTTGGGCACGCTTTCGTTGTTCTGCGCTTGCATGCCGGATAGGCTTTTTTCATGCAGTATGATGCAAAAACGCCAACCGACTATTTAGACGCCCTGAGCGATGATTGGCGAAAATCCCATCTCTTGAAAATCCGTGATCTGCTGTTCCACGCGGCGCCGGACCTGATCGAGCGAATACACTACAAGATGTTGGCCTATGGCGATGACGCCGAGGAACTATTCCATCTCAATGCGCAGCGCGGTTATGTGAGCCTTTATGCGGGCAATATCGACGCTGTCGATCCGGATCGCGTGCTTTTGTCGGCGTTTAGTACCGGCAAGGGCTGCATTCGGTTTCGCAAGTCGTCCAACTTAGACGACGACGGATTGAAGTCATTCATCGAGATTGCGGTTTCGAAGTGGCGCGACGGCGCGTCACTTGGTTGCTGAATATCGAGCCCGGCTCAAAGGGCGGCAGGATTGCGGATCGGCGCCGTCTTCTCGCAACCTCATCAGGCCGCGCTATCGAGATAGTCTTCAAACTCAGCTTGCGCCTCGGCTACGTTGCTTTCGATCAATTCGACGCAAGCGGCAATTCGCTTCGCGTCGCCAGACTGGAATGCCGCTTCGATCTCGTTTGCGATATCCGCTAACGCCGCTGCGCCAACATTTGCCGCTGAGCCCTTAATGGCGTGCGCGGCCGCCGCGGCGCTCACATAATCATGCGCATTCCGCATTTGACGAATTTGAGCAGTCAAATCCCGGGTGCTGCTCCAGAAAGCTTTTAAGATTTCGCGTGTGCCGTCCACCCCAGCCGCGCGGATGAGTCCGTCGATCTGGGCGTGTTCCAGGTGATGCGCGGAGATCCGTGGCTCGTCGGTCATCCTTAAGTCCTGAATTGCGCGTCTGCGGCCCCGTCGCATGCAAGTCCGCGAAAGTGTCGCCTATGGGAGTAAACAATATTATAAGACTTTTCTGCGCCGTCAGCGGATATGAACGCGGCGGCTAGAGTTAACATCGAGGGGTTAGAGTTCATGCGAGGAGCGGCGGGATCAGGCGATCATTGGTCGTCCCGGGCGGCGTTTATTTTGGCCGCGATTGGATCTGCGGTAGGGCTCGGCAATCTCTGGCGCTTTCCCTATGTGGCGGGCGAAAATGGGGGCGGGGCCTTCGTCCTGTTCTACGTTGTTTGCGTGTTGCTGATCGGTCTTCCCGTCCTCGTCGCGGAGCTTTTCATCGGACGGCGCGGCGGCATGTCGGCTGTGGGCAGCGTTGTGAAGATCGCCAAAGCCGAAGGACGATCGCCGCTTTGGGCTCTGCAGTCCTGGATCGGCATGATTGCGTCCTTTGTCATCCTGACTTTTTACTCGGTGATTGCAGGCTGGGTCATCGCTTATGTGGTGATGATTGCGGGCGACCTGTTCGCGTCCGTCGGCGAGCAAGGATTGGCCGGTCTCGGCGCGGGCGCGTTTAATGGCCAGTCTCAAGACGACATCAACGCCAAGCTCGGCGATCTTCTGAACGATCCAAAGCGGATGATTTTGTATCACGCGCTGTTTATGGCGCTCACCGCGGCTATCGTTGCCCGCGGCGTTATCTCCGGTATTGAGGCCACTGTTACAGTGTTGATGCCTGCATTCTTTGTCCTACTGATTATCCTGTTGGGCTTTTCGTTGGTTGAAGGCGACGCCATTGCGGGCGCGGACTTTCTGCTCGGCATGCGATTAGAAGACCTTTGGGCGGGCGCGAAAAACGGGTCCGTGATTTCTGCGGCGCTCGGACAAGCGTTCTTTTCCATCGGTTTGGGCTCAGCGCTGATGGCGACCTATGGCGCGTATATGCGCACGGACCAAGATTTGCCGAACTCTGCGCGTATCGTGGCGCTGGCGGATACTGGGGTCGGGATCATTGCCGGACTGGCAATTTTCCCAATCGTCTTTGCAATGAGCTTATCGGCGGGCGCTGGCCCACAGCTCATCTTTTTAACGCTGCCGCTGGCGTTTAACGGCATGCCGGCGGGTGGTGTCTTTGGTCTTGCCTTTTTCATCTTGGCGCTGTTCGCCG
>JBCDBM010000231.1:0-5055 GCA_039183665.1 Pseudomonadota bacterium | reverse complement strand
TTGGTCCGGATGCTCCATACGATTATGGCCGCCTGGAAATATCGCCGCAATGGACACATTACTGGGCTTATTTCCAACCCGATGAGAAATTAATACGGTGGATCACATGGCCGGAATTAGGGCCGCAAATATACCACGCGCGTGCGCCCGCCGAAAAACGGTCCCAGTTTCTCGATCTGTTCGAAAACTTGTTTACATTGGACATCGAAAATGTTGCGACCGACTCGGCGTTGTTTACGAATATCGTCGAGCAAATCTTAATCCGTGCACAGTACTTTACCCCACTCGACGCCGCGCCTTTCGCTGAGTCGCGAGTTAATGACGCTAAGGAGTATATTCTAGGTAATTTGTGCGATCCGTTTTCGGTCGGAGACGTCGCTGATCATGTAAAACTCTCACGCGCTCGCTTGTCTGATTTGTTCAAGCGAACAACAGGCCAAACGATTATTGAATGGCGCGACGAACACCGTCTTGCCGCAGCGGTTCAGATGCTGTTGCATTCAGATCTTTCCATCGCCGCAATTGCCGACGAGATCGGCTTCACCGACCCGCTTTACTTCTCTCGGAAATTCAAGGCGTCGATGGGCGAAAGCCCGCGATCCTATCGCGCGAGTCGATGTCTAGGCGTTCGCGCGAGCACGACTTAGGCTAGATAATTATCCATATATTACGAATTTCCTCCATTTTATGGCGGGACGATTTGTGACCATCTGCCCCTCGAACAAAAAACCGTTCGCGTGCGGGCCCGCGCGTGGGAGCCGGGAATAAAGGGGAGAACAATGCAAAAAGTCAGAATCGCCGTCTTGTTGAGCGCTTGCAGCGCGCTGCCGTTTCAAAATGCGATAGCGCAGGACACCGCTGAAATAGCCGGCGCGACACGCACATTGAGCCAAGACGTCGTTGTGGTCACGGCGCAAAAGCGAGAACAAAATCTCCAGGACGTCCCGATATCTGTTACGGCCGTTCAGGGAGAAACGTTGGACGCGCTTGGCAGAAATCAAATTTCGGAACTCTCGCGCATTGTACCGGGCGTCAGTTTTGCGGACGGCACGAGCGATGCAGGCAAATCTGTCGCGATCCGCGGGGTCGGAACGCAGTCCTTTAGCCGTGGTGTCGAGCAAGCGGTCGGCACTGTTGTGGATGGGGTTGTCGCAGACGGGCTCGTCTCGTCCCAACTCGATATGAGCGATGTCGAGCGACTTGAAGTATTGCGCGGTCCGCAAGGTATGCTGTTCGGTAAAAATGCGTCTGCTGGCGTACTGAACATCGTCACCAACGATCCCACCGCAGATCTTGAGCTCGGACTAAACGCAAGTTACGCCGAAGAAAATGAAATCAAACTGAGCGGCTTTGTCTCCGGCCCGTTGGTCGGAGAAAAAATCCTGGCCCGAATAACTGGTTATTACAATAAACGCGACGCACTAGTTGAAAACATCTTTCCAGGTGGTCAAGACTTTAATGATAGAGACGAGTGGGGGATAAGAGGAAAAGTCCTTTTCCAGATCACCGATGATCTGGACGCAACGGTCACGGGATTTCATGCCGAGCGTGATCACGTATGCTGTTTATTCGCGCCCGTTTCGTATGTGCCGGGCCGCAGACCGGCAACACTTGGCGTCGAGCTTCCCTCGGGCCCTGAGAACGATAAAGTCTCCGAGGACGACACGGCGACAGGATCAACGAAAAGTGACGCCTATAGCCTCGAGATCAATTATCAGCTTGGCGATCATACCCTGACGTCGATCACGGGCTATTCGCTTTCAGAAGTCCAGAGCAACTATCGAGCGCCTGGCTCGCCGACAATTGGTATCCTACAAAACGAAGGTCTATCGGACATTGAACAGCTCACGCACGAACTTCGTGTTACATCGCCTGCGGATCAATTAGTATCTTATGTAGTCGGTCTTTACTATTTCGATCGCGAGGAGTCGCGAGATTTCACGCGCCAAGTCGACTTGTTCGGACCGAACGTCACTCCAGCGCCTGGGTTGGCGATTTCGTCGTTGGTCAATAACAGTAGGGTCACGCGCGAGAGCTTCTCGGTGTTTGGCCAGGCGACGATAAACTTAACGGAAGCGCTGCGCTTGAGCTTTGGACTTCGCATGGACAATGAAGAGGTATCGCTCTTCAAGGATGTCGGATTTGTTCCGGGTACAATGCCCGAACAACCGACGGCCCTCGGGATTACGAGCGAATCTGAGTCGGATACAGGCTGGTCTGGACGGATCATCGCCCAATACGACGCGAGCGATGATGTCATGGTTTATGCGAGCGCGGCGCGCGGCTATAAGGGCCTCGGCACGAACACGCTCGTATCTGGTGATCCGGCGGTTGTGCCGATCGTAGATCCGGAGATACCGACTAGCTTTGAGCTGGGATTGAAATCGAGGTTGCTAGACAATCGCGTTACCTTCAACACAGCGTTGTTCCATACAACCTTCGACGACTTCCAATCCTCAAACTTAGACAACAACACGCCACCTGGGTTTTTCTTGGTGAATGCCGAGGAAATGCGCACGATGGGCGTTGAAGTTGAGATGGACGCTCGCGTCACCGAACGCTTGTCCATGTCAGGTAGCCTAACATACACTGATGCTGAGTTCACCGATTTTGAGGCGCAGCCTTGCTACTCGCCGGTGCAACCTGAGTGTGTCGGTGGCAGGCAGGATCTATCAGGCGATGACATTCCAAACTCGCCCGATTGGACCTATCGTGTTGCGGCACGTTACGATCAACCGCTGCAAAACCTTCCATTCGACGGTTTTGTCGACGTGAGTTGGTATTGGCAAAGCGAAGTGCTGTACAATTCGAATCAGAATCCGACGCTGATTGGCGATAGTTATGGCATTGCTGACCTCTTTGTGGGAATTGCTGACAAAGAAAGTCGCTATACGCTGACCGTCTTCGCAAAGAACCTCTTCGACAAATTTCACGTGAATTCGTTGAGTACGAATTTCGGGTTCGGTATCGCGAAAGCGCAATTGCTACCGTATGAATATGAGCGTCGTTTTGGGGTCGCTGCTAACCTGCGCTTCTAACGACGCGATGAACAAGACTGAGTGCTTTCAGTTTTCATGCGGTCGATTCTGCAAGGCTAGAATACTTGCCTGGCGATGAGTTTCCTCCCTGGTCTGCCTCAGAGAAATTGGTCCGATATTTGAGTTAGTGCCGGCTTCAATATTGGCGCTGAGAGATGAGGAAGAGAGCCAAACCTGAGGAAATCACTGCTACGTTACGGGAGATTGAAGTTCGGTTGAGCAAGGGGGAGACCACGGGTCAAGCGGTACGTTCCATCGGGATTGATCTGCCCAATCGAGGTGGCCCTAGTTCTCCGGCTGAGATCTCTGTGATTTCCTCACTCGTCCCTACAATGAACTCGTCTTATCGGGCATGGCGTTTAATCGAAACGCCCCCACTAAACCGCCGAGACTAACAACGCACCCGGTTCACCTTCATGGGCAGTCCAAGGGGGGGGGCTGTAACGCTTTCTCTAAGTCGCTGTTACCATTAGTGTAACTGTAGGTAACGTGTAGCACGACCGTAAATAACTTGCTGTCCTTTTGTTTCATCCGGCAGATCTCTTCCAACAATTAAATGTTTGTTTGTGGGGAAGGATTGGCCAATGGGCATTCGGAAATTCGCATCGGGCGGCAGTGTACTGGCGCTTGTTATGGCAAGCGGCGCCGTGTCCGCGCAGACCACGAGCATTGAAGATGACGATGTGATCATCGTCGAAGGGTCTCGTATCGGCGGGGAGCTGGGGCTGAAAAATGAGAGCGAAGTTGGCGGGCGACTTGGCTTATCGCTGCTCGAAACGCCCGGCAATGTCGAGCTGATCGACGCCCAAACGATCGATTTGCGTGGCGACTTCGGCGCCATTGAAGCGGTAACCCGGTCGACCGGCATCACCTCCGCGGCAACACCTGGGAACGGCAACACGTCGCTCAGTTCTCGCGGCTTTAGCGGTCACAGCTCGACCGTAACGATGTATGATGGCACACGTCTCTATGTTGGCGCTGGCACTGTTACTTTCCCGGCCGATACATGGACCCTTGACCGCGTTGAAGTGTTGCACGGCGCCGCCTCGGTGATCCACGGGGTGGGCGCCATTGGTGCCGCTATTAATTACGTGCCGATGAAACCCAGTTTCGATGGACCTTCGGGACGCGGACATGTTTCAGCGGGCGACAATGGTTTCTTCCGTGGCGCGGGCGGCGGAAACATCGTGCTATCCGATACAGTCGCTGCTCGATTTGACGCTGCGTACACGCGCGATGATGGTTACATCGACCGCGCCGAAGAAACCCGCTTTGTGGTCGCTGGATCGTTGCTCTGGCAACCTTCGGACGATTTCTCCGCAACGTTCATGGTTGATTATTCGGATGTTGAGCCAGCGCCCTATTGGGGGACGCCTTTGATCAATGGCTCTGTGGCCGTAAATCGGCGAGAGAACTACAACGTCGAAGATGGCGTTATTGAATTCAAAGACTTCTGGCCTCGCCTCAGGCTCGATTGGGACATTTCTCCGAATGTCAGCCTTCGGAGTGACACTTACTACATTGACGCCGAGCGTCAGTGGACGAATTTGGAGAGCTACGAGTACAACCCAGGCACGGACCTTGTAGACAGATCGTTTTATCTAGAGATCTTCCATGACCAGGAGCAGTTTGGACACCGCATGGACGTGCGGTTCGACAATCAGCTTGGCGACATGATGAATCGTTTGTCGATTGGCGGAGAGATCAATCGTATCGAGTTCACCCATACCAATAACTCTCCCTTTTCGGGGACGACCTCCGTACCGGTGAACGATTTCGATCCTGGGCAGTTTATCAATGTTGCGGGCACGACCCTCGATTATATGACCACAAATACACTCCTCGCTCAATTGAAATATATGTAACGAGCCCCTGTCATCCACCCTTGCTCAATCAAGAACATGTGTGTCAGGAATGAAATGAATCCCTACTAGAAATTCTCAAGGCCATGCTCCCACTTTCTTCATGTGTTCATCTCTTGGCAAAAGGAATGAAAGATATGTTAGTATCAAGTAAT
>JBCDBM010000230.1:0-5082 GCA_039183665.1 Pseudomonadota bacterium | reverse complement strand
GGCGCGCTCGTCGATGACGGGCAGATGAATACTGTTCTTTCCTACATTGAAAAAGGGAAGTCCGAAGGCGCCGAGCTGTTATGCGGGGGATCGCGCGCACTAGAAAGCACCGGCGGCTTTTACGTTGAGCCGACACTTTTTGATAATGTCACCAATGACATGACAATCGCTCAAGAAGAGATCTTCGGTCCCGTCATCTCTGCGATAGCGTTTGATAGCTTTGAGGAGGCGATGACCATCGCAAATGATACGATTTACGGGCTCGCTGCTGGCATTTGGACTAGTGACGTGAACACCGCCCATCATGCGGGACGTCGATTGCGCGCAGGGAATGTCTGGATCAATTGTTGGGACGGGAGTGACATTACAACGCCGTTCGGCGGCTTCAAACAATCCGGGTTTGGAAGAGACCGATCGCTACACGCGCTTGAAAAATACACAGAGCTAAAAACCGTCTGGCTTAAACTCGGCGCGCCTAAAGCGTAACGGGTCTGAGCGGCGCCAGAGGCGGCGTCGGGGCGAGTTTGCGGTTTAAGCGCCTGGCGACAAGAATGGCTGATCTTTGAACGTTCAGCCTCGTCGGTCGACACGCGCCGCGGGAACATGTAACGCAAAATGGACCTCATGAAACAGGATATCGCTTCCCTCCGGGTCGCAGTGCTGCAGACTGGCCGCTCCGCAGACGGAACAGCCGTAGAGCACGGCGATTATGATGAAATGTGCAAAGCGCTCATCCTTCGGGAGCCATCAGAGGCGACAACATTTGCCGTTTTGGATGGCGAGTTTCCGTCAAATGTCGACGCGTACGATGTATACCTCGTGACGGGTTCTGCCCACGGCGTTTACGAAGATTTTGATTGGATCGCGCCTTTGGAGTCGCTCATCCGCGAAATATACGAGCGCCAAAAAAAGCTGATTGGCATTTGCTTTGGTCATCAGATCATCGCCCAGGCATTGGGGGGTCGCGTGGAAAAAAGCGATCGCGGTTTCGGCGTTGGCGTTATGGAATATCAGTTGACCGATAAAAGCGGCGGACAGCGGAATGTTGCGCTCTATGCGTGGCATCAAGATCAGGTAGTCGCGGCGCCCCGTGGCGCCGAAGTCATCGCCCGGTCTGATTTTTGTGAGATTGCCGGGCTGCGCTATGGCGACCACGGGTTGACCTTCCAACCGCATCCTGAGTTCACAAAAGACTATATGGAAGCGCTCGCGAACATCCGACGCGGCGGCACGATCACAGACGAAATGAGCGATGAGGCTATCGCTTCGCTAAAACAGAAGGTTGATGCAGACCTCATTCAAGACATGCTTGTCGAGTTCATGTCGCATTGAGAATTGCGGATAGTTTCTGATGGCAAATCTTCTGTACGCAAATGAGAATCCTGGCGAGTATCCGAACTCGTATTATGCCGCGACGGTGGAGCCCGGCTCGGCGTTTCCGCAGCTCGAAGGGGAAGTGCGCGCAGATGTTTGCGTTGTCGGCGGCGGATTCTCTGGGCTGAGCGCGGCGCTGCATCTTGCAAAAGCTGGGTATTCGGTGGCGCTTCTCGATGCGCATCGCGTCGGGTGGGGCGCGTCCGGCAGAAACGGCGGCCAGGTTGGAACCGGCCAGCGCCTCGGTCAAGATGATCTCACCAAACTGGTGGGCCCTGAGGATGCTCGCAAATTATGGGCGCTTAGCGAGGAGGCGAAGCGCTTAGTCGCATCGCTCATCGAAGAGTTCGACATCCATTGCGATTATCGTCCTGGCGTGATGGAAGTAAACCATAAACCCACTTACGCCCGCGAAACAAAAGAATACATCGAGCTCCTCCAGAACAGATACGATTATGATGCTGTTCGATATGTTCCCCAAGCTGAGCTTCGAGAGATTCTCGCCACCAAAGCGTACTATGATGGCGCCTACGACTCTAGCGCCGGGCATCTACACCCGCTCCGCTATGCGATCGGGCTCGAGCGCGCCTGCGTAAGAGAAGGCGTCTCTATTTTTGAGCGATCGGAAGTCTTTGACATCGCCGAGAACGAGAAAGTCATGGTCAAAACCAAGTCAGGGCGTCTGACGACTGACTACGTCGTTCTCGCGGCGAACGGGTATGTTGGTGAACTTAACAAACGCACGGCCAATCGCGTTATGCCGGTCAACAACTACATCATTGCGACAGAGCCTTTGGGTGAAGACCTGGCGGGCGAGCTAATCGCCAACAACGCGGCCGTGGCGGATTCGAAATTCGTCGTAAACTATTACCGCTTATCTGCTGATAGTCGGCTGCTGTTTGGCGGTCGAGAGAGCTATCGCTATCGTTTCCCGGCGGATATTCACGGCTATGTGCGTAAGGCCATGCTGGAAATATACCCTCAATTGGAACATACAAAAATTGACTTTGGATGGGGCGGTGTATTGGGCGTCACCATGAATCGGATGCCCCATTTTGAATGGCTCTCTAAGCGGATGGTGACGATTGGCGGTTACTCTGGTCATGGCGTGGCGTTGGCGACCCTGGGGGGCGCTTTGGCTGCGGAGGCTATACGGGGTGTTGCGGAACGGTTCGGCTTAATGGCGAAAGTCCCCACGACGCCGTTTCCTGGCGGGGCTGCAATGCGGTTGCCGCTGTTGGCGCTCGGTATGGCGTATTACTCTATAAGAGACCGGTTATGACGGTTCTTTTGGGCTGAGATTTTTTTGGGCGAATGTGAAGATAAAAAAGCAACAAGAGCAAACGTAATTTTTGGCGGGGCAGCGCAAACCAAAAAGCGCGAGCGTCATAAGAGTACGTGAAATCGTTTATACGGAGTTTGTTTCCATGCAATCGTGGGTTTTAAACTATTCCTGTCCTGACATCAGCGGCATTCAGTCTGCGGTGTCGACCTATTTGTTTGAGCAGGGCGGCTTCATCGAAGAGATTAAAGCCTACAGCGATCCTGACACGAAGCAATTTATCTCGCGGATTGTGTTCCGGTTCGAGGGCGATGCGCCGGTTCCTATTGAGGACTTTAAGAGTGGGTTCAACGCGGTTGCGGAGCGCCTACAGATGTCTTGGTCGGTTACAGATCAAAACTATAGGCCTGCAACGGTCATTGCCGTTTCGAAATTTGGCCATTGCTTGAACGACCTTCTCCACCGTTGGAAGAACGGCGCGCTTCCAATCGATATCAAAGCGATCATTTCCAATCACGAAACAATGCGGCCGATCTCCGAGTGGTTCGGTATCCCGTACCACCACATTCCCATTTCGAAACAGACGAAACTCGAAAGCGAAACCGAATTTTACAAAACCGTGGAAGAGTACGACACAGAGCTCGTCATCCTTGCTCGTTACATGCAGATCCTCTCTGACGGGTTGGCCGCGAAATTGTCCGGTCGTTGCATCAACATTCACCACTCCTTCCTGCCCAGTTTCAAAGGCGCAAAGCCGTATCATCAGGCCCATGATCGGGGCGTGAAACTCATCGGGGCGACCGCACACTATGTGACATCAGATCTCGATGAGGGCCCGATCATTGAGCAAGATGTGGAGCGGGTGGATCACGAAGCCACGGCCGATCAGCTGGTCCAGATCGGCAGCTCCATTGAGGCCCGCGTTTTGTCGCGCGCTGTGCAGTGGCATGCGGAAAAACGAGTCTTCTTGAACCAAAACAAAACGGTCGTGTTCAAGTAAACCCATTGGTGAATCAAAAGCGGTGCTGTTTGGCGTCCGTGCAGCGTACTTCTAAAAAAAACGCGCCGCCTTATTAAGGCGGCGCGAAGTTTTTGGGAGGAAATACCGACGATATGCGAAGCCAATCGCCGTCGGGCCGTTACTAAGAGGTATACGGCACAAAGCTCATCTTTAGATCACGGGCGACCGCTTCATGGGTAATATTGCCGTTGGCGACATTGACCCCGTTTTTGAGGTGCGAGCATTCGGCCAGCGCGTGGTGCACGCCATTTTCTGCGAGCCGCAAAATAAAGGGCAGGGTCGCGTTGTTAAGCGCGTAGGTGGACGTTAGCGGCACCCCACCGGGCATATTGGCGACGCAGTAATGGACGACGCCGTCGATCTCATAGGTGGGATCGTCGTGCGTCGTTGGCTTAGAGGTTTCAAAGCACCCGCCCTGGTCGATAGAGATGTCGACGAGCACAGCGCCTTCTTTCATGTCTTTCAGCATGACGCGCGTCACGAGCTTTGGCGCAGCGGCTCCAGGAATGAGAACTGCGCCAATCACGAGATCAGCATCGCGCACGGCTTCTTGCACAGCTAACTGGGTTGAATAGGTGATTTTTGCGCCGTGGGGCCCGTATAAGCGGTCAAGTTCGGCGATGCGTGGCAAGGAGCGTTCAAACAGACTAACGTCAGCCCGCGCGCCGATTGCCATTTGCAGCGCGTTTTCGCCGGCAACGCCGCCCCCAAGAATAACGACCTTTGCGGGCGCAACGCCTGGCACGCCGCCAAGCAGTAGCCCACGCCCGCCGGCTGCTTTCTGCAAAGAGCTTGCGCCGACCTGGACAGACATTCTGCCCGCGACTTCGCTCATCGGTTGGAGCAGGGGAAGTCGGCCGTCGTCGCTCGTTACAGTCTCGTAAGCGATCGCTAGGCAGCCCGATTTGCAAAGAGCTTCGGCCTGAGGTTTGTCGGCGGCAAGGTGCAAATAGGTGAACAGCGTTTGGTCTTTTTGCAGCATGGCGCATTCGCTGAGCTGCGGTTCTTTGACCTTCACGATTAACTCGGCGGCGTCGAATACGTCTTTTGCGGTTTTCAATATGCGGCCGCCCGCATCCACATAATCATCGTCCGAGATGCCGATGCCATGGCCTGCGCTCGACTCAATAAAGACGTCGTGACCTCGCGCTGTCAGCTCCGCAACGCTGCCAGGCGTTAGACCGACGCGATACTCGCGAGTCTTTATCTCTTTGGGCGCTCCGATTTTCATTGCGATTCTCCATCCGCTGCGCCGTCCATCTTAGGTTTTCGCCGCCGAAAAATCTTCGCAAAGAGTCTCGCAAAAACGTTGTTATGGGAGAAAAAATATGCGATAGAAACAATGTATGGAGAAAAAATATCTCATTGATCCGTTTGATGTCAAAATACTTGATCATCTTCAGCG
>JBCDBM010000229.1:0-5113 GCA_039183665.1 Pseudomonadota bacterium | reverse complement strand
GTTGTGCGCTTTGTTGTCGCCGCTTTACGTGGCGCCGCCTTTTTTGTCGCCGTTTTTTTCTTTGCCGGGGCCGCTTTCTTCTTCGTTGCGGTTTTCTTAGATGCCGCTTTCGTCTTGGTCTTTGCGGTCGACGTCGCCTTTTTCGTGGTTTTCTTCGCCGCTGCTTTTTTTGTCGCCATCGTTTACTCGTCAATCTCTATCATTGCCGCCGTCGCGCATGGGAAGCGCGCCCGGCTATTCTCTCGCCAAACAAGCCTTTTTGTTCGCTTTTTCTGATCCGCTCGACCGTTCTGGCGGCGTCAAAAAATCCAATCGGCGTACTCCTCGAGAAACACCGGGACCCCCAAAACGCCAGTTTTTACAGCTGGTTGCTTTCTATCCTTAACGCGTCGATGTAATTGCCATCGATCGGTCGATCATCCAAAACCTGGGGGATATCATAGCATAAAATTTCAACAAACGCCACGCTGGTTGCGGCGCGTGCCCCGGCGGGCAGTCTGGGCTCGTTATGCGCCGACTAGGAGCCTTCGCCGGGCTTTTCACTGAAATATTTCTCAAATTTGCCTTCTTCCTGGGCAAATTGATCAGCATCGGGCGGCGCATCCAATTTTTCAGTGAGATTCGGCCAGACAGCAGCGTATTTCGTATTGGTTTCAAGCCATTTTTCGGCTTCGGGCTCGGTATCCGGAACAATGGCTTCAGCCGGGCACTCTGGCTCGCACACGCCGCAATCGATGCATTCATCAGGATGAATGACAAGCATATTCTCGCCTTCGTAAAAGCAATCCACGGGGCAAACCTCAACGCAATCCGTGTATTTGCATTTGATGCACGCATCTGTGACGACGTAAGTCATGGTGCTGCGGCTCCTTCGTCTTCAATCCTGAGTTCTTTACTGACTACGTGCGCATACGCAAGCCTAACGGACGGCGGTTCACGCTAATTGTCGCGTAACCGTTCCGCCGCTCGCGCGCGCGCAGCGCCGCTGTCTTTGTCATCGATATATATGAGGCCGCATAAGCGCCGCATCAATGCATCCTCATGCGGATCGCGTTCACCGTCGCTAAGGATTATTTCCCATAGTCTTTCCGCGAATGCGATTCGCTCCTCCACCGTCATTGTTTTGATGACACGTGTGAAACGGTGAATGTCGAGCGATGAAGCTTGGGCGGCTTCGCCTTTTGCGCGCAACGCCTGCGCATCGTCCGTAGAAAGCGAGAACGTAGCGGAAAGAGCGCGATCGATAATCATTCTCTCTTTTTCGTCATAACGCTCGTCGATACGTGCAGCGTCGACGAGCACCGCTGCGACCGCAATATGCAACGCCGGCGTTTCTGGCTCTTGCGGTTCTGACGAAGATTTGGATTTAAATAATGACTGCAACTTATCCAGCATGGACATTCCCACGATCGTTATGATGAGTATTCCGTATACGGCCCGCCCTGTCGCCAGGGATCCCGTTCTCGGTGACCGATGAACTCTTGTCTTCATAGAGCATCTGCGCCTCGCATGCCGGTCCGCGTCGATCTGCGCACGCGACGATCTTCAAAATGTGAAGACGTTTATTGCGCGAAAAAACAAGAATATCGTCTGGGCGGACGCATTGGCTCGGTTTTGTGATGCGGATGACCTGTTGGGTTCGCGTCGCCTTGATGCGATGTGTGCTCACAAATTTGCTTGCGGCGCTGCGCGTTTTGAAAAGACGCGCGCACCAGAGCCAGCGATCGATGCGTTGCTCGTCGATCCGTTCCGCTGTCATTCAGTTTTCTCGGTCGCTTTTGACTTAGCGCCCTTGTCGTCCTGACCGGATAGTTGAGATTTGAGATCCGCGAGCACTGCAAAGGGCGAGTCAGGATCTGGCTCTCGGCGTCGTGGCGGACGGCGATTATTGTTCTGATTTTTGGCGGGCGCTTTTGCGCCCTTTCGAAATGACTGCTTCGTGCGAGCGCGCTTTTCGCCGTTTGGTGAGGTGTCGCGTTTCTTCTGCGGCGGACGTTTGCGTGGGGCTGGACGCCAAAGCGCAACCTCGATTTCTTCCGTCGTCTCATCAGATACGGCAGGGCTGGATGCGCCTTCTTTCGGCGCCTGTGCATTTTCAGCGTCGCTTGGCGCATCAGAGGGCGCCTCGACTGCGCGCTGCGCCTCGCCGTTATCATTTGAGCTCGGTTGCTCGGGGGAAATGGCTGTTGCGTCTTCGCCGCTAGTTTCGGTGTTTTGCGGCGTTGGTTCCGTGTTCGCTGAGGATTGTTGCGCTTGGCCTACTGCAGCGCTCTCTGGGGCGCTTTCCTCAGTAGACTGTTCCGGCTTTGGCGCGCCTTCAGCCATGGCCTCTGCTTTAACTGGCGTCGGCGCTTTGCGCTTCACGAGTTGTTTTCGAAGTCCAAGCGAACGCATAATGGCGTCGAAGTCTTCGCCAGAGCATCCAACAATCGACATCATCTGCGCCGTCGCCTCGAAACCTTCGCGCATATCCGCTTCGCTGCGCGCCGTGCGAACCAAGCCGGCGAGCCGCTCGATCATGTCAATGCGGACGGCGCGTGTTCCTGAAGGGCGATAACCGGATGCGTAATAATAAGCATGCGGAATATTCTCATCCAACGGGATGGACACTAGGCCAGGTTTATGCTGGGGCAGGGCGCCGATTGGGCGGTCGGTCCACAGCGCCCAAAGTAATGAGAGCAATTTGGCTGGCGCGGGCTTCAAGAGTGCAGGAATGAAAACGCTAACTTCGCCAAATCGCACGCCGATTTTGCGCAGCTTGCTGCGTTCATTTTGATCGAGTTGCTTGAGGTCGTCTCCAAAAAGCGTTCGCGATGCGGCCCCAAAATTCTCGACCAGCCGAAAGGCGACCCCCTTTGCCAATCCATCGAGTCCCTTGTCGCCTTGTTGGTTCACGGCGGCATTGAGGCTAATCAGCGGTGCAAGCCCAGCTTCGAGCTTCGCAACCACGAATTCTCGAAGGCGGTCTTCTACCCGACCGCGCATATTCGAAGAGATAGCGTCAAGGCCGGAAATGGTCACCAATGGGCGCAGCGGCGCAGGACCTTTGGCGAGAGTTGCGACGACGCCTCCACGCCATCGCACCGCACCGTCTTTGCTTAGTTCGAGATCGTCCGTGCTGGCATTCGCGAGGGCAGCGGCGCGCGCCGCGAGGATCGGGCGCAACGCGCGCTCGCCTGCTGCGCGCAGCGATTTTGCTTCCGCGCCGTGTGCGCGCGGATCAATGATGAACTCGAACCCCAATAAGCGACCAATGAATTGGCCTTCCACGATGACTTCTCCGTCTTCGGTAACCCCAGCGAGCAGGGGGGTATCGTCTTTCAGCCGACGCAACAAGGTTGCGGTGCGCCGATCCACAAATCTCTGCGTCAGCTTTTCGTGCAGTGCGTCAGATAGCTTGTCTTCTATCGCGCGGGCTTTGTCTTGCCAATAAGCCGGATTCTCGAGCCAGTTTTGACGATGCGATAGGTAAGTCCAGGTTCGGATATGTGCGATCCGCGCGGATATGGCGTCGATATTGCCGTCTGTGCGATCAAGCTGGGTTATTTTGGGCGCAATGTACCCATCGTCAATGCGACCTTGCCCGCTCAGCAGCAAGAAGACGTCTCCCAACAATCGCGCATGTTGATCACCGGACACCTTTCGAAAATCCGGGATCTGACAAACATCCCAAAGAAGCGCAACTTCTGCTTGGCGCTGAGCGGCATCGCGAATTTCGCCACGCGCCGTTAAGGCGCGAAGCGCGTTTTCGTCATCGCCGCGGCGCGCTCGAACAAACTCGGGTCGCGGTGATCGGGTCTCTAAAGAAGCCGTCAGCTCATCCAGCGACGAGAAATCCAATTCGTCTGACCGCCATTGCAACGCCCTAACTGGCTCAAAACTATGGTCTTCAATGGCGGCGACGGCTTCTTCGTCCAATGGCGGGCAATCCGCCGTGACGCCAAAGGATCCATCGCGCACGTGGCGGCCAGCGCGACCGGCGATCTGCGCAATCTCCGCGTGGGTCAAATTTCGTGTACGGCGACCGTCAAACTTTCGCTGGGCGGCAAAGGCTACGTGGTCGATATCCATGTTGAGCCCCATGCCAATCGCATCGGTCGCCACGAGAAAATCCACATCACCTGATTGATAGAGCGCTGCTTGCGCGTTGCGCGTTCTAGGGCTCAAAGCCCCCAGCACCACCGCCGCGCCGCCGCGCTGGCGGCGTATGAGCTCGGCAATCTCGTAAACGGTAGCGGCTGAGAAGGCGACGATCGCCGTCCGCCGCGGCAAGCGCGTGACCTTTCTTACGCCCGAATAGGTCAATTGCGAAAACCGCGCGCGCGGGTCGAAAGACACACGACCAAATAGTCGATTAATGAGCGGGCGCATGGTGTCCGCGCCCAAAAATAGAGTCTCGTGAGCGCCGCGCGCGGCCATGAGGCGTGAGGTGAATATCCGTCCGCGTTCAGGGTCGGCGGCGAGCTGCACTTCATCGATCGCAACGAAGTCAACGTCGCGATCCAGCGGCATCGCTTCGACCGTGGCCACCCAATAGCGCGCTTTTTCAGGAATGATCTTCTCTTCGCCCGTGACTAATGCGACCGCGTCGCGGCCCCGCGCTTTGACGACGCGGTCATAGACTTCGCGGGCTAGCAGTCGGAGCGGCAGGCCGATCATGCCCGTGGGGTAGGCGAGCATCCGTTCGATGGCGTAATGGGTTTTGCCCGTGTTGGTGGGACCCAGGATCGCGGTGATCCTTGGCTCCTCGTGGACGGCGTTTGAGGGTGAAAAACGCATGGCGGGCACGGTGCTTAACTACGGTTCCAATTCTGCGGCGTGACCGCGTGATCGTCGGGATTATTACGCCTCTAACGCCAGGAAAGTTCGGGTTGACGGTATCACAGGGGTCGGATACAGAACGCGGCTCGAATTTACCGCCAGACGCCAATATTTTGCGCGCCCGGCTTGCTTACAAAGTGCGACCATTTCAGGAACCGATCCATGTCTCGTCGTTGCGAATTGACCGGCCTCGGCCCCCAATCCGGACACAATGTGTCCCACGCCAACAATAAAACCAAACGCCGATTCTTGCCGAATTTGTGCAATGTCACGCTGCATTCGGACCGCCTTG
>JBCDBM010000228.1:0-5155 GCA_039183665.1 Pseudomonadota bacterium | reverse complement strand
GGCGAGCTTATCGAGCAGATCGACTGACGGATTGCGGATCGAGCGTTCCAAACCGCTAACATAAGTACGGTCAATTTCAGCTTTGAGCGCCAACGCTTCCTGCGAAAGGCGCCGGGAAAGCCTGATTTCCTTAAGATTCCGCGCAATGAGCCGCCGTGATTCCATTCACGGAGCTGAATCTATTTGCGGAATATTAATCCACGGAATATATTCCACATTTGAAAATGGCTCGGCGTGTTGCGTGCAGCCTAAAGTTAGTGAGTTGTGTTATGAGTCTGACTTCCTTTGTTAAGACGCCAAGAATCCGAGAAGCTTTCGATCGGTATGGAACGAAAGAAAGAACGCCAAGCGCTTTCAAAAAACGTGAGATGCTTGTGCCCGGTAGCGGTGGCCCCGAGGGACTAGCCGGCGCGGCATTCGATTATCTAGCAAGAATCCATATCGCCCGGATCCTTAGAAATTCCAAAATAACGGTTCATCAGGGAGAGTGGATCTCTGAGATAGCGCAAGCACACCTCGATCCGAACATTAAGAACGGAATGAGTTACCTGAACGGCGCGAGTGACGAGTGGCACAAACATCTCAATGAAGCGCATGCAGAAGCACACGCGTACATGTCCGGCAGCGGTTCGCTGAAGTGGTTTACTGTTCTGGTGCAATACATGGCGCGAGCTGACCTATTCGTTCGAACAACGATGGGTCCAGAATGGAATTTTGATGCAAGTGGCGGCGTCGCCCGCGAGCTGTTAGCAATGATGAGGTTTTTCGATCCAGTCGAAATCTTCGCGCCGAAGCAAAGTGTGTTTTTGAATCCGACATTCGCACTGGGGGGCGAGGTGGGCGGCGCCGATGCTGATTTGATCATCGATGACCGGCTCATTGAGTTAAAGACAAACAGAACATTGTCTCTGACAAAAACAACACTGCTGCAGCTCGCCGGCTACTCAGCGCTGAACGAGATGGGTGGAATTGTACTGAACGATGGGACTTACAAAAAATCTTTTATATCAGTGGGCGTGTATTATGCCCGCCATAACGCTTTCATCGAAATCCCGATGGGAGAACTTTTCCCAAACAATGGCTTTGGGAAATTCAAAGCCGTGTTCGAAGATGAAATGAACTTGAAAGAGGCGCAAAGGTTGCAGCGAATGAAGGCAATGGAGGAACGTCTCGCCAATAAAAGGCGCTCCGTCGAAGCTCATGCGTAAGCAGCATATCAAAAAATCGATTGACAAATTTCGAAAAACATTTATGCCACCGCGCCACGCGTAAAGTACGCGAATTATTGGATGAGTGAGATGAAACCGGCTGCAAAGATGAGCCATAATGAGACGAGAAGCGCCGAGCTGCAGAATCTGCGGCCCGAAAACTTGCGCGCGCTCGGTTTTGATTATGAGCGTAAACAGGAGGGTTTCCCCGATATGCGGTAAGTTGAACCGCATTCGCTCCGGCAACGGATGTTTGGACCCTCCAGGCGACGCCTCGGAGGGTTTTTTGTTGTCGAATTCAAGGATTTGAGCCGCCAAAACAGGAGGAGAAAATGGCGGAGTTGGAAGAAGAAGCGTTTGAATTAATGGAAACGGGCGGCGCGCCGGTGAAAGCCTGGGTTAAAGGCGTACCGGTGGAGGACGCTGCGCGTCGTCAGCTTGGGAATGTCGCAAGGCTGCCGTTCATTCATAGCCACGTGGCCGCAATGCCCGACGTTCACTATGGGCGCGGCGCGACGGTAGGATCAGTGATTGCAACGAAAGACGCGATCATTCCTACTGCTGTCGGTGTCGACATTGGTTGCGGAATGATGGCCATGCGCACCAGCCTGACGGCGGACCAGTTGCTTGACAACTTGGCGCCCATCCGGACGGTTATTGAAAAGACGGTGCCTCACGGCGGCGTCGGACCGAAAGGCGGTTGGAAAGATGGCGTGCCGACGGCAATCGCATCGCGCTTCGTAGAATCGGGACTGGCAGATCGTCTCGATACGATTGAGTCCAAGCACCCGAAGATTCGCGGCGCAAACCACGTGATCCATTTGGGATCACTCGGCACCGGCAACCACTTCATCGAGCTTTGTCTTGATGAAGCAGGTCGGGTCTGGGTGATGCTTCACTCCGGATCGCGCGGCGTTGGCTACCGGATTGGAACGTACTTTATTTCGGAGGCGCGTGAAGCGTTGATCAAACGCGGATACGGGCTGCCAGATAAAGACCTTTCCTGGTTCGAGGACGGCGAAGACCTGTTCGACGACTATGTCGAAGCCGTCCTTTGGGCGCAGGACTTTGCCCGCGCCAACCGCGAAGTGATGATGGAGCGCCTGTTGAAGGCGTTGCGTGATCATTTACCGAAACCGTTGCGGAAGTTCCGCATCGAGAAAGAAGCCGTGAACTGCCACCACAACTACGTGGCCAAGGAACGGCATTTCGGTGCGGATGTCTGGGTGACGCGGAAAGTCGCGGTGCGCGCGGGCGATGGCGAGCTTGGGATTATTCCAGGTTCCATGGGCGCAAAGTCTTACATCGTCCGCGGCAAAGGCAACGAGCAATCCTTTTGCTCATGCTCGCACGGTGCCGGCCGGAAGATGAGCCGGACGGCTGCAAAACAGTCGTTCACGCTCGCCGACCACCGGCGCGCCACGGAAGGCGTTGAGTGTCGGAAG
This sequence comes from Pseudomonadota bacterium, assembly GCA_039183665.1. Lineage (GTDB taxonomy): Bacteria > Pseudomonadota > Alphaproteobacteria > Caulobacterales > Parvularculaceae > Hyphococcus. The sequence goes on along the minus strand of JBCDBM010000228.1, from coordinate 2,502 downwards.
GACCGCGGCGTCATCGATGAGACGCCCGGCGCCAACAAAGACATCGACGCCGTTATGGCGGCGCAAACCGACCTTGTGGAGATCGTTCACACGTTGAAGCAGGTGGTTTGCGTAAAAGGATATGGAAAGGCGGAATCCGCTGCCTTTCCTCACATGGGGACCGGCGGCGACTTAGGGGCTGCCGGTCCCGAAGGAGATTGAGATGCGTAAGGATATGTTCAAAGTGATTGTGGAGCGTCCGCGCCGAGGTGCGGATTTCCGAGTCAATCGCTCTCGCCTAGCCGGTGAGGACGACTTGCCGTCACGTGTCGGCATGAAGCGCTTTCGCACGCTCAATCGCACGAAGTCAAAATGGCTCAACGAAAACCTTGCGCCCTTGAATCGATACCTGATGAAACAAGCAGGACGTCCGTGGCGCAAAGTGTATTCCGAGATTTGCGAAAATCTCGACGCCAACAACACAGTAAAACGGCATGTGCGCGATCACCTGCAAGACTTTGTCGTCACCAAAGTCGGTATCGGACGTAAAGGCGAATGGATGAACGGCAATGAATGGCCGGGTGGGCGTATGAGTGACACGCCCTGGCGCCAACCGCTCTATGTCGACCCTTATGATGGTATTTTGAAGCGTAGCGATAAGCTTTGGAAAAAAATGCGTGTTGACCCGACGCCTCATTGGAGAAAGCGGTGCAATGATCCGAGCAAAGCCGACCCGAGTGTTCGACGGATTGATGACACAACAGAACTGCACTGCATCGGTGGGATTTGGTACGAAATCAAATTTCGAAAGCGCGCGAATGCAAAGCCAACCGACTTCACCTACGACAAGCTAACCCACCAGCCCGTTTGGCCGGGAAAGCGACATGCTTATTCAAAGTCGCAGCTATCTGCCGCCGCCCTTGCGGCGTTTAATCTAGAAAATCAACCCCAGGCATGAAGGGGCAAATAATGAAAACGCGCATAATGTATATCGAAAACAAAAGCGCGGGCGATCGCGTCACTGGCCGTGCGCGTATTGGTCGCGTCAGGTATTCTAAGTCAGGACGATCGCTCTATTACGACGATCTTATGTTTCAGTCTTTGAGCGGACAGGGGTACAAAGCGAATTATTTTGAGACCGAGTCGAGTGATGAATATTGGATTTCTGGGTGTAAGAAAGACGGCGGCGACCGTCTTTACGCCGGCATTATAGAGATCGATGAAGAAGTACGTGAGGAATACTGGACCGAGATTCGGAATGCGCCCGAACAAATAGAATGCAAACTAATACACTGCAAAGGAAAATATTGATCAAGCACGGTGCTCCTTACTATTTCGACAGATCACCAACCTTCGACTGACCTCGGGTTTCTCCTCCACAAAAACCCCGAGAACATGCATGAGGTCGAACTCGCCTTTGGAAAAGCCGTCATGGTCTATCCGGAAGCGAGCGACGAGCGCTGCACATTTGCGATGACGCTGGATGTTGACCCGGTCGGGCTGGTCAGAGGCAAGAGCAAGGGAGGTGGCCTGCTTGATCAGTACGTGAATGACCGCCCCTACGCTTCGTCATCGTTCTTTTCAGTTGCAATCGCTCGGGCATTGAACACAGCATTCGCCGGGCGCTCAAAACACCGACAAGAACTTGCTGAAACACCTTTGCCGCTTGATGTCACGATTACGCCGGTGCCTGCCCGCGGCAGCGAAGGCGTCGTAGAGCGTCTATTTGAACCGCTGGGCTATAAAGTCGAAACACGGTCTCATCCTCTTGACAAAAAAAATCCGTCTTGGGGTGATAGCGCGTATGTCACGCTCTCACTGAAAGCCAATGTCATCATTCGGGACCTTCTAATCCATCTTTATGTCTTGCTTCCGGTTCTCGATAACTCGAAGCATTACTACATCGATCAAGATGAGGTCGAAAAGCTCTTGTCGAAGGGAGAAGGATGGCTTTCCGAGCACCCCGAGAAAGATTTCATTGTCAACCGATACTTGAAACGTCGGGGCCGCCTCGTTCGCGATGCGCTCGCGCGACTAATTGACAACCAAATTGATGACGGAGACGCGGCGGACGAAGCCCAGGAAGCGAGTGAACAGGCGCTTGAAAAGCCGATCCGCCTCAATGACCAGCGCATGCAAGCCGTCGCTGAAACGCTTGCAAATTGCAACGTCAAACGCGTCATTGATCTTGGCTGCGGTGAAGGGAGGCTTCTACGCGAGCTACTCCAGAATAAACAATTTACTGAAATTTTCGGCGTTGATGCTTCTCTACGCGCGCTCGAAATCGCTGAACGCCGACTAAAGCTTAATCGACTGTCGGAGCGCCAGCGCGACCGAATTAGGTTGCTTCACGGCGCTTTAACCTATCGTGACCGTCGCCTTGAAGGATATGACGCTGCAGCGCTTGTCGAAGTCATTGAACACGTTGACGAAGACCGGTTGTCGGCGCTTGAGCGTGCCGTTTTTGAATTTGCAGCGCCAAAATATGTCGTCGTGACAACGCCGAACCGTGAATACAACGCG
>JBCDBM010000227.1:0-5164 GCA_039183665.1 Pseudomonadota bacterium | reverse complement strand
TTTTCAGTCCGCTGCTCTACCAACTGAGCTACCTGGGCTGTTCCGACGCGATGGGCGACCGGAAGTCGAGGCTTATAGTCGAAGACTTGAGGGTTTGTCTACGCGGCCGGCCGCGTATTACGCGTCGAGGTTTTCGAGCGCTTTGCGTGTCTTTGCGCCATGGCCTATGGAGTGCGTTATGAGTGAAAAATCGACCAAATCGACATCGTCGACTGCGGGGACATTGACCCAATTGGGCGCCGCCGCCGCGCCCCCTTCATCCCCAGATGAAGCGCGCTTAGAGATCGCGCCAAACCCGCATCCGGATGTCCTTTACGCAGCGCGCTTTACAGCCCCGGAGTTTACGTCTTTGTGCCCGGTGACGGGGCAGCCAGATTTTGCGCATCTTGTCATCGACTATGCCCCCAAGGATTCGATTATCGAGTCCAAGTCGTTCAAGCTGTTTTTAACGTCTTTTAGAAATCACGGTGCGTTTCATGAGGACTGCACAGTGTTTATTGCGAAACGGATAGTCGAGGCCGCGAGTCCGCGATGGTTGCGCATCGGTGGTTATTGGTTCCCACGCGGAGGCATTCCAATCGATGTGTTTTATCAAACGGGTCCAACGCCTGAGGGGCTTTGGGTCCCGGATATTGGCGTTGCGTCTTATCGGGGGCGCGGTTGACCCCGCTGAGGAGTTGATACGCTCATGGGGGAAAAGACGACGGATCGCATCGGGCCATGGCGCGTTTTGTCGGCGCGAACGGCGTTCGACAATCCTTGGATCAGAATAATCGACCATGCGGTAACACATCCCGACGGCTCACCGGGGGAATATGGCGTCGTTCATTTTAAAAACCGCGCGATTGGCGTTCTTCCGATTGACGAAAAAGGGTGCGTGCCGCTGGTAGGCCAACATCGGTTTCCGTTGGATCGCTATAGCTGGGAGCTTCCCGAAGGCGGCGGCAAGCTCGAGACCGATCCGTTGGATGCGGCCAAGCGCGAATTACGCGAAGAAACAGGGTTCACGGCGCAGTCTTGGGCGCCGCTTACAACCTTTGATATCTCAAATTCGGTCACCGATGAGCAGGCGATTTGTTATCTCGCCTGGGATCTGAAAGCGGGGCGCGCCAGCCCCGATCCATCAGAGAAGATTACCCTTAAGAAGATTGAATTCATTGAACTTTTTAATATGGTCGTCGCGGGCGAAATCACCGATTCCATGACCATCATCATGACCCTCGCGGCCCACGCCAAAGCCTTGCGCGGCGAGGCCCCAGCGCCTATCTCGGAATTCATACTCAAAGCGCGCTAAAAAGAAGAGCGCGCAACGGGAAGGAAAATGGGCCATGGCGGACGGGGCGACCAAAACAACGCCAAATGTCGTTTCGCTATCGGGTGATCAAACCTGGTCGCGCATGCGCATTGAGACGGCGACAGCTGCGGGCGGCGAGCCCAGCTTGGCGAGCTTTCTGCACGCGACGATTTTGAATCACGAAAGTTTTGAAGCCGCACTTTCTTATCGGCTCGCCCAGAAGCTCTCAAATACAGAAATGAACGCCATGTTATGGCGCGAGGTTTTAGAGAGCGCCTATGAGAACGAGCCAGAAATTGTCGCTTCGGCGCTAAAAGATTTGAAAGCCGTGTTTGAGCGCGACCCGGCTTGCTATGAGTTCAGTCAAGCGTTTTTATATTTCAAAGGCTATCAGTCGCTGCAGGCACAGCGTGTCGCCAATTGGCTATGGCGCAATGAGCGTCGGCCCTTGGCGTTTTATCTGCAGAGCCGGATGTCCGAGCTTTTCGGCGTTGACATTCATCCCGCGACCAAGATCGGAAAAGGCGTGTTTCTTGATCACGCGACGGGCGTTGTCATCGGCGAGACCGCCGTCATCGAAGACGATGTCTCCATCATGCAAAACGTTACCCTTGGAGGCACCGGCAAAGAAGACGGCGATCGCCATCCAAAGATTCGACGCGGCGCGTTGATCAGCGTTGGCGCAAAAGTGCTCGGCAACATCGAAATTGGAGAAGCCGCGAAAGTGGCGGCCGGCAGCGTGGTCCTTCGAAGCGTCAAACCCCATTGCACTGTGGCGGGCGTTCCCGCAAAGCCGGTCGGAGAGTGCGCTGGCACGCCATCTGAAACCATGGATCAAGGTTTCAATTACGACACGTATTCTATTTAACCGGTTCTCGAAAATCGGCGCATAGAGGCGCTGCCCCCATGCGCGTCGATGACTTTGATTTCCATTTGCCCGATGACCGCATCGCCTTGGAGCCGGTAACGCCCCGAGATGCGGCGAGAATGCTCCACGTTGGGCTTAACGACCAAATCGATAGGAGTGTTCGGGATCTGCCGACGATATTGCGCCCCGGTGATGTGTTGGTCGTCAACGACACGAAGGTACTGCCCGCGCAACTCTGCGGCAGCCGTGCCGCCCGAGGCGATGGGCCGCCTATAACAATCGATGCGACGCTTCACAAAGACCTCGGCAATAATTGCTGGCGCGCTTTCGTGCGCCCGGCAAAACGGTTGCGGGTTGGCGATGTGGTTGAATTTGGGGAGGGGTTCAACGCTCGGGTGACGGTGCGCGATGGCATGGAAGCGGTGCTGGATTTTCAACCAGGTTCGCGCTCGTTCGCGGCGGCGCTCGCAACCTACGGGACGACGCCATTGCCGCCCTATATCGCGCGGCGCAGAAAAACAACTGAAGAAGACCGGGAGAGATACCAAACCGTCTACGCCCGGCAAAGCGGCTCCGTTGCAGCGCCGACGGCGGGTCTTCATTTTACGGACGAATTGATGAAAGCGCTTGCCGCACGAGAGATTGCGACGGCGACGGTGACGCTGCATGTCGGCGCGGGTACGTTTTTGCCCGTAAGCGTTGACGATGCGCGTGACCATAAGATGCATGCCGAATGGGGTGTCGTATCAGAGGCGACGGCGGCGTTGATAAATGAGCGCCGCAAAGCCGGCGGCCGTATTGTCTGCGTTGGCACGACGTCTTTGCGCTTATTGGAAAGCGCAGCTCAACAAGGGGGGATCATCGCGCCATTTGAAGGCGAGACCGACATTTTTATCACCCCAGGCTATAAAATTCAGAGTGCGGATTTACTGCTCACAAATTTTCATTTGCCGCGCTCGACGCTTTTCATGCTGGTGTGCGCCTTCAGCGGAATAGAGCCTATGAAGCGCGCCTACGCCCGCGCAATTGACACAGGCTATCGGTTTTTTTCCTATGGAGATGCGACCCTCTTGGAGCGTCGCGATGACTAAAAAGCCGGCAGGGTCGTGTAATTCGGAATTCGGTTGAATGGCGAACGCGTTTTCATTCCATATCGATGCGGCAGACGGCCGTGCGCGCACTGGCGTCATCAAAACGCCACGCGGTGATATTGCGACACCCGCCTTCATGCCCGTGGGCACGGCCGGAACGGTTAAAGCGATGCTGTCCGAACATGTGCGCGCGACCGGCGCAGATATTGTTCTTGGCAATACGTATCATTTGATGTTGCGTCCGGGTGCTGAGGAAGTGGCGGCGCTTGGCGGCCTTCACCGTTTCATGAACTGGCCGCGGCCCATCCTCACCGATAGCGGCGGCTTTCAAGTGATGTCCTTGTCGAACTTGCGCAAGCTGACTGAAAAGGGCGTTTCGTTCCAATCCCATTTAGATGGGTCAAAACACTTGCTGACGCCCGAGCGGTCCATCGAAATTCAGTGCTTATTGGGCGCCGATATTCAGATGCAGCTCGATGAGTGTCCAGCGATCCCGATCGAAAAGGAGGCGGCGCGGGAGTCCATGCTGCTATCAGCGCGTTGGGCTGAGCGCTCCAAAGCAGCGTTCGAGCAGTTTGGCGCGCCCGGTCAAACGCTATTCGGCATTGTCCAAGGCGCCAATTATGACGACTTGCGGGTGGAAAGCGTCGAGCGGCTTATCGACATTGGCTTTGAGGGGTACGCCGTTGGCGGGCTGGCTGTGGGGGAGGGGCGCGAAGAGATGCTGCGGGTGCTCGACGGGACAACGCCGGTCATGCCGCGTGAGAAACCGCGCTATCTCATGGGGGTGGGAAAACCCGCGGACATTGTGGGCGCCGTCGCGCGCGGGATCGATATGTTCGATTGCGTGGCGCCCACCCGGTCAGGCCGCCACGGACAGGCCTGGACGACGGCAGGAGCCATCAACATCAAGAACGCCCGGTTCGCCAAGGACGATACGCCTTTGGACGCCGATAGCGCATGTCCCGCAAGTCGAGATTATTCAAAGGCTTACCTCAATCACCTGTTCAAGGCGGGTGAGTATCTGGGCCCCATGCTGCTCACCTGGCATAATCTTCACTATTATCAGCAGTTGATGGCGGATCTGCGCGCCGCCATCGCCCGCGGCGCCCTCCAGGATTTTATCACGAAGTTCAGCGACGAGACCGGAGAAACCTTGCTCTAATGGCGGACGGCGCGGTTGACCCCGGACGCGGCGGTTATTATGGTCCGCGCCTTTCCGGGCAGGAGGCCGTTTCGCGCAAGGTGAAGCGGCTTTTTTGATCGCCCGAACCCCCTTTAGGGCCCATAGCTCAGCTGGTAGAGCAACTGACTTTTAATCAGTAGGTCGAAGGTTCGAATCCTTCTGGGCTCACCAAGCAGTCGAGCGCTTTTTCAGCTCCGCTGCGTCTCCAAATTTTGGGTAATAGTATCAACGTATTAGGGCCGTTTTGACCCTTGTGTTCGATGCAAAACGCCGCTCCAGATCGATATGTCGCCGTCTTCGCGCCGAATATCTCCAACCGGTTTTTCTTCCACCTATCGACAGCTTTTTAGGCGTCAGTGTTTGGGTGAGGGAAGCCGAGAAGCGCGCGTTGGTCCGCCCAAGCGATGGGCAAATTTTTGGTGCGCTTTAGTTTCTCAAGCGTCAGCGCCGGCGGCTGTTTGCCTTCGATGATCGCAAGGGCAATGTCGGGCGCCAGAAACGCAAGTTTAAAAAACTTGGCTGTATCGGTTTTGTCGACGCCGTCTTCTGCGGCGAGCTCCTTCAATTGACGCCCGTCGATAAGTGCTTTGCGACGCCACGCGGTTACTTTCAAAACGAACGTAATCAACGCGGGATCTTTGCTTATTTGTTGTGGACTCTCCGCGGGGATGATCTTTCGGCGCCCGCCGCGACGAATGAGCTTGAACGGCGTTTCAAGATCAATG
>JBCDBM010000226.1:0-5179 GCA_039183665.1 Pseudomonadota bacterium | reverse complement strand
GATGCGGGCGCCGATATGATCTTCCCAGAGGCGATGAAAGATGAGTCCGAATTTGAAGCGGTCCGCAAGGCGATCGATGCGCCATTGCTCGCGAATATGACGGAGTTCGGGAAGTCTCGCTTGCTGACGCGCCAAGAGCTTAAAGATCTTGGCTTCAATGTGGTGATTTATCCTGTAACCACATGGCGGTTGGCATGCGGCGCCATTGACCGCGGGCTTGATCATATTCGAGATGAAGGTGATCAAAATGCGCTGCTTGATCAGATGCAACATCGTCGCGATTTATACGACTACCTTCAGTATGAAGAGTATTCATCATTTGATCAATCGATCTTTAATTTTGAGGTAGGCGATACGCCGGCCAAATCTAAGTGATTACGCGTCATTGCGCGCGATAGGGGCGCGGTGATGAGAACTGGAAACGCACAAAAGCGAAGGGTGAAAAATGTCTGAAGAAGTCAAATATGGCCTGGCCGGCGTCATGGCGGACGATACGGCGGTTTCAAAAGTCGTCCCAGAAACGAATTCGCTGACTTATCGCGGCTATGCGGTCCAAGATTTAGCCACGCAATGCCGCTTCGAAGAAGTGGCCTATCTCATCTGGAATGGAGAGCTGCCGACGCAAGCGCAACTGGATGCGCTGAACGCCAAAGAAATAGATGAGCGCGGACTTTCTAGCGATCTCATCGATGTGATGCGAAAATTCAATAAAGACGCGCATCCTATGGATACGTTGCGCACGGCCATTTCCTTTCTCGGGCAGGCGGACGCCACTGCCAATGACTCCTCGCCAGAAGGGTTGATGGACAAGTCAATTCGAATGTATGCGAAAATCCCCGAGATCGTCGCGGGTAATTTTCGATTGTCCCGCGGCGAGGAGCCGATTGCGCCAGATAATTCGCTGGGGTTCTCAGAGAATTTCTTTCACATGTGCTTTGGCTCTGTGCCTGCAGCTGAAATCGTCAAGTGTTTTGATATCTCCTTGACGCTGTATGCGGAGCATTCTTTCAATGCGTCTACGTTTACCAGTCGGACAATCGCCTCTTCTCTGTCGGACATCTATTCTGCGGTAACCGGCGGCGTCGGCTCTCTTAAGGGCCCGCTTCATGGCGGCGCGAATGAAGCCGTCATGTATCTCTTAAAGGAAGTCGGCAGCCCAGATAACGCACGCGCGTGGATGCTAGACGCCATCGCCAATAAGAAAAAGATCATGGGCTTCGGGCATCGGGTTTATCGGTCTGGCGACAGCCGCGTGCCGACAATGACCGACGCTTATCGCAAAATGGTGGATGTCATCGATACGGATGAGGCCCGAAAATATTGGGAGATGTCGAAAATCCTTGATGAAACGATGGTTGCGGAGAAAGGCATTTATCCCAATCTCGATTTCCCGACGGGACCTGCATATTACTTGATGGGCTTCGACATTCCCATTTTCACGCCAATATTTGTGATGTCGCGGATTACCGGTTGGACTGCGCATGTGATGGAACAGCTGGGCAATAACAAACTTGTTCGTCCGCTTTCCAACTATACCGGCCTTCCGCAGCGTGACGTGCCAGTAATGGCGCAGCGATAGCTCGAGATACTGGCTCGGGGGCTTTTCCCTTGTCTGCCGAGACTACTCGTCGATCAGTGTGCGGCGACGCTTTCCTTTGATAAAGCGCCGTCGCGTTCCAAAAAAGCGACGATATCGGTGACGCCTTCGCCGCGAGAGAGGTCCGTCAACACAGTGCGTCTCGGTGATCGCGCGGTTTCGGCGTCACTCATCATCTGCGAGGTATCAACGCCTACATGAGGCGCTAAATCGCTTTTGTTAATGATGAGAAGATCAGACCGCGTCAGGGCCGGCCCCCCTTTTCTTGGTATATCGCCGCCCTGACAAACGGAAATCACATAAAGTGTCAGGTCTGCAAGCTGGGGCGAGAAGGTCGCCGCCAAGTTATCGCCGCCCGATTCGATAAAGATGACATCCAAATCGGGATGGCGTTTCGATAACTGGTCGACGGCGCGCAAGTTTATCGACGCGTCTTCACGAATTGCCGTGTGCGGACAGCCGCCTGTCTCAACGCCAATAATCCGATCTGAAGGCAGCGCTTGTAGACGTACGAGCTCCTCAGCATCCTCTTTGGTGTAGATGTCGTTCGTAATGACGCCGACGGAATAATCGTCGCGCATCGCTTTACACAGAACCGATGTCAGCGTTGTTTTCCCGACGCCGACAGGCCCGCCAATGCCGACGCGAAGCGGCCCATGTGCTGAAAGTGTCATGTGCGAAATATCCTCGGTTCTCGGGTTTCGTGATCAAGCGATAAAAAATCCGCCGTAAAGGCGGACCCCCCTAGCGCATCCAAGTCCGCCTCGGCGGCGCGCGCGGCCGTTTCGCCAACCAGACTTTCCAAATCCGCCACTATCTGCAAGCCATCGTCTTGCCCGATGCGTCCTAATCGGAGCGCCGCTTGAATTTGATTGGATAAAAACGAGTGAATATGGGCGGCGACGGCTAGTTTCAGCGGAACATCATTGACGCGGGCGACAAGACCAACAGCAATGGGCAGTGGGCAGGGGTCAGGGAACACGACAGCGCCTGACCATGGGCGCGCTGCTGCGATAAAGGCCGCCCCCTGATCAACGGTTTCCGTGTATCGTTCGTGTCCGGTGCATAGCGCCTCAACGTATGTTGCCAGATAGGCGACATCTTGCGTTCCGCGCCAGCTCTGCGCGCACAATATGGCGTCATTCCATGCGCTGCCAGACGAAAGGACAACCTGTATCCAGCTACTCAAATCGGCCGCTGTTGTGATCGCGCCAGTTGCATAAGCGCTTTCCAAACCGCTGGAATAGGCAAACCCGCCGGTAGGGAACACCGGCGTTAGCCATGTCATCAGCCGGAGCGTTGACTGCGTTGATTGGTTCGTTTCATGGGCCATCGCAAACTCGCCTTAGTCGTGATGGCCATGGCTATGATGATAAGCGCCGACTTCCGGATGAAAGGGGGCGTCGATATCTTCAACGGACGCGCCAAGGCCAATAAGCATGTCTTTGATAACATGATCGCGGCGAATAATGATTGCTTGGTCCAAGATCTGGACTGGCAAATGACGGTTCCCCAATTGCCAAGCGAGTTTGACCAGCTCTAATTTGTTCGCTGCGCGCACGATATACAATTTTTCCGCTGCCGCGCGCACCTCGATAATCGTCCCGTCCTCAAGCTTAAGGCCTTCGCCGTCATTGATGAGCCGCGCCTCGGGCAAGTCCAAAACAAATTCCACCCCGCCGTGAGACACCATTCGATGGCGCCGGCGATGTCGCTCGGTTTCGTCGAGGATTATAAAATCCGCAGCCGCAAAGGGCGGAGAAAGAATCGTCTCTACACGCATCAGAATAGAAAATACCGCTGGGCGAGAGAAACTTCTTCAGCCGGATCGCATGTCAGCAGCTGTCCGTCCGCTCGAACCTCATAGGTTTCTGGGTCGACCTCCATAACGGGGAGCGCATCGTTTAACACCATGGACGCTTTTGTTACGCTGCGCGTATTCGCGACCGCAACCAGATTTTTTTGTAGGCCCAGCTTACCTTTGAGGTCATCTTCCATCGCTGCACCAGAAACGAAAGTGACAGACGACGTTGTCAGCGACCGCCCGTAGGCCGCAAACATCGGCCGCATATGCTCTGGCTGCGGCGTCGGAATAGACGCATTAGGATCGCCCATTTTTGACGCAACGATCGATCCGCCGAGGAGGATCATCTCCGGCTTCACGCCGAAAAAGGCAGGGCTCCACAACACCAAATCGGCGCGCTTGCCGACTTCAATGCTCCCGACTTCGTGCGAGACGCCATGGGCGATCGCGGGATTGATCGTATATTTCGCAATATAGCGCTTTGCGCGAAAATTATCGTTATCGCCCGTCTCGTCGGGAAGCGCGCCGCGCTGGCGTTTCATTTTATCGGCGGTCTGCCAGGTCCTGATAACGACTTCCCCGACGCGCCCCATGGCTTGGCTGTCCGACGCGATAATCGAGAATGCGCCAAGATCGTGGAGAATATCTTCAGCCGCCATCGTTTCCTTTCGAATACGACTTTCCGCAAACGAAATATCTTCCGGAATCGAGGGGTCCAGGTGATGGCAAACCATCAACATGTCCAAATGCTCCGCCACCGTGTTGGCGGTATAAGGGCGAGTAGGGTTGGTTGACGACGGAATGAAATTCGGGAATCCGCAGACTTTGATGATGTCCGGCGCATGGCCGCCACCCGCGCCTTCCGTGTGAAAGGCGTGAATGGCGCGTCCGTCGATGGCGTCGATGGTTGATTCCACGAACCCGGATTCGTTCAAGGTGTCTGTATGGATCATCACTTGCACGTCAAATCGATCAGCAACCCCCAGACAACAATCGATCGCCGCTGGCGTCGTCCCCCAGTCTTCATGAAGTTTGAGCGCCATGGCGCCCGCGCGCACCATTTCGTCCAATGGCTCTGGCGTTGAGGCGTTGCCTTTGCCCGCAAAGCCCAAATTCATCGGCAGCGCTTCGGCCGCTTCGATCATGCGGGCGATATGCCAGGGCCCCGGCGTACAGGTGGTCGCAAGGGTGCCGTGTGCAGGCCCGGTGCCGCCGCCAAAAATTGTTGTGACGCCGCTATTCAGCGACTCATCGATTTGCTGCGGGCAAATAAAATGGACGTGGCTATCAATGCCGCCGGCCGTTAAAATGCGCCCCTCGCCCGCAATCACCTCAGTGCCCGGACCAACGACCACGTCAACATTCGGTTGGACGTCCGGATTGCCGCCTTTGCCGATCCCGGCAATCCGTCCATCGCGCAAGCCCACATCGGCTTTGTAAATGCCGGTAACATCGAGAATAAGGGCGTTCGTGATGATCGTATCGACGGCGCCGGCGGCGCGCGTTGCGGCGCCCTGGCCCATCCCGTCGCGAATAACTTTACCTCCGCCGAATTTGATCTCTTCGCCATAGGTCGTGCAATCGCGCTCAACCTCGATGAATAGTTCTGTGTCAGCAAGGCGTACTTTGTCGCCCGTTGTCGGGCCAAACATCCCCGCATAGGCGGCGCGGCTTATCTTGGTCGCCATTAGCTAAGCGCTCCCATGATTTGTTTGCGAAACCCTAAGACGCGCCGCGCGCCGCTATAGGGAATAAGCGACACATCTCGCGTTTGGCCT
>JBCDBM010000225.1:0-5202 GCA_039183665.1 Pseudomonadota bacterium | reverse complement strand
GAATTTCGAGGCGCCGTCCAGAGAGCCGAAGAAGGTTGTTTCTTCTTGTTCGCGCTTGCGCCGCTCCTTGGCCTCTTCGTGAGTGATCGCGCCGGCGGCGATATCTGAGTCAATCGCCAGCTGTTTACCGGGCATGCCGTCAAGCGCAAACCGTGCGCCAACCTCCGCCATGCGCCCCGCGCCTTTCGTGATCACCATAAAGTTGACGATCAGCAGGACGACAAAGATCACGAGGCCCAGGAAGATGTTCCCGCCCATAATGAAGCTGGCGAACCCGTAAATTACGCCGCCTGCTGCATCAGGACCGGTATGCCCTTCGCCAATGATGAGTTTCGTCGACGATACGTTTAGCGATAATCGCAGCAATAGCGATGCGAGCAGGATTGTCGGGAAGGATGAAAAATCGAGCGGTCGTTCGATAAAAAGAACGATGGTGAAAATCAGGATCGCGAAAGCAAATGATGCGGTAAGCCCGATGTCCAGCATCCAAGCGGGCGTCGGCAGCACCATCATGCTGATCACCGCCATCAAGGCGATGGCGAGAAGAACCGTGGGCTGAAAGAGTGTTTTGACGCCGGCGTCGGGCATATTACGGATCAATCAAGATGTTGCGCCGCGCCGAGCGATCAAGGAGCGGCGCGCGCGATTCGAACATGGTGAGCGCAACGCCGCCGCGTAACGCGGTGGGCCGGGACAGTGTTACGGACTTCACCACAGGACGCTCAACGCTCGGCGCCGAGATCACCTCCAACGCCGACATCACTTTGTCGCCATACCGCTCAGCAAATGCTGGCGTGCGCGAATGATAGCGCCCAACGGCGCCGCGCCAATTGCCTGTTTGATCTTTTAGAGAGCGCAGGAAGTCGGCTGCATAGGCCGCAGACGTCGCAGGATCGAACATCGTCGCTGTGTCGTCAAAATGCGCCTTATGCCAACGGGTGTTGATTTGGAAACACCCGATATCCATGGAAGAGACGCCCGCCTGCTCCTTTGCAGAAACGAAATTCTCTGCAGCCGCCCGGGTATCAAACCAATGGCCCTTGCCATCGACATTGACGGTCCACGGCCAAGGCGAGTCTTCTCCCGCTACACCGCGATTGGTTTCAACCAGCGAAATAGCGCGCAGATAACCTTCCGGGATTTGATGCGTTTTCTCGGCTGTACGCGCTGCGTTGGCGCAAAGCGCCGCATCTCCTTCTGCCAAGGCAGGCCCGACCAAAGCAATAAGACCCAGCAATGCAGCAATAAATGAATGACGTGCAGTCATCTCAACCACCTGCGATCGTGGCGAGGACGCGGTCTTCGAAAAGCGTCATCATCAGCCGAGATGACGCGCCAATGCACAAAACAAAAGCCACGAGCATAGCAATGAGCTTTGGCACGAATGTCAGCGTCAGTTCTTGTACGGAAGTCAAGGCTTGAATGAGACCAATAAGCACGCCGACGATAAGCGCGGTGAGCAACATGGGCGTTGCGATCCAAACACCCGCCCACAAGAATTCGCGCAATAGGCCGACAATTTCTGTTTCTGTCATGACTGCCCCATTTTCGCCTAGACGGGCATACGGATAAGTTCTTGATAGGCTTCAACGACTTTGTTGCGCAGCGTGACGGCTGTTTCGACCGCTAGCTCCGCGGACGCCAAGGCTTCCACAACAGAGTGCGGATCGGCTTTCCCGACCATCATTTGCGAAGCCGCCTGCTCCCCTTGCGCAACGGCGGCGCCCATTTCTTTGACGGCTTTTGCCGCGGCGTTAAAAGCGTCGCCAGAACCGGACGATGAGGGCTTATCCCCCGTTAGCTCCGGGCGGAGCGACTGGCGCGCCGCGCCATAAGTTTTGGCCGCGTTAAATGCATTGATATCCATAATCAGCGTCCTTATCGTTTCAAGAGGTCGAGCAAGCTCGAATACATCGTGCGCGCCTGATTGAAGGTCGCCAAATTCGCTTCATAGGATCGCCCAGCCTCGCGGCTGTCCGCCATTTCAGAAACCATGTTGACGTTTGACATCTCCACATAACCGCTTTCGTCGGCAAGCGGATGCGCGGGGTCGTAGCTTCGTTGAAGCGGCGATAGATCAAGCGTCATGCGCCCCACTTCAACTTTGTTGATGTCGGCGGCCCGATCATAGGTGTTCTCGAAAGAGATCTGTTTGCTTTGATAGCCGGGCGTATCGGTGTTCGCGACATTTTCGCTGATAACGCGCATGCGGAAACCCTGGGCGTTCATGCCGCTGGCCGCTGCGTTCATCGCTTTTGCAAATACGTTCATATCATCCGCCTACTAAGCGTTCCGTCCTAGGCTCATGCGCAAGATATCAATTGCCTTGCGGTAGATTGTCGTTGCTGCTTCATGGCTCTGCTGCGCTTCGATGCTTTGCATCATCTGTTCTTCCAGCGACACGGTATTTCCGTTCGGAGAATGCGAACCGAGTTGCGCGGCTTCGAACGTGCGCCATTCGCTTTGCATTGCCGCGCCGCCCGCATTGTTTTCCACGCCCGCGCGAGAGAGACGCGCAAAGGCCTGATCAAACGGCTCAATGTCTTTTGCTTTATAGTTTCGCGTATCCGCGTTCGCGATGTTCTCCGCGATGACGCTATGGCGCTCTGCGGAGTGACGCTGGAGCGCGGACGCGATCGTCAACATCTTAATATTCTCGAGCATTTCGCCACGTCCTGTTAAGGATTACGGTCTATTGAAATATTTGTGAAAGTTGAAAATAACCTTAATGGGTGATCGGCTGTGGGGCTGGAATTAGGCTTCGAAAATCTGACGCAGAATCTCATTCAAAACACCGCCACAAAGCGCCTTTGGGGCTCTATTGTCGCGATTGACGGCGGGGTGTTGCGCATTAGCGGCTTGAACGCCTTTGCGCGCATCAGCGACGAGATTTTGCTCGATGGATATGAAGACTCCGTAGGCGAAGTTATTGCGATCGATGACGAACACATCATCGCTATGCCGAGCATTTCGTTAACGGGCGTTGCTGCCGGCGCGCGCGTTTATTTATCAAAAGTTGACGCCCCTCGCCCTTGTAAGGCTTGGCTAGGTCGCGTGCTCGATCATAACGGCCGGAGCGTCGATCACGCACCCGCGCCCCGCGGCGATTGCGAAGCGCCGCTTTTACGGTCCGCATTGCCGGCGGGCGAGCGCCGCGGTCTCGGACCGCGCATCGATACCGGACACGCTGCGCTCGATACATTTTTGCCCATGGCGCGCGGCCAACGTATTGGCCTTTTTGCGGGCTCGGGCGTTGGTAAGTCTCGACTGATCGCTTCGCTTGCCCAAAGTCTCAATGCGGATGTCGTCGTCGTGGCGCTCATTGGCGAGCGCAGTCGCGAAGTGCGAGAGTTTGTCGAGGAGACGCTTGGCCCCGAAGGCCGGGCGAGATCTGTAGTGGTCGCCGCCACTTGCGACGAAGCGGCGACCGCGAAAAGGCGAGCCGCCTATTTAGCGATGGCGACGGCAGAGTATTTTCGTGATCAAGGTTTGCATGTCTTGCTATTGTTTGACTCCATCACGCGATTTGCGGATGCGCATCGGGAAATAGCATTGACCGCTGGAGAAACGCCGTCGTTGCGCGCATTTCCGCCATCGACAACACGGACGATATCCGCATTGGCGGAACGCGCCGGTCCCGGCGCGGGCGCAGGGGGCGATATCACAGCTATTTTTAGCGTGCTTGTTGCTGGCTCCGACATGGATGAACCCATCGCTGACATGGTCCGCGGTATCTTAGATGGCCATATCGTCTTGGAGCGAACGATCGCTGAACGCGGGCGCTTCCCCGCGATTGATGTGCGCCGTAGCGTATCGCGAGCGCTGCCAAAGGCCGCGAGCGAAGAAGAATTGCGTCTCCTCGGCGAGGGACGGTCGCTCCTTGCAGCCTATGATGATGCAGTGACGATGATTCAAACCGGGCTTTACACACGCGGCGCCGATCCAGTGATCGATCGGGCGGCGGACATCTGGCCGGCTCTTGATGCGTTTATTGGATCGAAATCGCCGAATTGCACGCAGAGTTTCGAACGGCTTGCAAAAATCATATCTGGCGAAGACGCGCCAGAAACTTAGAATTGTGACTGAAAGAGGTTCACTGTGGCGCCACCGCCAAGCGCGCTCGACTGCAGCAACGTCAACGCGCCAAGACCCGCCGTTGTCGCCGACGGTCCACTTTCAATCTGACGAAACAAGAAAAACCGGCGGATCGTGTCTTCGACCTTTGCCGGGTCTGTGAAAACAGACGCGGAAGAACTGCCAAGCACGGTAAGAGCCTTGTCTTCGAAAATTTCGACTTGACGATCGATATCCAATTGCGAGGTCGCATCTGGCAACCCCAAAGCCGTAGCCACGACTTCGCGGAGCGGCGCTTGGCCCATAATGCTCAGCCAGCCGACATTGTCGACATTTTCCCCGGTCGAGATGTCTTCAATGGCGCGCTTGAAGTTTAGGGCCAAGCGCATGTCGTCATCAATATTACCGACGGCGCGCTCAAATTCTAAGGTCTTATAACGCGCGATCACGTCTTCCTGGAATGACTCGAGAAAGATACTCGTTCCATTGGTGATATTGCCATAGCCGAAGGCTTCGGAAAATTCGCGATATCGCTGGTCACCGAGCCGGTTGGCAAACGCAGTCGACGACTCCGTGCCGTCCTCTAAGACGCGGCGAATAAAGGCCGGCTTGTTAATTTCATCACCAAGACCGAATGCGCCCAGGGCCACCGTCAGCAATTGCCTGTCGCCGACCAAAGCCTCCGCCGAGGTGGCGCTTTCTATATTGGCGCGAAAGTACTCGATGTCGCGCGCGATCGTCGCTGAACTATCAAAGGTTTCTTGCTGGCGGACACGGGTCGTTTCAAGAATGCGCCACCCGCCATATCCGCCAACACCGATGACAGGCTGATAGGTCATGCCGCACTATCTTCGTTTTCAACCGAAGATAAATCAGTCGCAAGCAACTTGGCTTCATGCGGGAACACGCGATGCAGCGAGCGCATCACATGATAAAAGCGCTCTTCTTTTGCATGAAAAATCGCGTCGTCGACATCTTGGCAAATGGCTTCACCAGCCAATGCAGATTTGAGGCGCTCAAGCCCGTCCAATAACTGCGGAATCGCCTCAATAGGATCGGTTTGTCCAGCCACGATCAATTGCGCGATATAGTATAAGCGTTTGGATGGCGTATTCGCTTCTTCCGGCG
>JBCDBM010000224.1:0-5216 GCA_039183665.1 Pseudomonadota bacterium | reverse complement strand
TCTTCTCCCGAGAAGATACCCCACCATACCCCACGACAGTGAGTACCGGCCGCGTTTTCCCCAAGACGCGGCCGTCTCGCTATTTGGGCGTAGCGCCGAGCTTGCCGCGAAAAGATGATGGACCCCGCAGCGCGCCTTTGCTATACGCGCGAATTCCTAACTGATCCCCGGTAGCTCAGTTGGTAGAGCAGCTGACTGTTAATCAGCTTGTCACTGGTTCGAGTCCAGTCCGGGGAGCCATTTTCACGACGCGACCCTTCAATTGATCAGGCTGCGCATCCCGGCGATCGCAAACTCAATCAATTAACAAGGCGTTTGGGTAGAAAAATCAGCCCTTCGGTGAAGCTGCCCAACACTTCAAGCGGCTCGGTGGCCGAGGCTATTGGTCTTGACGCATCGGTGAGCGTCGCGCGCGCCGCGGCGGCCTGGCGCAACAATCCGATCAGTTCTGGCGACGAGGCAAAAGCCGAGTGCTGCGTGCCCTCTCCAAGCTCAACCTCCGTGAGATCAACCACCGCAATGCCTGCCTGCTGTAGGGCTGGAATGTCGCCGCCATCGCCTACACGAGGATGACCGCCACGCAGTTGCTTTGACAACCTTAGCGCCCCATCGTCATTGGCGACAAAAATCACGATTGGATCCGGGCGCAAAGACAATGCCTCAATTTGGGTGCGGAAGACGTCCACATCGATATCCGGCGAAGCTAAGACTAGCGGGGCGATCTTCTCGATGACCCCGTCTTGCCCGGTGAGACTAAGCTGTCGCAGCGATTCCATGACGAGAAGCGTTCCCATGGAATGGCCGATCAAGAAAATCGATTCGGCGTCGGTTTCAGAAAGCTCGGTCAGCAATTCAACGAAACCGTCTCGCGCAAACTGAACGCTGTCGCGATCATACATATACCCAAGCGGTCTGCCTGCGGACGGCCAAGAGTATAAAATGGGCACCGCATCGATCTCAAAATCGTTGACCATCTGCCCTATTCGATAGACGGCGCTCGAGTAGGGAACGTTATAGCCATGGACGAACAAGAAAATGATCTTTTCCTGAGAGAGCGCGTTTAGACGTGCGTTGACAACTTCTTGCACGCGGTTGGGCTCCAAGTCCTCAAAGCTCGTTATTGCGAATTCTCGCTCCGGGTTTGGCGGATCAGATGGAAAGGTGATCGACCCCAAAACTCTCTCTTCGGGCGCCCATATGGAGGCCAGGTTGAACGACAAGGTGGTTGATCGACCGTCGCTATACGCTTGGATGGGATCGTCCACCGGCTCGCGAGATGTGGCGACAATGACGTCGTGTGATTTCCCGGCAGCGGCGCCAGGATCAATTAGGGCGAGCGGCGGCGCTTTCGTGGCGCAGGCCGATGCCAGCGGGACAACGATCAAAACGAACAGAGACCGCAACAGGGTCGACGAAAATCGCGCGACAATCATGTCCATGGCGCAGGGCATCCCTCAGACTTCACTCATGAGGGTAACAAATCCTTCGCAAGAGGCAAAAACACGATTGACGATTGACGCCTTTGGGTCAACGCCGTTTCACGGCTGAAACGGACTTCGACCTGCTAGCCTTCGAAAACAATGCGTTGTGGTGGTTGTCCGTGTTAATCGTTCCGCCGGTTTAAAAAATCTTGGGCGTCATCTAACGACTCCAAAACATGCGGAGCGACCGTTCGTGCGAACATCTTCCCGAGTTTCATCCGCATGAAAGCGCTCGTCGTATAGCGAACAACGTCCGTGTAGTATTTCTCTTCCAGAACACGGACCATCTCCGCGTACGCATCCGCAACGCTGGGGTCCAGATTGAAGCCGTCATAGTTTACGATGACGGGGACCCGCGTTCCGACAGCCTCGCACACTCTTTCCGTAGCCTTACGAATCTCTTCGATGGTGTCCACATCCCGCACCTCGAAAGACTCGAAATTCAAGAAAAGGGTTTGCCGCTCTGAATCGAATTGAACGCGATGCACGAGATCAATACTGTGCAAAATGCGGTGTAACCCCATCGGCTCATCGCGAAAAATAGCCTCGTGCATGGGCGCCAAATCGTCAGAGATCGGCGGCGTGAAATCCATATGGGCTACTATATCGCGCTCTAAATCAACGCCGGGTGCGATCTCCACGAGCATCGGACCTCGATCCGTCAGTTGGAAAACGCAGCGTTCCGTCACAAAGATGACCGACTGGCCTCGCTGAGCCGCGAGCGCGCCAGCAAACGTAATCTGAGCGACACTTTCAATGAATTTCTTGGCGCGCCCTTCTTGGCGAATGGCGAGCTTTCCTTCCCCTACCTCGACATCCAAGCCGCCCGCCGTAAAGGAACCGGCAAAAATGAGCCGCTTCGCATTTTGACTGATATTGATAAACCCGCCCGCGCCCGCGAGCTTGCCGCCAAATCGGGAGACATTGACATTTCCCGCGGCGTCGCACTCAGCCATGCCAAGACAAGCGAGATCCAGCCCGCCGCCATCGTAGAAGTCAAACTGCTGATTTTGCGCGATCACCGCATCCGTGTTTGCCGCCGCGCCAAAATCAAGACCGCTCGCCGGCGCGCCGCCGATGACACCCGCTTCGGTCGTCAAGGTAATGTGTTCCAGAAGGCGTTCCTCGCGCGCGATCTGCGCCACGCCCTCATGCATGCCAATCCCAAGATTGACAATGCCATTGATGGGCAAGTCCAGCGCGCATCGGCGAGCGATTAACTTGCGCACATCAAGCGGCGTTGGCTCTGCGCTCTCAGCGGGGGCGCGCAGTTCACCTGAGAACAAGGGCGAGTATTGCGTCTTGTACGTTTGCGCATGGCGTTCAGGCGTCGCCTCAACAATGCAATCGACCAATACGCCGGGCACTTCCACCTCCCTCGGCGACAGGGAGCCGCGCTGCGCAATGCGCTCTACCTGCGCAATCACGATACCGCCGCTGTTCTTTGCCGCCATCGCCATGGCGAGATTGTCCAGCGTTAATGCCTCGCGCTCCATCGTGAGGTTGCCCGCCGGGTCTGCGGTCGTCCCGCGTAGGATCGCAACTTTGATGGGCAGTGCTTTGTAGAAAAGCCAGTCTTCATCATTAAGACACAAGACTTCAACGATATCTTCCGTTGTCGAATCATTTATCTTGCCGCCCTCAAGGCGTGGGTCGACAAATGTTCCGATACCGACCTTTGAAATTGTTCCTGGCTTCCCAGCCGCAATATCTCGATACAGTTGAGAGAGGCACCCCTGCGGTAGATTATACGCTTCGATCTTGTTCTCCAGCGCCAAGCGCGCGACTTTTGGAATTAGCCCCCAATGCCCGCCAATGACGCGGCGCAACAGCCCGTCATGGCCCAAAAGGTTCAACCCTCGCTCGCCGCCATCGCCTTGTCCGGCTGCGAATAGAAGGGTCAAATCGCGAGGTTCGCCAGTCTCGAGAAATCGGTCTTGCAACGCGTGCAAAATTTCATCCGGCGTTCCCACGCCCACAAATCCGGATGTGCAAATCGCATCTCCATCTTGGATCAGCGCAACGGCCTCTTTCCCGGTTACGATCTTGTTTTTCACGCACGCCTCCTTTGATTGGGCTTGCTGTATTCGGCCGAAAAGCCTCAATTGTGTTGCAGTCTTTAGCCGGTCTGCAAGGAGAATTTACTGACTTACAATGAACAAACAAGGTTCCATCGACTGTACTTGAAAATTGACGTCCGCCGCTCAGCGGCTTTTAAATAGCCGGTAATTCAAGCGCTGCGCAGCCTAACAGGAGTTGTCGATGCGCGTTATCCCTTGGGCGTTATTTTATCTTTTTTTGGCGATCGCGGTTTATTTGAATTGGTGCCCCGAGCTGCTCCGCGTCGGGACAGGCGTAGAGATCACCCGCTTAATTCTCATTGCCGCCTGGCTCGGGTTTTTGGGGTTCTCCCATTATTGTTCACAGCGCGAAAATATTTTTCGCACCGTCAACACGATGCTGACCTATTTTTGGGGCCGGCAAATCGGCATCGATTTATATATCTCAGTATCCCTATCATTGGGCCTCGTCTATTTGGTAACAGGTTCTTTTGCCGAGACGCTTCTATGGAGCATCGCTTTCATTCCATTTGCAAACTTAGCGATCCTTCCATTCATAATCTTGCATTTACATGAAATCTCAGCGGCGTTTGGACTTTGATCGACTATGCGCGTCGCACGTCAAGAATCGCGTTCACGGCGTCGCTCGATCCGTCTTGTTCCAGTCTTCGAGATCGCTCGGCGTATTGATATTTGCGAAGATGCGCGGGTCATCCCAGTACACGCTCACGGCGCCAGCGCGTTTCGCCAGGGCCTTGAGCGAATCCAATGACCCTGAGGCAACATCTGGCGCGAGGTGGTCAAGATCACTCAGCGCCCACCAAGCGAAAGTCGGATGCAGCCGGTCGCCGACCGCCGCGATGGCCGAACGCGATCCAATGAGGCGAAGACCGAGATCCTCGGGGAAGCGCGGACCATCAACAGGTATCGTCAAAAGGCCATCGATCTTAGCGCCCGTGGAACGCACCCATTGATAAACACTGAAAATACCGCCCACAGGCCCGCCTGGCCATTTCACGTCGTCAGGAACCGCTGGAATATTCAACCCGTAATCATTTTTGCCAGAAATGATCACTTGATCTGTATGCGATGAAATTCGCTGAAATACGATGTCGACGAGTCGCCGATCGTGCAGCGCCGCCAGCGCTTTGTCGTGCCCGCCCATGCGCCGCGATCCGCCCCCGGCCAAAATGACCCCGAGCGACTTCAAGCGCTTGCCCTCGCCGTCACGAAGAGCAAAACCGCCCGTGCGCTATTGAATCCGGCCAAACTTTCCCATTTGATAATCATGAATAATATTGTGCATGTGATCGACGCTATTGGCTACAAAGGGGCCATGGCGAACGATCTGATTTTCGATTGGCGGACCGCCTATCACAAGGAAGTGCGCACGTTTCTCAGCAGCCCGCGCAACGACCACACTTAAATCATCGGCAAGCACCCCGAGTTCGCCCTCGCGAACGATCGAGTTTTCGTCGCCAATGAGGACCTCGCCCAGTAATCCGTAAACGGCATAAGTATAGTTCGGATTGAGAGAAAACTCGAAGGGCGTCTCAGGCGCCAGCTCCGCCGAGATGAGCATCGGGTCGGCATAGGTCTTTAGGGGGCCAAAGACGTCTCCCTGGGCGCCCGCAATGATGCTTGCCCTTGCGCCAACACTGGACAACACGGGAAT
>JBCDBM010000223.1:0-5296 GCA_039183665.1 Pseudomonadota bacterium | reverse complement strand
GTAGACGGTCTCCGTGGGCGCGCCGACAAGGCCGCCCGCGCGGATAATCTGCTGGGCGCGATCAATGTCCGTTGAGATTTCTGACGCCATGACGATGGGGCTATATCAGCTCGACATACACGTGTCGCGGGCGCCGGCCTTAAGCGGCGGGTTTGTTCGCGCGAAGCCGGCGCACGCTGGCGTAAAAGACGAAGACGCTGAGTAGCGCAAGGCCTGCGGACCCGATAAAGGGCGCGCCGGGGAAATAGTATCCATCCCCCGTAAAGGCGCTAAAGGCTTGGGTCATCGCGATGGGGCCGATGATGGTCGTGAAGCTAAACGAACTGGCGACCGCGCCTTGCAATTCGCCCTGTTGGTCTTCGGCCGTGTGCTTGGACATGACTGACTGCATGGAGGGCAGCGCGAAGCCTGACAGACCGCCGACGCAAATCCAGAAATAAACCAGCCCCGCTTCGTCTGCGAAACCCAGCCCTGCATAAGCGATGGTGGCCAAGAACATCGAGAACACGGTCGCGTACATTTCGCCGACGCGCGCCACCACGGGGCCCGTCAAGAAGCCTTGCACAACGGCGAAGACGATGCCGTACAAGGTGACGGAGAACCCGATCGACCGCGGCGACCAATCAAACACTTCGATCGTAAAAAACGCCCAGATCGAGTTGTAGGATTGTGTTGCAAGCTGCGCGAAAAATAGCGCCGCCAGCACCCCGAGCACGGTTTTGTGCTTGCCGACGGCCATGATGCTGCCAAACGGATTAGCCCGTCCGGCGCTAAAAGAGCGTCTCTTTTCCAATGACAATGTCTCGGGCATCACGAAAAACCCGTACACGCAGGACAAGAGCGTTACCGCGCCTGCGGCAATGAAGGGTAGGCGCGGCGCGATTTCGCCGAGAATGCCGCCCACCGCCGGCCCGAAGACAAACCCGGCGCCGAATGACGCACTGATAAGCCCGAAATTGCGCGCGCGCTTCTCGGCCGGTGTGATGTCCACCATCGCCGCATTCGCCGCCGCTTGCGTCGCGCCTAACACGCCTGAGATCGCCCGCGCAATAAATAGCCAAGTAAGGGTCGGCGCTAGCGCGAGAACGAAATAGCTCAAACTGAATCCGAAAACCGCAATGAGAAGGACAGGGCGTCGGCCGTATCGATCGCTCAATCCCCCGATTGCGGGAGCGCAAAGAAACTGCATCAACGCGAAGGTGAAGAGCAGATAGCCGCCGATTTCCGCCGCGCGTCCTACATCTGCCACAGAGAGCGACTGGATGAGGGCCGGCATCACAGGCATGATCAGCCCAACGCTGATCGCGTCCAGGAAAACAACCAGACACAAAAACGCAAGGGTGTGCGATTGCGATTTGATGCGCCAGACTTTGATGCCCAAAAGAAGTCTCCCCGAAGGGCGGGCGCCCCTCGACCCCGCTTATGCATGAACCGCGCGCCCGAGACCACAAGTCGCGATGCCGCGCGCCGCACACGGCCATTAAAACTGCGATCGGACCTGGCCGCGCGGGCGTTTGCGCGGCATAACAGGATCAACAATTGCAATCCATAAAGGAGCACACAATGCCCTACGCGACGCCGATTCGCGACATGCGTTACGCCCTCGACCACATGGCCGGCTTTAAAGCGGTGGTGGATACCGGCGCTTATGAGGACCTTTCTGAAGATTTGGTCGAGGCGATCATGACCGAGATGGGGAAATATTGCGATGGCGAAGTCGCTCCCCTGAACTGGACCAGCAATATTGAAGGCGCGAAATTGGAAAACGGCGTCGTGCGAACGTCATCGGGGTTTGCGGACGCCTATAAGCAGTTTGTGGAAAGCGGCTGGGGGGCGCTGAGCTTTCCGCCAGAAGTCGGCGGACAAGGGCTGCCGCATACCTTGAACGCCACGATGATGGAAGGGCTGAACGCCGCTTCCATGTCGTTCGCGCTGTGCTCCATGCTTACGGGCGGCGCCACAAAAGCCATCATGCATGCGGGCACTGACGAACAAAAAGCGCTTTATGTTGGAAAGATGGTCTCCGGAGAATGGACCGGCGCGATGAATCTGACCGAGCCCCAAGCGGGCTCCGATCTTTCGGATATGCGCACCAAAGCCGAGCCTGTTGGCGATGGCCGCTATAAAATCAGTGGACAGAAGATTTACATTACGTATGGCGATCACGACATGGCGGACAACATCGTGCACCTCGTGCTTGCACGACTGCCTGATGCGCCGGAGGGTACGGGCGGCATCTCTATGTTCTTAGTGCCGAAATATCACGTCGGCGAGGACGGCTCACTTGGAGAGGGCAACGACGTGCAATGCGTCGGCCTGGAAGAGAAGCTCGGCATTCACGGCAGCCCCACCTGCGTGATGTCTTTCGGCGAAAACAATGAATGCTACGGAACCTTGTTGGGCCAAGAAAACAAAGGCCTGCGCAACATGTTCATTATGATGAACTCCGCGCGGCTTGACGTGGGCTTGCAAGGCGTTGGCGTTTCTGAACGCGCCTTCCAGCAAGCTTTGGAATACGCCATGGACCGTCGCCAAGGACGTGCGCCGGGCGTGCGCGCTGGCGATCAGATCCCGATTTATGACCACCCTGATGTGCGGCGCATGCTCTACGCCATGAAATCCATGACCGAGGCGGCGCGCGGTATTTGTTACGCAAACGCCGTTGCGTCCGACTTGGCGCACTCGGCGCCAGATGAGGAAACGCGGCGCGAGGCGAAAGCGCTGGAAGAATTGTTGACGCCGATTTCGAAAGCCTGGGCGTCCGACAGGGCGAATGAGGCCACCTCGCTCGGCGTCCAGATCCATGGCGGGATGGGTTTCGTTGAAGAAACAGGCGCCGCCCAGCATATGCGCGATGCGCGGATCGCCGCCATTTATGAGGGCACGAACGGCATCCAGGCGATGGATCTTGTGGGGCGGAAGCTTCAAGGCGATGGCGGCGCCGCCGCCAATCGTCTGATCGAGGACATCTATGAGACCGCGTCTGCGGCAAAAGCGGCGACCCGCGCCGACATTGTCGGGATCGGCGTGAAACTGGCCGAAGCCGCCGCGGCGCTCAAAGCGTCCACAGACTGGGTTTTGGAGTCGACGAAGACCGGCCAAGAAGACGCCTTGGCGAGCGCATGGCCGTACTTGAAGCAGTTCGGCAATGTGGCGGGCGGTTTCTATTTAACGCGCGGCGCGATTGCCTCCGCTGCAGCAGCAGAGGCGGGCGGCGACGACAAAGCGTATCACGAAAGCAAAATCGCCATCGCGCGGTTCTTTGCCGATAATTACCTCGCGGAGGCAGTCGGCTTAACCCCGACGGTTATGGCCGGCGCCCAAAGCGTCGATCGCGTCGATCCTGAACTGTTGACGGCTTAACTTCCGTATTAGGCAAGGACGGGTAATCGTCGTCGTCTCCGGACCCCATTAGTGCGGGGTCCGGTTTGTTTTCGTGCGTCGTACACGTGCGCGAGGGATGTGGCCGTCCTGAAGTGAGGCCGGTGAGGCTCATGCGATGCGCATTGGCGCTTTCAGAATCACAGTCGGTTCCGGTTAAAAAAATAACAGTCCAAGCGTGCTCATCGCTGCATAAGAAACGTTACACCGGGAGCGTCGGCGGCTAGGGTTTCGCTGCTGAACAAATGGAGCCCTTATGACGACGCTGAAAGACAAGACGCTGTTTATTTCCGGAGCCAGCCGCGGGATCGGGCTCGCCATCGCCAAGCGCGCCGCCCAAGACGGCGCCAAGGTGGCGATCGCGGCGAAAACCGCCGAACCGCATAAACATCTTCCGGGCACGATTTATACGGCCGCCGAGGAAATCGAAGCCGCGGGCGGTAAGGCGCTCCCGCTCATTTGCGACATTCGCGATGAAGCCGCTGTTCAAGCGGCGGTGGACGAGGCAGCGCAGAAATTTGGCGGCATCGATATCTGCGTCAACAACGCGTCAGCGATTAGTCTCACCGGCGTTGAGGGGACGGAAATGAAGCGCTGGGATTTGATGCACCAAATCAACGCGCGCGGTACGTTCCTGGTTTCCAAAACATGCATTCCGCATCTTAAAAAGGCAAAAAACCCGCATATCTTAGCGCTCTCGCCGCCGCTTGATATGAACCCAAAATGGTTTGGTCCGCACACCGCTTATTCCATCGCAAAATACAATATGTCGCTGTGCATTTTGGGGATGGCCGAAGAATTTAAGAATGACGGCATTGCTTGCAACGCGCTGTGGCCGCGAACCACAGTGGCGACGGCCGCGGTTCAATTCTCGCTCGGCGGCGACGCGATGATGAAGGGCTCGCGCAACGAGGAAATTCTCGCCGATGCAGCGCACATTATTTTGACCAAGCCGTCGCGGGAATGCACGTCCAACTTCTTTATTGACGATACGCTGCTCTACGAGAACGGCGTAACGGACTTCGAAAAGTATCGGATCAATCCGGAAGAACAACTCTTCCCTGATTTCTTTGTACCCGACAGCGTTGCGCCGCCGCCCGGCGTCGCGGAAACCATTCGCACGGATATTTTTGGCTGATAGCGCGCGGCGCCCGCTTCGGTTAGGCTGGCCGCGCAATGACAACGCAATATTACGCCCACCGCGCTTTCGGCGCCCATGAAGTCCCGCCCGGGCATGTTGAACGCCCGGGTCGGTATGACGCCGTGGACGCGGCGCTTGCTGCGGAGCCGTTTGCGACGCTAGACCGCCGGGATGCGCCGCGCGCTGACCCCGCGGCCATAGAGCGGGTGCATCCGTCGGCCTATCGTGCGTTTATTGAAGAGAACGCGCCTGCGGATGCGGCGCAACCGACATTGGCGCGTTTCGATCCGGATACGTATATGGGCCCGTCGTCCTTAGAAGCGGCGCAGCGCGGCGCAGGCGCGGCTGCGGCGGCCGCAAAGGCGGTTTGGGAGGGCGAGGCGGACAATGCTTTCGTTGCTGCGCGTCCGCCGGGCCATCACGCAGAGCCCGGAAAAGCCATGGGGTTTTGCTTCTTCAACAACGCCGCCATCGCCGCCATGGAAGCCCGAAGCCTTGGCGCTGCCCGCGTCGCCGCGGTCGATTTTGACGTCCATCACGGCAATGGCGTTGAAGCCGCGTTTTGGTCGGATGAGCACGCTTTTTACGCGTCGTCCCACGAATTTCCGCAATATCCGGGAACGGGCCGCGCCGACGATCGCGGTGAGTTTGATAATATCGCTAATGCGCCGCTCTCAAGCGGCTCGGGCGGAACCGCTTTTCGGCGCGCTTGGGGGGAGATCTTGCTGCCCGCGATGTCAGACTTCGATCCCGATTTTATCGTGATTTCCGCCG
>JBCDBM010000222.1:0-5300 GCA_039183665.1 Pseudomonadota bacterium | reverse complement strand
TTCTATCCCTCTGTCGCCAAGGTCTAATTGCGAAAAGGTTTTGGGCGAAACCGATATGTTGACGCCACATTCGCGAAGCCGCGCTGCGAGCGCTTGCGCAGGCTCATCGCGCTTTTCGAAGGTTACGATCGCGCTTTGGGTCTTTCCATCATCGCACAGCACTACCTCGGACAGTTCACTAAGCCCCTGGCGCAATCGGCTAGCGAGCGCGCGATTGCGCGTTTCAATCGCCTCGACGCCAATATCAAGCGCGTAGTCGATGGCGACAGCGAACCCGATCCGGCCGGCGACGTGTTCGTCAAAAGTTTCAAAGCGTTTTGCGCCCGGCGCGAAGGCATAGCGCTGGGGTTCTGTCCAAGTGGCGGCGCGTAAATCAATCAGAGGCGGGGCTAGCGCCTCGAGGACTTCCTCAGCCACATAGAGAAACCCTGCCCCCCGGGGGCCGCGCAGAAATTTGCGACTGGTCCCCGACGCCATATGACATCCGATCTTCCCGACATCGATGTCTATCTGGCCAGCGGATTGGCATATATCGAGAAGATACAAAAGCCCATGCGTGCGGGCGATGCGTCCTACCTCAGCCGCAGGATTGACGAGCCCATTGTGACTTGGCGCGTGGGTGATGGCGAGCACCTTCGTTTTCGGCGTGACGAGTTTCGGCAAGGCGTCGACATCGATCTGTCCGGTCTCGTCGGACGGGGCGATATCGATTTCAATTCCCTTGCGCTCGGCCAGCTGCAGCATCGCCATGTAATTTGACGCATATTCGCTGCGATGGGTGATTATCCGATCACCCTCGCTTAGCGGTATGGCGTAAAACGCCATGTCCCAACCGCGAGTCGCGTTTTCAACCGCGGCGATTTCATCCCTCTGCGCACCGATCAATTGCGCTGTTGCTTCGTAGAATCTGTCTATCTTGGGCTGCGCCTCGGCCGCCGCTTCGTAACCGCCAAGCCGCTGCTCTAAGGCGAGATGCTCGAGCACAGCTTCGTAGACAGGGGTCGGCTGCAAGGACGCGCCGGCATTGTTGAAGTGGATTAGACGATCGCAGGCTGGCGTTTGCGCGCGCAAGATTCTGATCTGTTCATTCGTCATTGTCATCGCACTATCGCCTCAAAAGCACTCGTGAAGATGGCGCCATTACGCTTCGTGATAAAGCGTAGTCGAACGCTATAGAAACTCACAATACGGAACGAATTCTCTCTATAGCGCGTTCAATGTTCTCAGTTGAGTTCGCGTAGGAAAGCCGCAGATATCCCTCGCCATGGGATCCGAAGGCCGTGCCGGAAACTGTTGCGACGCCAGCATCGTCCAAAATCAGGTCTTGTACTTCAATGGAGGATTTGCCCAACTCCGTGATATTCGGAAACGCATAGAATGCGCCCAAGGGCGCCGTGCAGCTTAGGCCAGGCACGGCGTTCAGTTTGTCGACGACTAAATCTCGTCGCGCATCAAAAGCGGTGTTCATTTGCGCCACCGCGTCTTGCGGGCCTTCCATCGCCGCAATCGCTGCGTATTGCGCTGACGCGTTAACACATGAATGACAATTAATCGCTAGGCGGGTCGCCGGTTCAATCAAACTCTCAGGCCAAACGCCATAACCGAGACGCCATCCCGTCATGGCGTATGTTTTCGACCATCCGTCCAACAAAATCAGCCGATCGCGCAAACTTTCATAATGAAGCAAGCTGCGATGGGGGCGTCCGTGATACAATATGCGTGAGTAAATCTCATCGGATAATACAAAGACCTCTGGATGCGCCTCCAAGCCGGCCGCCAATTTATCGAGTTCCTCGACAGAGACGACGCCGCCTGTGGGATTAGCCGGGCTATTGATGATGAGCAACCGCGTTTCGGGTTTGATGAGGGCTAACACATCCGCTGCGCGAAAAGAAAATCCGTGTTCCTCATAAAGCGGCGTCGGGACCGCCGTCGCGCCGGTGAAATTGATCAGGGACTCATAGATCGGAAATCCAGGATTTGGGTAGATGATCTCCGCGCCCGGCTCGCCAAACATCATAATGGCGAAAAACATTGTGACTTTGCCGCCGGGGACGACGAGAACATGCTCAGGGTCTACACCGACGTTTCGATATTTTAGAATATCTTTCGCGACGGTCTCGCGAAGCTCAACAAGCCCGTTCGCGGGCGTGTAACCGTGATGACCATCGCGCAGCGCTTTGACGGCCGCCTCTACAATATGCTCGGGTGTTTGGAAGTCGGGCTGACCAATACTCAGATTGATTATGTCTCGTCCCGACTGGGCGAGCTTGGCCGCTTTAGCGAGAACCTCAAAAGCTGATTCGGTGCCAAGACGCGACAGCGCGGGGACGGTTCTATCGGAGATCATAGCAATCCGTTTTCGCTCCGAGGGGGGCGGTTAGATCGACACGGAAGAGGACCATCGACGTAGCGCCAAGTCGGGCCCGTCCTTACGGTATCATCGTAATTGACAATTTGCATTGCCGTTCCCATCACGCTTTTGAAGCCATAAACCATCTGATAATCCGAGCACGGCAGAACACTTATCCGCAAAAAAGCGGGCGCTGCAGCGCCCGCCTTCTTAAATGGTCGATCAATCCGACTACTGAGAAGTACGCCACTCCCAATATGGCGGCGGCGGCGTCCCGCTAGCGTTGACGGTTAAGTCAACCCAAAGGGAGTAGTAGTATAATTCTTGGCAGTCTTTGAGTTCCTTTTTCTTGTTGTCTCTGGCTTTTTCGAACGCCGCGACGAGGTTTCCACCAATTAGAATGGGTCCCGTGTCTTGTTGTGGATTGAGTATCGTGCCGCCCAAATATGGGTCATGGTCTAAAGCGGCCTGACGCGCGGCGGCGTCATCTCCTGCGCGCCCGCCGTCCCCAGAGCCCTTCGGGTTTGGTGGAACGCCCTTGTTTAAGAGATCATTCTGCGCCGCATTAAAGCCGATCCTTTGTATTCGGATGTCATTTCTGCACTTCTCAATCTGCTGCTCAATAAAGGCAAGCACGTCCTGAAGCGCAGCAATATCTTTCGGATCAGAATTATCAGGAACCATCCAAATCTGGCGCCCGGTCGCCGGATCAATGTCCACCGGAGCCGACCCTTCTGGCACGCCAGGCGGATAGTCAAAACCAAGCGATGTCATCGGCAAACTGAAGCTCAATAATGACGCCGCGCTCAGCGCGGCAGCTAACACGGTTTTTCTTGCGAGTGACTTCTTCATTCGGGACCTCCCCTTCAAGGTTCGAGTTTGCGATACCACGATGCATCTAATCAGCAACTATATTGGGGCCTCGATCTTTCGCAAGCGATGCAACAATTCCATGAAACGCTTACAGACTCTGCAGTAACGATTTCAAGCGCCTACAGCGATTTCTTGATTGTTGTGCACTGCATGATCTCAGCGTTCGATATATTGATCGAGAACGACGGGATTGCCGAGGCGTTGGCGAAACACTCTCTATTATCTAGGTTGCTCAGGTTGCACGGCGTCCGCTAATCCGACGCGACAGCCCCCTTGCCCATGGCCTCGACGCCGCTTTATACTTCTACTCCGGCGTTGTCGGCGCTCTGCGAAACTGTATAGCTTCTCTGGTTATTGCGGCGTTTTATTGAGCAAAGCCGATAAAGGTCGGGAAGGCGTTTTCAGCTGGTCGTTGGAAACGCGAGGGGGATTGATGGACATAAACTTCAAACGACTGTGTGCATTTATTTGCGCGATCAGCACGCTTATAGCTGCCTCATTACGTGCTGAGGACAATGAAATCAGCGAGATCAAATCCGACAAAGACGAAGCGATTTACATCATCTACGACTCATCTGGGTCGATGTGGGGCGAGCTTGCTGACAGCGCTCGAAAGTACGAGGCCGGACGCTCAGCGCTCACGACTTTCTTGGACACCGATTTGAGCGGACGAGAAGTGGCGTTTCGCGCCTATGGCCATCGACGCAAAGCAGATTGTCGCGATACTGAGTTAATCGTACCGTTTTCAGAACCGGCGCAAGCAAAGCAACAAATAGCGGATGCAGCGAACGGCATTCGCCCGACGGGGAAAACGCCAATTACACACAGCTTGCGACAGGCGTTAACTGACCTAGACGGTCGCAAAGGCGATATTCTTTTGGTCAGCGACGGGATCGAAACATGCGATATCGATCCTTGTGAATTAATGCGCGAGTGGCGGACGTCAAATGTCGATATTCGGGTGTTTGTTGTTGGCGTTGGGCTAACGAGCGGAGAACGATCTGCGATGTCCTGTATCGCGGAAACGTCGGGCGGTAAGTACTTTGATGCGGACTCAGCAGAGGGTTTTTCTGAGGCGCTTAATGACGCTGGCGCAGCCATAGAGTCGCCGGGAGACCCCGAGCCTGTCGACGAAGTCCAAGGTTACGCATTAAAAATAATCGCTACGGATGACGACGGGCGGCGTTTTATTGCAACTGGCGATCTGTACAAAGATGGCGTTGATATTGGCGATGTCAGCAGCAACGATCGCAATGTGCTCGACGGGCCCGGCGATTACGAAATCGAGATTGGGGCTGTGGTTGCGGACGGCTCTACATACAAACCCGTCAAGCACGCCTTTACGGTTTCTGAAAGAGGCGAGCATGTCGTTGAGGTCGTTATCGTTCGGCCAGCGCTGGTGCGAGCGACCTTCCTAGAAAATGGCGAAGATCAACCGGGCTCCTTTGTCACGGCGTTTAAAGACGGGGAAGAAGCCTTCGGTTTCCGCGCCTTCGATGAGGCTTTGGCTCAACCCGGCGTGTACGAGTTCAGAGCGAGTCCTAACGCAGACAATTCGCTGTCGTTGACCGAGGCCCTCATCGAGGGCGAAGCAACCGAGCTTATCTTTGAGCTCAACAAAACAATTGGCTTTTATGTCGAGTTTGTCCTGCCAAATGGCGACACGTTCCGTCGCGGTTCTGAGCTATGGCGAAACGGGGAGAAACTCTACAGCGTTTTTGGAAGCCGTAACGCGACAACAATCATTCCAGGTCGGTACGAGTTACGCGCCGATGATCAGAATCTACCACTGACGCCACTCGAGGTCGACCTCACAGAAGACGGAAAAACCTATCAAATTCCGATCGAGGCGGGTTGGGTCAAGATTACCTACGGTCCGCCGGAGTTCAATTATGTAAATGACAAACCAGCGACCAGCGCTACGATTGAATCGCTCGAACGAGGCAGTTCAACTTTCGCCCGTGCGGATACGGAAATTCCGGTTAAGCCGGGCCAGTACAAAGTCAATCCACGAACGGATAAAGGCTTTATGGAACCGATTGAAGTCAATGTTCCCAACGGCGAAACGATCGAG
>JBCDBM010000221.1:0-5357 GCA_039183665.1 Pseudomonadota bacterium | reverse complement strand
GCCGTTTTCCTGATTAACTTGGAATTTCTGATAGAGCTGATCGCGAACGCTTTCCCATGTCGACCCGGCCTCGTATTCGCTTTTCACGAAATCGAACATGGCTGCGCTATAAGATCCGTCGGGTAGGTGATATCGCGCCTGTTTGGCGAGCCATTGGACCTTTTCCGCCATAGTCAAATTGTCGTCGACGACAGGCGCGAGCGCGTGCATGATCACATAAAATTCCGCCGCCCACGCCGCATTTTCCCGAGCACTGACCCGGATCGGCAAGTGCGCCGATGTTAACGCCATGTCCGGCCTGGCAGGCGAAAAAAGGCCAAAGATTTCTGTGGTCAGCTGGGCATCGATCATGTTCCAGTGCGGGTTTTTTTCCGGCGCGCTTGTCTCGGGCGGCTTCACACCCGAAAGCATCAATTCATGAGCACGCTGGTTCGAAACCCAAAGATAGTTCTGGTATTTTTCTTGTGTGGTGTCTACGTAGTCGAATCCATAGGGTGTTGCCTTTGTTTCATCATAAATGTGGTTCAGCCATGCGTTGCGGATCTGATCTGCCGACAAAACACTCACGCCTTCCGCATAAAGAGTATGCTGATAAATATATTCAATATCTGTATCGTCATCGGCGCCCCAAACTTCATTTTCTCCGCGCAAAACGAAGTCAATCGTCGTGGAGATTTCGCTGGGCGCGCCGTCCGACCAAATAGCCGGCTGATCGGGACCGCCCCAATCCTCGCGTGTGTAAAACTCGCCGTGAACGCCGGGTCCGCCGATCTTGTCGAATTCCGTAATCAATCCGGTCCAGTTCGCGATCGATTGGCCAAGCCAAAAGCCGTGCAGTCGGTCAAGATACGCCGCGCGGTCTATGATGATGTCGGTCTCTCTGGGTTCGTATGACGCGTAGTCAAGATGCGGATCGCGCAATACGCCGGCGTTCTCAGTTGCCGCGTCATGCGCCTTGGCCACATCACCAAGACTTGCAACGACGACGGACGCCAAGAACCATGAAACTAGGTTAGAAAGCATCATGCGCTCGCACAAACGACGTTGCTAACTTAAGAGATACCGTCTCAACATGATAGAAATTGCGCGCTTAATTCTTCTGCAAAAAGCAGATATGATTGGCCTCGGGCAAGTCTTGAGTTTTGGGCTCGGGAGAAATTCCTTTTCTAAAAGCGGTGTCAAACTTGAGAAACCGTATCCGCGTTTTAGCCTTTTTCGACGCTTCTTATTTGCGACAATATAAATTGTGCAACAAATAGGCTTGTGGCTTCAAGGATGCAGAAATCCAGCCCTGT
This sequence comes from Pseudomonadota bacterium, assembly GCA_039183665.1. Classification (GTDB taxonomy): domain Bacteria; phylum Pseudomonadota; class Alphaproteobacteria; order Caulobacterales; family Parvularculaceae; genus Hyphococcus. Next base: position 4,062 of record JBCDBM010000221.1, on the reverse strand, counting down.
CTGTTTTTTGGCCCTATTTGGCTAGCGTCTCGGCGATTTTTTTGATTTGTGAAGCCGTAAACTTTGGCCAGGACTTCGTCGGGATTTGGCGGTCGCCCAAACTCGCTGCGTAGATAAACCGCGCTGTTGCAGTCGCATCTTCCGGTTTAAGTCCCCGATTTCGCAACAGTTTGGCAAGATAGTCGAGCCGCATTTTATCGACGGCGATCAGGCGTCGTGCGACCGTTTTATCGAATTGCGCCCAAACGCGGACAGCCTGATCAAGCCCGGCTTGGGATTGCGCACGAAATGCGCGAACCATTAGCGTCGATAGCGGTTCTGCTGAGGAATTGTTTTGCTCGATCTCTTCAATAACGCGCTCCGTCGTAATTGCGCGCCAATAGTCCAAAAGTCGCGCTCGAAAATCGCCAAGATCTTTGAAGTGCCAATAGAAGCTCCCCCGGGAAACGCCCAGCGATTTGGCCATCAGATCCGCCTTGAGGCCAACATAGCCGGTGGTCCTTAGCGTTTTTAGCCCGTGTTTGAGCCAATCTTCTTCGGATAGTCTTTCCATGGCCGAACCATACACAGCTGTATTGATAATTGTCGAGGATGCGGTATAACCATACATCAGTGTATGGAGTGGTAAATGCCTGATATATTCTTATACATCGCCGGGACGCTGGGGATTTGCATTTCGATTGTTCACGGGCTGTTGGGCGAGTTTAGAGTTATTCGCCCTATCCACTCCCCAACCGTGGTTGGCAAGCGCGTCTTGAGTGCGATCATGTTTCTGAGCGCCGTTTATTGGGCGCTCGCGAGCGCCCTGCTTTTGGCCGTGCCGACATATATTCCCGACGCACTGCGTCCGGTCGTTGTGGGCGGCGTTGCGGCTGTTTATGCCTCTGGCAGCCTCGGCAATCTCTGGGCGACCCGCGGTAAGCACTTCGGATGGGTTTTGTTGGCCGTGTGCACGGGGCTTGCTTTAGCTGGTATGTAACCGGCGTTCATGCGCGGAATTATGTGTAAGCTGACCAGGCAGTTGGGCGCTACCCAATTGGATCGAGCCAACCCCATTCGTCTTCTGTTTCGCCCGTAAACAGGCCCCAGAAGAGATCTTGGATCTTATGGGTGATCGGGAAATCGGGATTACGCACGGATAATCCGTCAACGGATTTCACCGGCGTGATTTCCGCCGCGGTCCCTGTGAAGAACAGCTCATCAGCGTTGTAAAGCGTCTCCCGCGCAAGTGCTTGTTCGGTCACTTCAAGTCCGAGCTTCCGCGAAAGCGTAATCGCCGCGTCGCGCGTAATGCCCGATAAAATCGAAGATGCTGCTGGTGGCGTCAAAATTCGCCCATTTATAACGGCAAATAGATTTTCGCCGCCGCCTTCGCTCACCGTGCCGTCATGGGCTAAGCCAATGCCTTCGGCATAGCCATTCTTTTTTGCCTCGCAGCTTACAAGCCGGCTGGAGAGATAATTGCCCCCTGCTTTGACGCCCGCCGGCACCGTTCCAGGCGCCATGCGCCGCCAGCTTGAAATGCCCACGTCGATTCCGTTTTTGAGGCCGTCCTCGCCAAGATAGGCGCCCCATGGGAACGCGGCGATGACAATATCGGAATCTACATTGGTGGAGCTCGGCCCCATATCGCCGTAACCCAAAAACGCGATCGGGCGCAGATAGGCCGCGCTCAGCTCATTGGCTTTGACGATCTCACGGCAGGCGCCCATCAGCGCTTCAACGGGGTACTTAAGATCGATGCCATAAACCCGTGCTGAGAACGCCAAACGCTCGATATGCTCTCGATTGCGAAAAATGCAGGTGCCCTCGTGCTTCGTGTCATAGGCGCGCATGCCCTCAAACACCGACGTGCCGTAATGCAGCGCATGGGTCATCACATGCGTGGTGGCGTCCGCCCAGGGGATGAGTTCGCCATTCCGCCAGATGTATTTCGTCTCAGTGAGGGCCATTCGTCGTCGATCCGTTTATTGGTTGTTTCGGTCATGGCGTGCGCACGTTCAATGAGCGCGTGCGCAGCGTTTGACCGACGGAGGAATACACCTAAGAGTGCGCAATGCAACCAGAACTGCGCCCAAATGAGCGCTGTCACGCGCCAAATTAAACCGACCAAAGGATCCTTTCCATGACGGCCTCCGATTTTGAGCGCCCTTACCGGCTTGAGGATTTGCTCCGAGTCATGAAGCGGCTTCGCGACCCCGAAAACGGCTGCCCGTGGGATGTTGAGCAGACCTTTCGGACGATCGCGCCGTTTACAGTGGAGGAAGCCTATGAGGTTGCCGACGCGATCGAACGCGATGATTTGGGCGGTTTGAAAGAAGAGCTTGGCGACTTGCTATTTCAGGTTGTGTTCCACGCGCAAATTGCTGAGGAAGAAGGGCAATTCGCCTTTAACAACGTCGTTGAAGCGATCACCGACAAGATGATCCGCCGTCATCCGCACGTGTTCGCCGCGTCGGGCGACCGCACGGCCGAAGAACAAACGGCGGCCTGGGAGGCGCAAAAAGCCCGAGAGCGCGCTGACAAAGGTCTCGACGGGCTTTTGGATGATGTGCCCGCTGCCCTGCCCGGGTTGAGCCGCGCGATCAAACTCCAGCGGCGCGCCGCCCGCGTTGGTTTCGACTGGGCGAACGCGAAAGACATTCTGAGCAAAGTCGCTGAAGAGGCTGGCGAAGTGGTCGACGCTGCGGATGCGAAATCGCCGGAAGCCGTGGAAGAAGAGTTTGGCGATCTCCTATTTGTCATGGCCAATTTGGCGCGTCGTCTAGATGTAGACCCTGAGGCCTCCTTGCGCCGCGCAAATGAGAAATTTATTCGCCGATTCCGCCATATTGAGGCGGGCGTCGCCGCCAAAGGCGCCGCGCTTTCCGAAGCCTCGCTTGATGAAATGGAAGCGCTGTGGGAGGAAGCCAAATTGGCCGAAAAAGAAACGCCTAGCGGCACGGAGAAACAGTGAAATGAACTACAGCGATAATGCGCTCGCGCTGATTGGCGATACGCCGCTCATCAAATTACAGCGCGCCTCAGAAGAAACTGGCTGCAACATTTTGGGCAAAGCAGAATTTCTCAATCCCGGCCAATCCGTGAAGGATCGCGCGGCGCTGGGTATTATTCGCGATGCGGAGCGTTCGGGTAAACTGCGGCCGGGCGGTGTCATCGTTGAAGGCACCGCGGGCAATACAGGGATCGGCCTTGCGATGGTCGGCGCGATGCTCGGCTATCGCGTGAAGATCGTCATTCCGCGCACGCAAAGCGAAGAAAAGAAAACCGCCATCAAACTGTTCGGCGCGGAGCTCATTGAAGTCGACGCCGTCCCTTATGCGAACCCCAACAACTACATTCATTACTCCGGTCGGCTCGCCGAGGAACTCGCCGAAACGGAACCCAACGGCGCGCTTTGGGCGAACCAGTTCGACAACGTCGCAAACCGTCAATTTCATGTGGAAACGACGGCGCAAGAAATTTGGACGCAGACGGATGGAAAAGTCGACGCGTTTGCCTGCGCAGTCGGTACGGGCGGCACGCTTGCGGGCGTCACCTTGGGTCTGAAAGAGAAGAACCCCAATATTAAGACCGCCGTTACGGACCCTTTTGGCTCAAAAATCTATCAATGGGTGAAGACCGGCGAGTTGGAAACGGAAGGCGATTCCATCACCGAAGGCATCGGCCAAGGACGTGTCACCGCGAACTTGGAAGGTGTTACCATTGACGATGGATTCCGCGTCCATGACCGCGAAGCGCTCGATGTTGTTTTCCGGATGGTACAAGAGGAAGGCATCTGCCTTGGCGGCTCATCCGGCATCAATGTCGCCGGCGCCACAAAACTCGCGAAAGAACTTGGCCCGGGGCATACGGTTGTGACGATCCTGTGCGACTATGGAAATCGCTACGCATCGAAGATCTTCAATCCTGAATTCTTGAAATCCAAAGACCTGCCTATTCCGCCCTGGATGGCGTGATATGGGCCAGCTAGGTCCGCTGATCGAAACGGCGGCGTTAGCCGAAGCGCTCGCAGCGGGTGAGGTTAAAACTGTCGACGGGTCGTGGCGCATGCCCGGCGCG
>JBCDBM010000220.1:0-5392 GCA_039183665.1 Pseudomonadota bacterium | reverse complement strand
CCTATTCCGATGACAAATACGTATCTTGTAGCGTCCACAATCACTCATCCTTGAAACCCGCGGCGCGCTCGGCGCTAGGGAAAAACAAAAACGCAAACATCAATACATAAGCTGCGTAATCCCAACTGATGGCCAGCGCCCAAATATCGGAAAAGATGTTGGCGTGCTTCAAGACCGCATCGCGCGGCGAAATGGTGGATAGCGGCGCCACGAACTCCGCGTCGACCACGGCTTGTGCCCGAGAGATGCGTTCCGGCTCAGCAATTGGTTCTGGCGGTTCGACCCAATCCACAAAAATTTGCAATCCTCTTGCGGGCGACAATTCGGCAGCGGACTTTTGTGGCGGCGGCGGCTTAGTAGCTTTTTGACTGCGCAGTAGGGAGCCGAGCGCGGCTTCAACGTCTTCCGCATAGCGATCAATGGCGTTGGATTGGGCATTAGAGATGCGCGCGCCCATCGGCTTCGGGTTCGCGCGGGCGAAGGCGTCTGATTGCTGCTCAAGCAATTGCTCAATGCGTTTGTCATGGCGCCAGCGATTAAGCGTGCCCGTAAATTCATTGAACTCGGTTTGGAATTCCCGCGCCCACAAATCGTAGTTCTCAAAAGCGTTGCGGCTTAAGAGTTCTTTCAACGCGGCTGACGTATTGGCGCAGACTTCGGGGTCATAAGGACTGTCGCTGTCCCCCAGGAGGGGCGACTCGATAATGTCGGTGACACTGCGCTCCAAACTGCGTAGCCAATCGGCGATCGCGGCGTAATACGAGACCACGGCGCCTGCGCCAGCAGCGCCCGATTGTGCGCCGCCAGTGCGCTCGCCCTCGGCTACGCGCAGCACGTCGCTAACCGCCAAGCTTAAGTCCTGCGCAAACAAATAGTCTTTCTGGCGATAGGCTGTGATGCCGGCGCAATCGGCCTGAAGGCGTTCGATCTCGTAGTCATAGGTGTGCCGCACCGCGTCCACGCCGCCGACGCCCACAACGGTCGTCCAGGTGGACACGAAGAACAAAATCACCGCCATCGCCGGGATCACCACCAACAATTTCACCGCGCGCTCTAGAAAGAACAGCGCATCGCCCAGCGGTCCCTTGCCGATCCCGCGGAACCAATCGCGATGACGCACAAGCTCGGCGCCGCCGACCCAAATCGCGACAGCGAGAAAAAAGACGAAGACCCCAAACGCCGGCGGTAAGATCGAATTGCGGAAGAAATCGTCCGATTCCTGTGACGTGATGAGGCCGAATCCCATGGCTGAACTAACGGCGCTGAAAAAGCCCGCGGCCATGGCCACGATGACAAAAAGGCGGTTGAATAGGGATGAGCCTTTGAGGCGAGAGGACGTCATGACCGCAGCGGCGATGACGCCCATGACGACAAGGACAATTGCCAGGCCCGCTAGCCCTGGCAAGCGATCCAAAGCTGCTTCCGGCGCCATATTTCCCCCAGTCCCCAAGATGTTGGCGGGCGCGCTGAAAGCAGCGCCGCACCTTTCGCCCGAGCCCATCGGACTTGGTTAAAAGGTTAACACTTATGGGGACGATGTCGACCGCGAAGCCCGCGCGCCGCGGCAAAAGGGGGCTTGGACTTCGCAGTCGCGGCGCCCTATGCAGATGGGCAGGTGAAACAACCGCTCAAGCGGTACAAAATTTGCGCGGGCGAGGCGCCGGGGGCGGCTAACGCTTAATCATTCATACGGGTTCAGCTGCCGGCTGACATTCCGTTATGCGCATTTAGTGGATTGAAGACGAATGACCAATCAAGCCAGCGATCATCAGTGGGTTTATCGTTTCGGGGGCGGCGCTGCCGAGGGCGAAGCCAGTATGCGCAACCTTCTTGGCGGGAAGGGCGCAAACCTAGCGGAGATGGCGCGGCTTGATCTGCCGGTGCCGCCAGGCTTCACCCTGACGACGGAGGTTTGCACGGCGTTTTATGACAATGGCCGCCAATACCCTGATGGGCTGACGAGCCAAGTTGAAGCGGCGCTCGACGGCGTCGGGGAGAGCGTCGGTCGCGATTTTGGCGATACGCAAAAACCGCTCTTGGTGTCGGTGCGCTCAGGCGCGCGCGCGTCCATGCCAGGCATGATGGATACGGTGCTCAATCTCGGTCTGAATGACGAGACCGTAAAAGGATTGGCCGTGCTCGCCGGCGACGAGCGCTTTGCTTATGACAGCTATCGCCGCTTTATTCAGATGTATTCAGATGTGGTGCTTGGTGTTGAACACCACGAATTTGAAGAGATCCTGGAGACCTTTAAAGAGGAGCATGACTATTTCCTCGATACGGCGCTGAGCGCCAATGATTGGAAAAAGGTCATCGCGTCTTACAAAGAGGCTGTGCAAAGCGCGCTCGGCAAACCTTTCCCGCAAGATCCGAAAGAACAATTATGGGGCGCCATTGGCGCGGTGTTCGGTTCGTGGCGGAATGATCGCGCCGAAACCTATCGGCGCTTGCACAATATCCCTGAGAGTTGGGGAACGGCCGTCAATGTTCAGGCGATGGTCTTCGGCAATATGGGCGACAGCTCCGCAACCGGCGTTGCGTTCACCCGCGACCCGTCGACCGGCGACAATGCGTTTTACGGCGAGTTTCTTATCAACGCCCAAGGGGAGGATGTCGTTGCCGGCATCCGCACGCCGCAACCGCTGACGAAACAAGCCCGCGAAGATATGGGTGAAGAATCGCCATCACTCGAAGAGGCGATGCCGGAGGCGTATGCATCGTTGGTTGACGTCTTCAACAATCTCGAAAAGCACTATCGGGATATGCAGGACATTGAGTTCACCATCCAAGAGCAAAAGCTCTGGATGTTGCAGACCCGCAGCGGCAAACGCACCGCGAAGGCGGCGCTCAAAATCGCCGTTGATATGTGCAAAGAGGGTCTGATCTCCGAAGAGGAAGCGGTGATGCGTGTTGACCCGCACTCGCTCGATCAGCTCCTTCATCCCTCGCTTGATCCGGACGCACCGCGGGACTTGGTGCTGAACGGATTGCCCGCCTCACCAGGCGCAGCGTCGGGCGAAGTGGTGTTCAATTCCGATGAGGCTGAACGACTAAGCCAAGAAGGGCGCGCGGTCATTCTCCTGCGTACCGAGACAAGCCCAGAAGATATTCACGGCATGCATGCGGCTAAAGCCATTGTCACCGCGCGCGGCGGCATGACGAGCCATGCGGCGGTTGTCGCCCGCGGCATGGGCCGGCCGTGCGTTTGCGGCGCGGGCGATCTTAAAATCGACAAGGAAGGCGCGTCTTTCACAGCCGGCGGGCGGACGATCGCTAAGGGTGAAATGATCACCGTCGATGGCGCCGCGGGCAAAGTCTTTTTCGGCGAGGTCCCGACGGTGGAACCTGAGCTCTCAGGCGACTTTGCAACGCTGATGAGCTGGGCTGATGAAGAGCGGCGCATGCGCGTTCGTGCGAATGCAGAAACACCCGAGGACGCAAAGACAGCACGCGGCTTCGGCGCTGAGGGCATCGGCCTGTGCCGGACCGAACATATGTTCTTCGATGCGGAGCGCATCGTCGCCGTGCGGGAAATGATCTTGGCCGAAGACAAAGATGGCCGCGAAACGGCGCTTGAGAAGCTGCTGCCAATGCAGCGCTCTGATTTCGAGGAACTTTTCCGCGTGATGCGAGGGCTGCCTGTCACGGTTCGGTTGCTCGATCCGCCTCTGCACGAATTCCTTCCGCATTCCGACGAAGAGATCGATGAAGTCGCAAGCTCTTCTGGGATGGATGCGACGAAACTCAAAGATCGCGCGCATAAGCTGCAAGAATTCAACCCTATGCTTGGCCATCGCGGCTGTCGGCTTGGGGTTTCCTACCCTGAAATTTATGAGATGCAGGCGCGTGCGATCATTGAAGCGGCGTGCGTTGTCGCGGATGAAACCGGCGAAAAAGTTGTGCCGGAAATTATGATCCCGCTCGTCGCCAAGCGCGAGGAGCTCGCTTTCTTAAAAGATCGCGTCGATGCGATCGCCAAAACGGTATTAAGCGAACGCGGGGTTGAGTTGGACTATCTCGTCGGCACCATGATTGAGTTGCCGCGCGCGGCGTTGACCGCGGATCAAATCGCCGAGGATGCAGAATTCTTCTCCTTCGGCACCAACGATCTTACCCAGACGACTTACGGTTTGAGCCGGGATGATGCGACGTCCTTCCTGCCGGATTATCTGCGGCGCGGGATCTTCGAGCAGGATCCGTTCGTGACGCTCGATCCCGCTGGCGTCGGCGAGTTGGTGCGCATTGCGGCCGAAAAGGGTCGAGAAACCCGCGCTGGCATCAAATTGGGCATTTGCGGCGAGCACGGGGGCGACCCCGATTCCATTTCCTTCGTGGAGAAAATCGGCCTCGATTATGTGTCTTGTTCGCCATACCGCACGCCAATTGCGCGCTTGGCGGCCGCGCAAGCGCGTCTGACGGAAAAGTAACTGCGCGCAAGGCTCTACAGCGTTAAAGTTAATTTAAGAAAATCAATTCTTCTTATTTTTCAATAGCTTGGCTTGCGCCTGGTAAGGTTAATGCTCGGTTGACTCGCGAAGAATCGCCTTGCGCACAATGTGGTGCGGCGCCATATAGACGCGGATCGCCGGGGTAAGCCGCGCGGGCGGCGCGGAGTTTGCGTCGGTCGCGCAGAAAACGTCATTTTGTGAGCGTTGAGTCGGTAGCGCGCTAGGCGCCGTTGCGGCGAAACAAAAACGCTAGGGTCTCGGAAACGAGGTTGAGGAAACGGAAGTTGCAGTCCAAGGGCGAACATAGTCACGGCGAGGTCAACTGGACCCTGCGCAGCCTCGTTGCTGTCGGATTGCTGTCGGTCTGCGTCTTTGCGACGGCCATGCGGGCGACTGACAGCCTGAACGAGGCTGAAGCGGCGCGGCAGGCCGAGGCGGCGCTGGAAGAAGAAGTGCGTCTGGTTGCTGACTTCGCGAAATTCTTGGCGGCGGAGACGGCGGCCTCGCGCGATGCGCTTGCGGGTCCCCGGTTGAAGCCGGCGAAAGCGACAGCGGCGAAAGTTGCCGACGATCTGCTGACAGATCTGGCGTATTTCGATTTCTCGTCTCTGACGATGGCGCGCCTCGATGGCGAGGAGCGCACTTGCTTGGCCCAAGCCATCTATTACGAGGCCCGATCGGAGCCTCGGGTTGGCCAGTTGGCGGTTGCCGATGTCGTGCTTAATCGCGTAGCGAGCGCCGTGTATCCAGACACCGTTTGCGGCGTCGTCTTCCAAGGCTCTGAGCGCGTTACGGGATGTCAGTTCTCGTTCACCTGCGACGGCTCGATGGACGCGCGCTTGAACGAGCGAAAGTGGAAAGAGTCGAGTGATCTGGCCGGCGCCATCCTTGCGGGCGTCCGCGTGCCTGTGAGCCGCAATGCAACCCATTACCATGCAGACTAT
>JBCDBM010000219.1:0-5458 GCA_039183665.1 Pseudomonadota bacterium | reverse complement strand
GGCGCGGTCGGACCTGTTCGGCGCTGACCGTTACCGTCTCGCCGTCCGCTTCCGTATCTTCTTGAATAACAATGTGATCGGCGCCGTCGGGCACAACGCCGCCGGTAAAAATGCGCACCGCCTCTCCCGCCGCCACAGGCGATGAAAAAGCCTCGCCCGCCCGGCACTCGCCGATGAGCTTCAAGCGACCGCCCGCCGCAGCGGCGTCGGAAAACCGTACCGCATACCCGTCCATCGCGGACGCATCAAACGGCGGCTGAGTTGTCGCCGCAATGGCGTCCGCCGCCAATACGCGGCCGAACGCGTCGCCAACGCCAAGCGCTTCGCTGCTCTTGTCTTGCGCTGTCTCAGCAAGAATATGCTCTAACGCTTCGTCTACGGACAACATAGCAGGTTCTACTTTTTATAATCGCCAGACGCGCCGCCGGATTTTTCCAACAAGGCGATCTCGCCGATCTCCATGGATTTATCGATCGCTTTGGCCATGTCGTAAATTGTCAGACACGCAACGGACGCAGCTGTTAGCGCCTCCATTTCAACGCCTGTTTGCCCGGACGTCTTTACCGTCGCGCGCACATCGATCGCTTTTTGGGCGTCATTGAAGTCGGCCTCGACCTTGACCGAGCTAATGGCCAAGGGATGGCATAGCGGAATGAGCGCCGCCGTTTTTTTTGCGCCCATAACGCCAGCAAGCTCCGCCACCGCACAGATATCGCCTTTAGCGCTGCCTTTTTCGCGCAACGTTCGATACGCCTCAGTGGAAAATGACACGCGCCCGCCAGCGACGGCGCGCCGGGCCGTGCTCGCTTTGCCGGAGACATCGACCATGCGCGCGCGGCCATCGTCGTCAAAATGCGTGAGCTTATCGCCCATAAACTTATCCGTAGACTTATTTTTCGAGCAATCGCGGCATCAGCTCGACGAGATTACAAGGCTTGTGCCGACTGTCGAGCTGGTATGAGATAACGCCGTCCCAGCCATCTTTCACCGCACCGTTTGACCCAGGCAAGGCAAAGATAAAAGTGCCTTGCGCGACCCCGGCGGTGGCGCGCGATTGCAGCGTCGAAAGACCAATCGTTCCATAACTGACTTGATGGAAAATGACGGAAAACCCTTCGATCACTTTGTCAAAAAGCGGCGTAATCGCTTCGGGCGTGACGTCGCGCCCCGTCAGCCCCGTGCCGCCCGTGGAAATAACAACGTCCACCTCAGGATCGTCAATCCACCCTTGCACGCGTTCGCGTATGATTTCGGCGTCATCGCGCACGAGATCTCGACCGGCTAATTCATGGCCGGCCGATTGAAGCCGGTCTACCAGAATATCGCCCGATGTGTCGTTACTTAAATCGCGACTGTCGCTTACGGTCAGAATTGCAATCCGTACCGGAACAAATTCGAGAGACTCATTGATGCCGTGCATTACGGGGTGTCCTTTTCAAGCGCGCCATCGCGCAGCGTCTTTGTAGTCTTGCGCGCGCGGTTCGATCCATCGCTCGCCCTGATCAGTGATTTCCAATTTCCAAAACGGCGCCTGCGTTTTCAAATAGTCCATCAAATGGTCACAAGCTTCAAAGGCCGCGCGTCGGTGATCCGCCGCCGTCGCCGCCAAGACAATAGGCGCGCCCGCCTGAACATCGCCAACACGATGCAGCACCAAAATGTCGCGCAAGCCCCAGCGACGGGCGGCCGCCTGCGCCGCCGCTTCAATCGATGCGCGGGTCAGCGTTGGGTGATAATCGAGGCGCAATCGGCGAACGCGCGCGTCAGCGCTCTGGTCGCGAACCAGCCCCACAAAACTCGCAATAGCGCCGGCCCCGTCAACACTTGCCGTAAAGGCGGAAAGGCGGGCGGCTGGGTCGAAGTCGTCACTCAGCAGATCAATCATCAAATCACCCGCCGCTAAAGGGCGGCATAAAAGCGATTTCGTCTTCATCGCGGATCGCGACCGCGTCGTCGGCCAGGACGTCGTTCACAGCGATGCGGAGGGCGGATTGTGCTGACACCTCGGCGAATACGCTGTCTTGCGCGCAAAGATAGTCTTTAAGGGCGCCCGCGGTGGATACGGCCTGCGGGAGGGCCAAGCTGCGCTCGCGCCCCATGACGTCAGCAAGCTTGCCGAAAAATGTCAGCGTCGCCATAGCGATTATCCGCCTGTTGCGGACATGAACCGCGGCGCTGCAGGCGTCGCGCCATTGGCGTCATAGTCGAACTCATGCCCTTTAGGTTTGCGACGCATCGCGTCGTCGAGAACCGCATCGAGCTTACTGGGGCCGCCGTCGCGCAAGGCCGCGCGCAAATCCGCGCGGTCTTCTTGGCCTAAACACATATAGAGCTGGCCTGTGCAGGTCACGCGCACGCGATTACACCCGTCGCAAAAATTGTTCGTAAGCGGTGTAATGAACCCTAATCGACCGCCGGTTTCTTTGATGTCCATATAGCGCGCTGGGCCGCCAGAGCGATGCGTCGATGGCGTGAGCGTCCAACGCTCTTCGAGCTGTTCGCGCACAAGGCTTAACGGCGCATATTGATCTAAGCGATTGCCGTCAATTTCGCCCAGAGGCATGACTTCGATGAGCGTCACCTCGATGTCGCGTTCATGGGCCCATGACACAATGTCGGGGATTTCATCCAAATTATCGTTTTTAAGCGCGACCGTATTGAGCTTTATTTTCAGCCCTGCCGCTTGCGCCGCCTCAATGCCGCGCAACACGGCGTCTAACGCGTCGCGGCGCGTGATCCGCGTGAAGGCGTCTCGATCCAGGCTGTCCAGCGAAACGTTGACCCGGCGCACGCCCAGATCAGCAAGAGGCTTTGCGTAACGGGCCAGCTGCGTCGCGTTTGTGGTTAGCGTTAGCTCGCGCAATCCGCCCGCGCCCAGATGACGCGACAAAGACCGAAAAAGCGACATGACGTTTTTGCGCGCCAACGGTTCTCCGCCTGTGATGCGTAACTTGTTCACGCCACGGGCGATAAACGCGGAAGCGACCAAATCGAGCTCTTCCAGACCTAAGACTTGGGACTTCGGGAGAAAGTCTGGGCGCTCCGCCATACAGTAGTGGCAGCGCAAATCGCAGCGATCCGTCACGGAGAGGCGCAAATAGGAAATGGTTCGACCGAAGGGGTCAATCAACGCTCTCGGCGCATCGTCCGCCCTGGTGTTTTTTTCCGTCAACGCTCGTCGCCTCCAAGCGCGAATGCGCGTACATGCTCAGCCGATTGACGAGGAATATAGCGAGTGCGACGGTTGGTTTCGACCCCTCAACGCCTTGATGCGCAGGGATTTTGACGATTCGTCCGCTTTGTCAGCGGCCAAATAATGACTTGGCCCCGAATAGGACGAACACGATCACCAAGAAGGCGACAAAATAAGCGAGAAGCGTTTGCGCCGGCAAAACGCTGAACGCCGCCCAGCTGTCATTGAGCTGGCCGACCAGACGCCCGCCGGTGACGTCTGCATCCGACTGACCCGGCCCGCGGGTCAAAACGCCTCGCAAATACCCGCCCACGACGAACAAGACGAGCGCCAATAACGTCGTTGAGCCGATTTGCGTCGAACGGCGTGTCGCGAGCGCGGCGATCAACACCGCGCCCATAGCAATGAGTATGGCGATCACATCACCGCTCATAAAGGTGGCGCGGATAACGCCGATCACTTCATCAAGAAACTGCTGCATGATGCGATCTCCCGCGAGAAACTCAGACTTAGTAGTCGCCGCGGAAGACGATAGACTTAAGGATCATCAGCGCCAAAACCAAGATGACAAATATCGTGGTAAGCGTGATCATCATGCCGCCTGGGCTCTCCATCAAGCCGCCCAGCGTGCCATTGAGCGCCGCCAGATAGGCGGCTGGGTCGCTTGGCGTCTCGCCCTTAACGGTATCGACGAGTCCCAAGGCGAAGAATGTCGCCAACATCGCAACAACGCTCGCGCCGAGGAGTTGCCCAATACCCCGGGTAATCATTGTCGTGATTAAAGCGATCGCAAGCACAACGCCCAGCAACTCCCAATCACCGCTCAAAAACAACGCCTTTGAATCAGTAATCAGCTCAGAAAGAAATACGTCCATTGTCCCACCCCTGTGACATTGAGAAAGAAGGTTCTCAGTAGCTAAGGTTAACGACATTTTCTTGTCATCGTCACCTTGCAACGCAGCACGCGCAAAACGAGCAACGAAAAAACCCGCAAAGCCTAGAAGCTTTGCGGGTTCGATACGCCCGATAGGGGAAATAGGCTTAGTTAGAACGCTTTCGCGTCGCCACGGTCAAAGCGCGGAAGCTCGTTAAACTGGTGGAATGGCGGCGGCGACGGCAATGTCCATTCCAACGTGGTTGCGCCCTCGCCCCAAGGATTATCGGCGGCTTTGCGCTTGAAGAAGAAGAACGCGTCAATCATGGCGATAACAAAGATGCCGACAGCGACGAGCGTTATCATATAGCCAATGGACGACACGTAATTCCAAAGCGCGAAGGCTTCGGGATAATCGATATAACGCCGCGGCATCCCTTGCAGCCCAAGAAAATGCTGCGGGAAGAAGATCAGGTTCACGCCGATAAACATGACCCAGAAATGGAGTTGGCCGAGCCACTCGCGATACATTTTCCCGGTCATTTTCGGGAACCAATAATACCACGCTGCAAAGATCGCGAAGACCGCGCCCAGAGAAAGCACATAGTGGAAATGCGCCACCACATAATAGGTGTCGTGCATATAGTGGTCGATGCCGGCATTGGCGAGCACGACGCCGGTAACACCGCCCACCGTAAACAAGAAGATGAAGCCCACGGCCCAAACCATGGGCGTTTTGAACTCGATAGAGCCGCCCCACATGGTCGCGATCCAGGAGAATATCTTGATGCCCGTTGGCACCGCGATGACCATGGTCGCGGCGACGAAATACGCCTTCATATTAACGCTGAGGCCCACCGTATACATGTGGTGCGCCCATACGATGAAGCCCACAAAACCAATGGCCACCATGGCGTAGGCCATGCCGAGATAGCCGAAGATCGGCTTTTTCGAGAACGTGGAAACAATGTGGGAGATGATGCCAAAGCCCGGCAAAATCAAAATGTACACCTCGGGATGACCGAAGAACCAAAACAGATGCTGGTATAAAATCGGGTCGCCGCCGCCTGCAGCGTCAAAGAACGATGTGCCGAAATTCCGGTCCGTCAACAGCATGGTGATCGCGCCCGCCAAAACCGGGAGCGACAAAACCAGCAAAAATGCCGTGACCAACACCGACCATGCAAACAAGGGCATTTTGTGCATCGTCATGCCCGGCGCGCGCATGTTGAAGATGGTGGTGATGAAGTTGATCGCGCCCAGGATCGACGAGGCGCCGGCCAAATGCAGCGATAAAATGAGGAGATCCATGGCTGGCCCCGGACTCCCTGTATTGGAGGACAAGGGCGGATAAAGCACCCAGCCGCCCCCGAAACCCAATTGCGTGCCAT
>JBCDBM010000218.1:0-5458 GCA_039183665.1 Pseudomonadota bacterium | reverse complement strand
TCGAAAAAGGGCAAAAAAAACGCCCCCGGAGCGGGAGCGTTTCTTGTTCTAGCGCCGAAGCGGATTGATGACTGGGCGCATCATTTCCGCGCCCGCCAAAAGACGCGTGGTTATTTCTTTTTCTTCTTGTCGCCGGCGTTATTCGCAACATGATTGTTGATGATCTTCGGCTCGTAGCCCTCGCGCACGAAGATCGACAGACCTTCATTGCCGACGATCTCGTTGTCTTCAATGACGCCATTGACGCCAAACGGGATTGCGACGCCGTCGCCCGTATTGCTGACAATTTCGTTATAGCGAACTAGCGTCAGCTTTGCGTGCTTGTCTAAGATAACGCCCGAGCCCTTATTGTTGTTGATCTTATTGCCGATCATTTTCGTTGAGCCGTAACCGGACGATTTGATCCCGCTGTCTAGATTGTCGAAAATCTCATTGCCTGAAATCAACACATCCGAATTGCTTCCGGAGGCGACATCAACGCCAATTTTATTTTGCAAGATCTTGTTGTCGGTAATGACGGTCTGGGACAGCGAATGCGCTTGCTCTACGCGAACGCCTTCAGAACCTGCGCTAATGCGGTTTTTGTCCAGCATCACCATACCGCCGGCGATATTCACGGCGGGGCGCACGCCCGAGCCAAAGACATCGCTTTCTTTTAGCGTAAAGACGCCTTGTTCCACATCCACACATGAATGGGGCGAGTTAATCTTCGCCGAGAAGCGAACATTCGCAACCACCGCGTGATCGGTTGGGTCTTTCGGCGCGAAGGTAAGGCAAGGCGAGTTCATCGGCGCATTGATGTTGACACCTCGACCCGGACCGCGATCGCCGCGAATATAGACCGTTTTGGTGAGATTGATGGCCTCATTGTAATCGCCATGCATGACATGGATCTCGCCGCCTTCAGCGATATCACGCAACGCGGCGCCAATTGTTTTATAAGGGCCGCGGCCATTCACATCGACGACAATTTGCAATGGGCCTTTTTTGGTTTGCTTGGCGTTCGAGCTTTGGCTCGATTTTGCGCCGGGTTCGTGGATCGGAAACCCGCCCAGCGATTGTGCGTTGGCGGACCCTGCTGCGATAACGCCCCCGGCGAACAACGCCGCGGCGGAAGCCAGAATTTTGTTTGATACGCGCTTCATTGTTGTAAACCCCTCTGACTACTGAATATCGCGGGTATATTCGAAACTTAAACGACGCAGCGCATCATCAGCCGGCCCGTATCCGAGCGCCGCTGCTTGCGCCAAGTGGAACTGCGATTTGCGCTCATCTGGCGCGACCTCATTGAGCCCCGTCGTGCCGTCCCGATAGACAACACCCAGCGCGTAATGCGCGATCGCCAGGTTTTGGCCAGCAGCCCGGTCAAGCCATTTCACTGCTTCTTTGCCATTTTGCTGCACGCCGATGCCCCGCACATGCATGATGCCATAGACATATTCTGACATCGGATGATCGCTATTGGCGGCGTCTTTGAAGATCTCCACGGTTTGTCGCGGCGTCAGGACGCCGGTGACCACGGCGTCTTTTTCCGTGTCGCTCATATTGCGATCTTTCGCGACGGTGGAATATTGGAAGCGGCGGATCGCTTGACGCGTCGCCGGGCCAAGCTTGTTGTCCACGGCGCCCGCGCGGAAGCCAAGAGCGTTCAACGCCCGCTGGATCAGTTCAACATCAATATCGGAGACAGCTTCAAGCGCCTCCTTCATGCGGATTTCTTCAAGCTCGCGCTTCAAGCGCTCGAGCTCTTGCTGCTGCGGGGTTTTGCCCGTGTGCTCCGGCGGCAGCGGCGGTTGCCACTTCTCCGCGGCTGTCGTCGCTTTCTCAATATCTTTTGCGCCCATCATCTGCTCGAGGATTTCGTATGCAGCGCTTGCCTCGCCAACGCCTCGGGTCTTGGACAAGAAATAGAGTTTTAGCGCCTCGACATTGTTTTTTCCGACGCCAGCGCCTTTTTGATACATATCGCCCAGGCGATAGAGATCGTAGGGGCTGCCCGACTCAAACGTTTGAGCGACAATCTTCTCCGCCTTTTTCACGTCCGAATCGCTCATCCGCTTGCGGATTTCCGGCAATCGGCGCTCTGCGAGAATAACCGAATTCACCTCCTCAGCCGTAGGCTGACGATATTCGTCGAAATGATGATAGGCGGCGAGCGTGTACCAAACGAGGGCTTTTACATTGTCGCGCGGGATCTCGCGGGTCGCATCAAGCGCCCCTTCGGGCCGCGGCGCCGCGCCATAGTCCAACTCTTTGGCGGAGAAGACATCCCCGAGAATTTTCTTTGAACGCACATCGCCGGCAACGGCGAAGCGCTGCCAGATATCGAGCGCCTGGCTGTACTGCCCGTTGAGATAAGCTTGAACCCCGGCTTCAAAAGTAGCGTGCGCCGGGCTGACCGTGGCCAATGCCAAAAAAGACGCCGCCGCCATACCGCCAAGCGTCCATCGCGCTTTGCGAATTCTCTTCATTTGATTTCCCGTCATTTCCGAGCTTCCCCTCAACCATACGCCCCACAGCGCCGTCCCGGCCGAAATCCGGCGCGCGCTCATTCCAATTAAAGCACGCATTGGCGCGCTGCTCCACATTAACCTTTACAGACCGGGAACGCAAAGGACCGTTGAGGCGTCGAAATGTGTTCCGCCTCACGCCTCGTTTGCAGTATTCACGGCCGGGCTAGGCCCGCGAGTGACCACAAATTCCGCGCGATCACTGGAGATGGTCGCGTCAGCAACGATATGGCCGCCTTCGCGGCAAAAGTGTGGAATATCAACATGCGCAACCGGATCATCGGTGACGATTTTAACCTGTTGACCTAGCGCCACTCGGCGCAACACCGCCTCTAAACGCAGGACAGGAAGCGGGCAGCGCAACCCTCGGGCGTCAATTTCTTCGGCTAGCTGCGAGGGATCATCAGGCATTAGCAGCGGCGCCGATCGTCTTTGCGACGTTAGCCCCCAATGATTGAGGATCAGCGCCGAACGGCGCGCTGACGTAAGGCGCGGCGCGAAAGCGCGAAATCTCCTCGATGAGCGCCTGCGGCGGCGGCGCGTCTGGTGTTGGTTGTGACACCACCATCGCAGCAATGGGGATACCGCGCTTGTCCAGCGCCTCTAGGGCGCTCAAGGTATGGCTGATGGCGCCGAGATAATTCGCCCCAACCACAATTGCAGGTAAGTTTAGGGCGGCGATCAAACCCGCATGGTTCAAGGTGTCGGTCACCGGAGACAACACGCCGCCCGCGCCCTCAACAAGCGTGAACGCGTCCGACGCCAAGCGGGCGCGAATAAACTGGAGGATAGCGCCATCTTCAAGGCTTACCCCCGCTTGGCGCGCCGCTAGGTTCGGGGCGACGGGCGGAACGAACGAGTGGGCGCAAACATCGGCGAGCGTGTCTGCATTGACGTTTAACCCGCAGGCCTGGATCAACTGGCCGGCGTCCGAGCTCTCTATATCATCCGGGTCAAAGCCGCTCATCAGCGGCTTTACCGCCCGAACCTTCGCCCCTTCAGCGCGTTTGGCTTTGAGTAGGGCGCAAGAAACATAGGTTTTGCCAATTTCGGTGCCGACGCCGGTCACAAAATAAGCCGTCATTAGAAGTCCTTTGGTCTTTAGTTAACCGCTCTGGCGTGCGGCGCGAAACGCCGCCGCCGAGGCGCGAATATCGCGCTCATGATGCGCGGCGGTAAACGTAAAGCGCAGCCGCGCTGTTCCTGCGGGCACCGTCGGCGGGCGGATAGCGCTGACCAAGAATCCCTCTTGAAGCAACGCGTTTGACAACGCCATTGCGGCCTCCGCATCGCCCACAATTACAGGAACGATCGCGCTTTCCGGGGCGTTCAACCCGGCCAAGTCGCAAAACAACCGCGCATTCTGAAGGGCTTGGTCGCCAAGCGCAGGCTCGGTTTCGATAATCTCTAAAGCCCGATACACCGCACCCAATACGGCCGGCGGCAAACCGGTGGTATAAACCAAGGAGCGCGCGCGGCTGATGAGCAAGTCGATGAGCGGCTCCGGTCCGCAGATATATCCGCCATAGGCGCCGACGCCCTTTGACAAAGTGCCCATCTGAAGCGGCGCTGGGTTTTCTATTTTTAAAACCCCAAATCCGTGGGCGTCGTCCGTCAGCAGCCATGCGTCAGCTTCGTCCGCAAGCGCGTTTAGACGCGCCAACGGCGCGCGATCGCCATCCATTGAAAACACGGTTTCAGTGATCAGCAGCGCGCGCCCATAATCTTTGCGCGCTTCAAAAGCCTGCCGGGCATCATCGACGTCGTTGTGCTTGAAACGAATGATTTTAGCGCCGGACAATTGCGCCCCCGCATTCAAACAAGCGTGGCTTAGCTCGTCGATAACGATGAGATCGCGCGGGCCTATGATCGCCGGAATGACCCCAATATTGGCCAAATAGCCAGACCCAAAAAGCCGCGCCGCAGGCAAGCCTTTCATGGCCGCGAGCTTTTGTTCGATGGCGCTGTTCATTGGCGTATCGCCGACGACCAAACGCGACGCGCCAGCGCCAGCGCCATATTGCTTAGCCGCGTGGACCGCCGCCTCGATTACGCGGGCGTCTTGCGAAAGCCCAAGGTAATCGTTGTCGCAAAACGAAATCACGCGGGCGCCGTCGCGCTCCGTTGCGCCGGCCGCAAAGCGATGCGTCGGCGTCAATACCCGACGTAAGCCGCGCGCTTCCATGCGCGATAGTTTTTCTCTGGCGAATTTTTCGATTGCGTCTTGCTGACTCATTGACCCGCAAACCATTTCCCGCGACGAACAGCGTCACAATTTTTAAGCGTCGGCGCAGCAGCGCGCGTAATGCGCCGCATGGCTTTAGCGCCGCGACGCGCATCAGGAAACAGTTTTATGGCCCCCGCTTCATCTCGCTTACCCGAAAGCCTTGAGGGCTTTGACAATGTCTGGTTTCCCTATGGCCAGCTCAAATCGAGCGGGCGCCCGCCGGTCGCGATGTCCACCGAGGGCGTTCGCATTCACCTAGACGACGGACGCACGCTAATCGACGGCGTGGGCAGTTGGTGGACCGCCGTTCATGGCTACAACCATCCAACCTTGCTCGCCGCCGTTCAACGCCAATTAGAGGCGATGCCCCATGTGATGCTAGGCGGCATTGTGCATGAACCCGTCTTGCGATTGGCGGAGCGCTTGGCGCGTATGACGCCCGGCGCCCTAACGAAAACCTTTTTTTCCGAGTCCGGCTCCGTGGCCGTGGAAGTGGCGATGAAAATCGCCGTTCAATATTGGCGCAACAAATTCGATCAAAAACGAACCAAATTTATTTCGTTCACGGGCGGCTATCACGGCGACACGTTTGCGACCATGTCCATTTGCGATCCCGATAAGGGCTTGCATTCGCTCTTCAAGGGGTCGCTCGCGGAGCAGCATGTCGTGGACCTGCCCTATGACAATGCGCAGGCGGAGAAGATCGCAGATTTAGCAACAC
>JBCDBM010000217.1:0-5469 GCA_039183665.1 Pseudomonadota bacterium | reverse complement strand
CGATTTTTCTTGGTGAGGCGGGCTTTACCTATGCGGGGCAGATGGGCCCGTACCTCCTTTTCCCTGGGATCGCCGTGGCGGGGTATGTTTATGGCGCGCTGCTTTTTGGGCGCTACTTACGTCGCAGTCGCGCCCCTACCGTTGCCGACTTTTTTGGTCAACGGTTCAACAGCAGGCGCGTTCAACGGCTTTCAGGTGCGATTATCATTATCGCCCTTGGCATCTACTTGCTTATCGTCACCCAGGGCGCCGCATTGCTATTGTCGGATCTAACGAGCCTGACATACACGCAAAGCTTGGTCGTCGCATGGCTGAGTTACACAGTGTTTACGATCTACTCCGGCTCGAAAGGGGTGATCCTAACCGACACGATCATGTTTTTGCTCTTTGCAGTGGCGACAGTGGTGTTCACCTATGTCGTCGTGAGCGACCTCGGCGGCGTCGCGACCGCAATCGAAAACATGGCCAAGATTGAGGAAAAATCCGACATCGCTTCATGGCATGGTGTTGTTGGCGAAGGCACGGCGTGGCTAAGGCCCGTCGATTACCTGATATGGGCGATAACCATCGACATGGCGTGGAGCGTCGTCTACGCGGTTAGCCCGTGGCAGTCGAGCCGGCATTTAATGGCGCGCAACGAACATGTGGTTATCCGCGCCGCGATTTACACCGCGCTGACCGTCATCGTCCTTCAGGTGATGATCTACGGCGTTGGCGGACTCATCAATTTGCGGAACCCAAACATTGAACCAGCCGAAACCGCGATGATTTGGGCGGCGAAAAATCTCGTTCCGGAATATCTAGGCGCGCTGCTATTGGCGGGGATTATGGCGGCGGCCTTATCGTCGGCGTCAACATTCTTGTCGTTGGTCGGGTTCAGCGCCAGCAACGACATTTTGCATTCTAAGAAAACGCTTAGCATCCGCTCTACTCGCATCTTGATGCTCGGCGTCGGCGCGATCATGTTAGCGTTCAGCTTCGTCTTTCCGCCAAACATTTTTTGGCTAACCCTCTTTGTCGGCACCGTCTTCACCTCATCCTGGGGACCGGTCGCAATTATGAGCGTGTGGAGCAAACGCATTACAGAACAGGCGGCTTTTTGGGGAATGGCGGTAGGGTTCGTATTAAATGTCGTCCCATCAGCGCTGGTTTATTTTGGCGCGATGACCTTGCCCCATTATTTTAGCGCTACGATCATTGGCGTCTTAGCGAGCCTGTCGACGATCTACATCCTTTCCTATCGCGGCAGTGTCTCGCCAGAAGAAGCGACCTACCGCGAGCGCCTCCATGAGACGCCGGCAGAGGATCGCAACAGCGCAAAAACAAAAATCACCCTGATCGCTCCAATAGCGCTTATCCTTTACGGCCTCTCAGCGCCTTTCTTGACGATCTATTTCTACGTCATTCCGTATCAGCGCGGCGCCGGCAAGTTGACGCCGGACGGCGGTGTGAATTGGAATACTGGCGAAGCATTACTCGCACTGACATCTCCACTTCTATATGTGCCGCTGGGCTTAATCAGCGTGTATATGGTGTGGCGCGGCTATCATCCAAAATTTGCAACAACGCAGTTACGAGAGACCGCATGAAAACTCCGTTTTCGGATAAATCGCTTGGCATGGATCGACAGATTACGCGGCGCGACCTGCTGCACGGCGCGAGCGTTGTCGCGGCCGGCGCGGCGCTCCTTCCAAATGCGGCGCTGGCCTCGATCGGCGCCGCCGACGGCGCCCCCTACCCGCCATCGCTGACTGGCCTTCGCGGCAATCACGACGGCTCTTTTGAGGTTGCCCATGAGCTGGGGCGCGAAGGCCGAACGGAGTGGGGCGCGCCTACCCTTCCAGAGGACTCCTTCGACCTTGTTGTGGTCGGCGCCGGTCTCAGCGGATTGGCTGCGGCGCATTTCTATCTTCGCGAGCACCCAGAGCGAACCGTCTTAATACTGGATAATCATGACGATTTTGGCGGGCACGCAAAACGCAACGAATTCACGGTCAATGGACGAACGCTTATCAGCTATGGCGGCAGCCAAACTTTGCCCGAACCATCGAGCTTTAGCGCCGTGGTCAAAGGCTTACTGAGCGATATTGGCGTCAATCTGAAGCGTTTCGAGACAGCCTATGATCAGGACTTTTATAGACGCAACGGCCTACGCGCAGGCATTCACTTCGATAAAAAAGACTGGGGTATTGACCGCACGGTCGCTTATGATTTCGGCTATTTCGAAGATTATCTTCCCCTCTCCCCAAATACTCAGTCTGCGAGCGATGCGGTTGCACAGATGCCTTTGTCGGCGCCCGCAAAAAAGGAATTTATCCGTCTACTGACCGGGCAAGAAGACTTAATGCCCCAGATCAAAGGCGACGAGAAATGGGAATATCTCTATAACATTAGCTATAAGGACTTTTTGGCTAACGTCGCGGGCGTCAAAGAAAACGGTGTTTTTAGGGTGCTTGAGACATTAACAGGCGATGCCGGCGCCCGTATCAACGCCATTACCGCACTGACAGCGCTGAACTATAGCGGTCTTCCCGGTTGGGAAGCGGCGGGCCTGCCAGAGATAGAACCTGCCGAAGCCTATATTCATCATTTCCCTGACGGCAACGCGTCGATCGCGCGACTTCTTGTTCGCTCAATGATCCCGGACGCCGCCGCCGCTGGGGATATGGAAGATCTTCTCACAACGCCTTTTGATTATAGCAAACTTGATAGCGATGACGCTCAGGCGCGCCTGAGGCTGAATAGCACCGTCGTGAATGTATCACATGATGGCGATTACCAATCGTCCGATGCGGTGATGGTCTCCTATGTGCGCGCCGGGAAAGGCCATAAGGTCAAAGCGAAACACTGTATCCTCGCCTGCAATCATTCGATGATCCCCCATTTGTGTCCCGAGCTGCCCGACGCACAGCGTGAAGCACTCTCATTCCAAGAGCGGGCGCCGATCCTCTACACAAACGTCGCGCTCACCAATTGGCGGGCTTGGAAAGAAATGGGCATTGGGGCAGCGTTATCGCCGGAGAGTTTTTATATTCACTCAAAACTCGACTTCCCGGTAAGCCTTGGCGATTATTCGTTTGCGGAAAGTCCTGACGACCCTGTCGTCGTTCATATGGAGCACTTTCCCAACATCAATGTCGAGGATATGCCGGTTCGGCAACGGCATCAGTTAGGACGTTTCCAGATGTTGACGACGCCGTTCGAAACGATTGAGCGGGAAACACGCGCACAGTTAGCCAGCTTTCTTGGCGGTGCGGGATTTGATCCGGCCGAAGATATTCAAGGCATAACCGTCAATCGATGGGCCCACGGCTACTCGTACTTTTATAATCCGCTATTCGATGACGTGCATGATGACTGGGACGACGAAAGGCATCCGCATATGCGCGCTCGCAAACCCCATGGCCGGATCACGATCGCGAATTCCGACGCTGGAGCCAGCGCATTGTTTTACACAGCCGTAGAAGAGGCGCATCGCGCGGTCGAAGAAATTTCATAATCGCTTAAGCTGAGAAGGAAACCCAACCATGATCAAAGGTCGCTGCGAATGTGGTCGCGTTTCTTACCAAGCGAATTGCGAAATTTCAGACTTTAGCCACTGTCATTGCTCTCAATGCCGACGACTACACGGAGCGGCTTTCGCAAGCTTCGCGGGCGTGGAAACCGCGAAGTTCGAATATTTGACTGGCGAAGACAGCATCAAAATATATGAGTCTTCAAGCGATCACGAGCGCATGTTTTGCAGCAATTGCGGATCGAACATCATGGTCCGGTTAGAGAATTATCCGGACATGCTTTATCTCGCCATGGGCGCTATTGAGGGCGATCCCGATTTGCCCGATGCGTACCATATCTTTGTGGGATCAAAGGCGCCGTGGCACGAGATTAAAGACGGCGCGCTACAGTTTGATGAGGATACCGCATAAAAAAAGGCCGCCCGCGGACACTGTGCGGACGGCCCCTAGCGAAGCCTATATCTGGGGGAGGAGCTTCGCAAAACTGTCAGTCAGCTGATGATGAAATAAACCTTCCGAACCGTTTCAATGACTTCTGCGGTTCCTTTCCAGCCTTTGGGAAAAATCCAACTGTCTCCAGCGTTGATTTCAGTCACCTCGCCGGACTGCGATGTGAGGATCCAATGCCCTTTCAGCAAATGGCAAAATTCCATAATGTCGAGATCAAGCTCGAGCTTGCCCGGCGCGCACTCCCATGTGCCCGCCGCAAAATCACCTTCTTCGAAAAAGCCCGCATCCGTCTGAAGGGGCAACGGGCCAATGGGCTCGCCAAAAGACTCGGTTTCCACCAGGTTGCTCAGTTGCGCGGCGTTTTTTTTTATGCTGACTTCAGGCATCCGATCACATCTCCATTTCAACGGACATCAATTGTGACTCCAGACCGGCGGTGGCGGCGTTTGTTTTGCGCGCGCCGGCATCCAAAACGCCGTGTCTTTGACCGTGCACCGCGCTACTTTCCCCCGCGGCTTCATTTCTTTGGTATATGAAATTTCAGCCCAGATATCGCGGTCCAGATACTCCCGCTTGACCATTGCCAACGCAATGTTGGCTTTGACAACCGGCGACCACATCGCTGATGTGACATGACCAATTTCCTTCGTGCACTTTTTATCAGCATAAAGAGACGACCCTTCCGCTGGTTTGTTTCCCTCAATATCTAGCTTCGTGAGGATATATTCCGGCCCGCCATTTCGCTGTTCTTCGAGTAGAGCTTGGCGTCCGTTGAAATGCGGCTTCTTGAAGTCCACGAGCCATCCAAGATTCAGTTCAAATGGCGTTTGATCGTGCTTGAAGTGAACTGTTTTCAAGCTCTCGGCAAACTCCACATAAGGCAGAATAAAACCGGCCTCGAGGCGCGCCATAGCGGTCGCCGCTTCTCCATAGGGCTGAATGCCGTAGTCTTCTCCGGACGCGTACAAGGCGTCCCAAACCGCTAAGCCAATATCCGCAGGAGCCCACAATTCGTAACCGAGATCGCCAGTGAACCCGGTGCGTGAGACCATCAACTGTTCGCCTTCGAACTCGAAGTGCGTGAAGGAAAACGGTTTCAGCGTCTCTATGCCGACAAGACCCATTTTTTGGAGCACTTCGCACGTCGCCGGTCCCTGAAAGGAAAGCGCGCCGATGTCATCGGTCACATCTTTAATCGAGACGTCTGAAAACCCGAAAGCGGCTTTGCGCAACCACGCATTACTCGGACTGCCGCAGCTCAGCATGAATTTTTCAGGGCCCAATCTGAAAACAGTACCGTCATCAATCACGCGGCCTTCATCTGTGCACCAGCATACATAAGTAACGCGATTGACTTTAAGCTTGGCGATATTGCGGGTCACCATACGATTGAGCATCGCTTCAGCGTCAGAGCCCTCAATCAGGTACTTTTGCATCGGCGTAATATCATAAGTGCCGCACATATTCCGAATACAGAAATATTCGAACTCTGCTTCGTAATAGT
>JBCDBM010000216.1:0-5543 GCA_039183665.1 Pseudomonadota bacterium | reverse complement strand
CTTGCCCGGCGCTTGTGGAGATTTAGATTGCTTCCACATATTCACATAGCCGGGCAAGCTCGATAACTTAAAAGAATTTATTCAGGCCGTATCTGAGTTTGAAGCGCTCGAAGGCTATCTCGATCACGTGGCGTTGGTGTCTGAGATCAATGATGAGACAGGCGAAGGGCTCGTTTGGCTCATGACGCTGCATGCGGGGAAGGGGCTGGAGTTTCCGCTGGTATTCTTACCCGGTTGGGAGGAGGGGCTGTTCCCATCGCAGCGATCGCTGGATGAAAAGGGCGCCGCCGCGTTGGAAGAAGAGCGCCGGCTTGCGTATGTGGGCGTCACGCGTGCTATGGAAAGTTGTCGGATTTCCTTCGCCGCCAATCGCCAGACTTTCGGGCGATGGCAGTCGGCGCTGCCGTCGCGTTTCATTGACGAGCTCCCCGAAGACCATGTGGACCTTGTTTCTGAGGCAGGGTTATACGGCGCCACCACGCGCCGCGATGAGCCTGGCTCTGCGTTTGAGGAGACGAATATTTCTGACGGGGCGTATTACGACAATCCGGGCTGGCGCCGCGCGCGCGCCGCGGCGTCTCGAGCGGCGCCCCCGCCGCTGCTAGAAGGACGCGCAGAGCGTGTCTCAATCGACGCTGGCGACGGCAAGTTCAAGGTCGGCGCCCGCGTCTTCCACCAAAAGTTTGGCTACGGAAAAATCAAAAAAATTGAAGGTCAAAAGCTAACGGTGGATTTCGAAACTGGGCCCAAAAAGGTCATCGATACGTTTGTTGAAGCGGCCTAGCGTTTGACAAGCGCGCGCAAGGCCCAGTGTAATTGCCATGACACAAACTTATAAAGCAACGTGGATTGGGGATAAGGCTGCACTTGGCGCGGCGGCTGACGCGCTCAGCGAAGTCCTTCATCCGCCCGCTGGCGCCGTTTCGTTGATGAAGGGCGAGGACAGTGACTGGCGCCTGGAAGCCTATTTCGATACCGCGCCAGAGCAATCATCTCTTGATACTCTTGTCGCCGACTTTGCAGGATTGCCGCCTGGAACGCTGGAAGCTCTGCCAGCCCAAGATTGGGTCGCTCACGCCCTAGAGGGCTTAGGGGTCGTCCGCTGCGGACGTTTTGTGCTTTATGGCGCTCACGATGCGGAGAACCTGCCGGGGTTGGCGGGCGATATTCCGATCCGCATCGACGCGAACGAAGCGTTCGGCACCGGCCACCATCCGACGACAGCGGGGTGCTTGGAAATTCTCGACAGGCTCGCCGGTTTCGCGCCCAAACATATTCTCGATTTGGGATGCGGCTCCGCAGTACTGGCGATCGCCGCTGCGAAAGCCTGGGGGCGCAGTGTTTTAGCGCTCGATATTGATCCGCGGTCCGTTGAAATCGCTAGAGAAAACGTCGCGCTAAACGATGTCGATGACCGCATTACCATCGCGGAAGCCGACGGGTTTTCGAGCGATTTGGTGCGCGAGGCCGCGCCTTTTGATTTTGTGTTCGCCAATATTTTAGCGGGGCCGCTGCAAGCCTTCGCGCCCGACATGGCGGCGCATGTGAAAAAGAACGGGCGCATCCTTTTAGCCGGCCTGATGGCGGAGCAGGAACACGATGTTTTGAACGCCTATGAAAAGGCGGGCTTCCGGCTCCTCAATCGACTTGACCATTCTACGTGGCCGGTGCTTCTCTTGGTGAGGACATGAGCGCGCGAACCCTTCGCGTTGCGTCTTGAGTGTGTGCGGCATGACATTTCAAAATTTTGACTCGCCAGCAGATCGCACTTTTGCCAAGCGCCACCTGCCGCTCTTGCGGACTGAGTTGACGCGCCAGGAGCTCGACGGATTTATAATTCCGCATGATGATGAATATCAAAACGAATATGTTCCTGCTTATGCAGATCGCCTCATGTGGGTGTCAGGATTTACGGGCTCGGCGGGCGCCGCAATTGTCTTAGCGGACCGCGCCGTCATATTTGTTGATGGTAGGTACACGCTGCAGGTGCGCGCCCAAACGGATGGCGATTTTTTTGCGTTCGCTGATCTCGTGAACACGCCAGTTGCGCAATGGTTGTCCGCCAATGTGGGTAAGGACGCGCGTATTGGCTTTGATCCGATGCTTCATTCTGTTGACGGAGCCAAGCGCCTGCGCGCCGCAGCCGAAAAAGCGAATATCAAATTGGTGAGCGTTGACGAAAATCCAGTTGACGCCGCATGGCGCGACCAGCCAGCAAGACCCAAAAGCCCCGTCGTTCCGCACCCGCTCGAATTCGCCGGTATATCGTCTGAGGAAAAGCGGGCCTCCTTGGCGAGCTCGCTTCAAGAGCTGGACGCGGACGCGTTCTTGATGACCGCGCCGGCCTCTATTGCTTGGACGTTCAACATTCGAGGTCAAGACGTCATTCGAACGCCGTTGACATTAGCGCGCGCGCTTATCAATGCGGATGGCGCGGCGACGCTATTTGTCGATACGGATAAACTTGACGGGAACGTGCGGGCGGCTTTGGGCGAAGGGGTGCGCATCGAAAGCGAGGAGGCGCTGCTCGCAGCGTTAAGCGCGCATGGAGACGCCAAAAAGACGATCGCGATTGATCCCGCCCAAACCCCGGCGAAATTCGCTGATATTTTGAAAAGGGCAGGCGCACGCATTCATGAATGCGCCGATCCCAGTGTTTTGCCGCGCGCGATCAAGAATGCGGCCGAAATAAAGGGCGCCCGAGATGCGCATTTGCGCGATGGCGCCGCGCTCACCCAGTTTTTGCACTGGCTTGATGAGGAAGGGCCCAGCGGCGGCGTTGACGAGATTGCCGCGACCCAAAAGCTGGAGGCGTTGCGGGCGGAATCATCGCTCCTTCGCGACTTGAGTTTCGATACCATCTCAGGTGCGGGTCCCAATGGCGCCATTGTCCATTATCGCGTAACGCAAGATACCAATCGCTTGCTGAAAATCGGCGAACTGTTTCTCGTCGACTCTGGCGCCCAGTATGTAGACGGGACGACTGATGTCACGCGGACGGTTCCAATTGGGGCGCCGTCTGAAGAAATGCGAGATCGCTTTACGCGCGTTTTGAAGGGGCACATTGCGATCGCGACGGCGCGGTTTCCCGAGGGCGCGACGGGCAGTCAATTGGATACGCTGGCGCGGATGGCGTTGTGGCAAGCGGGCCTCGATTATGACCATGGCACGGGCCATGGCGTTGGTTCCTATTTGGGCGTTCACGAAGGGCCACAAGGCATTTCAAAGGCGGCCAGAGCTGCCGCGCTAAAACCTGGCATGATCATCTCGAATGAACCAGGTTACTATAAAACCGACGCGTACGGCATCCGCATCGAGAACTTGGTGCTGGCGACCCCGCCGACATCACTTCCCGGCGGCGATCGCCCGATGCTTGGCTTTGAGACCTTGACGCTCGCGCCCATTAGTCTGGCGCTCGTTGTCCCGTCGCTGCTCACCCAGCAAGAGCGCGCCTGGTTGAACGCCTATCACCAGCGGGTGCGCAATGCGCTTTCTGCGCTCGTGCCTGAGGCCACGCGAGACTGGCTCGCCGCGGCAACGCGCGCCATTTGATGTGGCCAGAGGCCTCATGATCTGGGCGCAACTGCCTGGAGGTGACAGGGGCGCGATCTGTGATAAACAAGCGCCCTTCGCCGTAAGGCGGGCCTGTAGCTCAATTGGTTAGAGCTGGCGGCTCATAACCGCTAGGTTGGGGGTTCGAGTCCCTCCGGGCCCACCACGCATTATGTTAACTATGTAACGCACTGTTTTGTCTGCGCTTTTGTGCGGCCAGTAATCTTTGTGCAGATCGTATAGTCGCTAATATCCATTGTGCATAAAAATAAAAAGATTGCGCGTGTTCTGGACTTCAATCTGATAATAAGTTGCCAGTATACTAGAAGTTAAGATCAGGGGACGCGGCGACTGTATGTCCCAAGATTCAAATAATCTTGATTCAACCGTGCGCGCATCCGGTCGTGATCTCGGGCTTATTGTCCTCAGGGGCGGCATCGCCTGTTTAATTGCGGCGATTATCGCTGTCTTAAGCGGCGTCCACTGGCCGGGCGGTCCTGAAGGCGCGATCATCGAACCGTTTGTCGTGCACTGTACACTTACTGCCCTAGGGTTAGCAGTTTGTGCACATCTCCGGTGGCGACGCATTTCGGTTGCACCCGCTCCTGAGTTAAGTCCGACCGTCCTGTTAAGATTAAGTTTTGTCTTGCTGGCTTTTTCGCCGATAGCCGTAATTGGCGTGAACGGGTATCTCGTATACGAGGCCATTCGCGCCGGCGGTGATAAGATTTGGGCTGTTGTCTTTGTTATTCCTGCGCTGTTAGCCTTCTTGAGTTGGGGCGGCAACGCGAACGAAGGTCATCGGCCAGACGCTGACGTACAAAAAAATGCAGTTGCTCGGTCGATTGAGGGGTTTTGGGGCACCTTTAAGGCCCATTTGCGACAAACGTATTTCATCGTCTTCTTCCTTACCATGATGGTTTTGGGGTTCTTTGTTGGGTCTGTTTACGCACGGAGCATCCGTATCGCGTTCCTCGAAGACCGTTTCACTGGTTGGGATGTTTTCATCCGCGTATTCGAGGACCTGGATCAATGGGATATCTTGGAAATGGCGGTGCCGCTGATCGCCGTCGCTTTAGTATATCCGCTGTTCGGTATCGTGGCCGGAATCTGGGCGCATTTTCGTCGCGGTGGTCGCGAGGATTTTGATCGCAATCTGACAGAAGACGAAGAGGCCGCCATTGAGCGCTATGCGCGTGACGTTGAGGAGTATGTCGCGAGTGTCAGCACGGCCGGCGCGAGCTGGATTATGGTTGCATGGTCGTTAGGGTTTCTGCTTTTTATTCCTCTCACATTTCTATTTCTCGATGGTGGTCTTGGGGCGTCGATATTCGAGCCGATGCGGGCCCCGGCCAAAGGATGGTATATCTACAACGATGGTCCAGGCGGCGGCGAAGCGATGGCCTTCGTAACACTATTCGCCGCATGGTGCCTTTTGTTGGCTGCTTCGCCGCTAATTTCGGAAAAAATGGTTGTTTTGTCTTTCGAGTCCAACGCGCAAAATAATCTGCGTGGTGAGACTGTCGCGCAAATGCTCCGACGTCTGATTGCAGTGGATATTCGGCGGC
This sequence comes from Pseudomonadota bacterium, assembly GCA_039183665.1. Classification (GTDB taxonomy): domain Bacteria; phylum Pseudomonadota; class Alphaproteobacteria; order Caulobacterales; family Parvularculaceae; genus Hyphococcus. Next base: position 423 of record JBCDBM010000216.1, on the reverse strand, counting down.
GTGATATATTGCCGGGGGATCACTTTGACCCGGCGGAGTACCTCAAGCAGACTGCGCGCAAGTCATTCCGAATAACGAAGAACGCGACGCTTGGCCTTGGTATACTAACGCTGGGCTGTTTTGCGGCGGATCGCGCAGATTTTGAACTCATCACTGAGCGCGGCATAAAGTACCGCAACTATCTATCCACCAATCTGATTGAGGCGACGTATTCGGATATTGCCGAGATTGACTTAACTTGCCGAATGTCTGGCGCTGACGATGAGCGTAGCATATCGCTTCACTACAGATATATAATAAGAAATGGTGATGAGATTTATATTCTCAGCGCAACAAACCCAAGAGAAGCGCGTTTTCGGATCCCTCGCCGCCTAGATGCCTGGGAAAAGGCGGATGTGTTGGCGCGAGACGCTGGCGCGCCGG
>JBCDBM010000215.1:0-5549 GCA_039183665.1 Pseudomonadota bacterium | reverse complement strand
GCGCTATGCCACCTGCGTCAACCCGAGCCGCTTCACCACCTCACCATGCTTACGCCCACAGCCAGCAGCACCTCAGCTTCCCGCAACTTCGAGATGGTCTTTTCGGGTTAGTAGCACTTCGCACCCATCGCTTTTCCCCTATGACCAAACCATTCTTTCACTTAGGACGACTGCGTTCAAACACGACAGGTCATCTTTTGCACGCCGGTCGAATTACACCTAGCCTACTGTGAACGAGCCTCCAGGGCCGAGGTGACCAATGCCGGTCCAAGCACGCTAGGCATCCAACTCGTGGCGTGCTGCGACCAGAAAGGCGTCGATCCCGGTTATGAGACGCGCCCGAGGCGGTTGCCTGATGACGTCTTCAATTACTTCAGCCAACTCGTCAGGAGCGCCGGAAGAGTAGATTTCGTACGAAACATCCTTGTTGCTCGAACGGCCCCTAAGGCCGGCGGAGCCGAGCTCGACCATCTGTATCAGGAAGGTAACCGCCGCATGGTACAGCTCAAGGGCGCGTCGTGGTGCAAGCCCCGAAGACAAGACAACGATGAGAAGTGAGCGGAACAGTTTCGGTCCGTGTATCTCCCCCAGCATTCCATAGTTCACCATCAAGTAGCCGGCACGGTCATACTGGATGAGATGGTCATAGAGCTCTAAAGACACGTTTCTGAGGCGTACGTCCCATGGGACTGAGGCGTCCGTGACTTTTGTCAGCAAGTCACCGTCGAGAAACTCAGCAATGATCTCATCGATGAGCGCATTCTGGAGATCTCTTTTGTGCTCAAAGTAGCTGTAGACCGCGTTCGGCCACGCGTTCAGACGGTTAGCTATCGTTCGCATTGGAAAGTCGAGGCCGACCTCGCGCGCGAGCGCCATTCCCTCGGCGAGGATTTCTTCGCGACTGAGCTGACCGCGTCGTCTCTTTTCATTCATGCGCCCGCCTTAATCGATGGCGCTGGCTGATGGCAAGCGCCACCGGCGCAAGTCAATCCGGGCCGCCGGATGCAAGAAGGCTCGAGACAGCCATGCCGCCTCGAACCTTCTCCCCCGCCTTGCCGCCTTACGTGGTCTAGAAGGTAACCTCGTAGGCGAGGATGACTTGACGCCCAGCCGCGCCAACGACGCGATCGACGAAACCAGTCCCAACGAAGGTCTGGTTCGCAGCCGTAATATAGTTCGTATTCAAAAGGTTTGTCAGCTGAAAGCTAAGCGCGCCGGGACCTATGGCGTACAATGCGCCGATATCCACAACGGTGTAGCCATCCACCGGCGCCGGGTCGATGCCAGCGTCAAAAGCGCGATTGCGATCGCCGACGGTGAGGATTTGACCGTTCAAGCTCAAATCTTCGTTCACGTCGTAGTTAGCATTAAAGACGAACTTAAGTCCTGGCGCTTCGAGACCAGGTAACGGATCAAAGTCGCCGTCGTCGTCGATGTCGAAATCGCCGTCATTCCAACTTAAGGCACCTGAGAGCCTTAAATTCTCGATCGGATTTACACCAACGACGGCCTCAAAACCGTAGTTTTCCTGGGGTGCGCGTGCAAAGCCGCCCATGAAAGACCCCGGCGGTATGATGAAGGTTGCGCCCAATTCCGACTGCGAGAAGTATCCCGCAAGGCTGTAATCCCAGACGCCAACCGCGCCTCGCAACCCGATTTCATAGTTGTCGACGACTTGGGGCTCCACAGCGGCTGACGCCGTCAAGGGCTGATCGGGCGGCACTCTGAAACCGAGGCTTGTGAGGCTCGGGATTTCAAACCCTTGTGCGAAATTTGCATAAACGTTCAGCCAGTCGGTCGCATCATAACTAACGCCCACGTTCCACGCGATGCCGTCATTTTCGCCGGAGCCGCCCTGGCGCGAGATCTGGCTTCCGTCCGGGTTCGTGACAACTTCGAAGACACGGGTCCCGCTACCAATTTCAAACGATACATCTTCAAACCGGACGCCTCCAGACAAACGTAAATCTTCGGTGACTTCTATGTCGACTTGAGCGAAAATCCCCCATTGCTCAAGCTCGACCGGAAATAGGAAGGTATCTTCCCTAATCGGATTAATGACGTTTCGGTCGTCGTCAAAGTCTGGTCCAAGCTCAAAAACGAGCGCGTCGGACCGGCGCTCACTCTCATCGTAGTCGAAGCCCAAAAGGATCCCGATACGGTCAAATATGGTCGTCGAATATTGCGTCCGTACGCCTTCGCCACGATCCAAAAAGAGTGCTTGGTAGTTGTCAGGAAACGGTGGAGCGAAGTTATTCGCACGCAAATCAATCAGTTCCGTTACTCGGTCTTCGTCTCGACCGTAGTACTGGACCGAAAACGCGCCGCCAAAAAGCTCATCAATCGAATAACGGACGTTCCATGCTTTTTTCTCGTTGAGCGGCTGATTGTCAGGACCGTATGTGAACGGCGCTGCGCTGGCCGAGACAACCGATATTGCTCGACCGTCATCGGTAATAACGGAATCGAATACCCTTGGGTCGGGTTCCTGGTCGACGAAATTATAGAACCCCTCGATCCGCTGGTTTTCCGTAATATCGAACCCGATCTTCGCAAAATACGACGCTTCGTCTTCGAACCCGTAAAACACGCGGTTTTGCACGTCGCCTTCCGCATCGATGATACCGTTCACCGAGTCGAAACTGTAGTTCAGCAAGTAGTCGAATTTGCCGAGCGTCCCGCTTGCAGCGACCGTCGTTTTGTTGCTTCGCGCGGTATTGCTGAAAATGTTGTCTGCATTCAAGAACGTCGAGAATTGCTGACGCAACCGAATCTCGAACGGTTCTTCGGATGCTTCTTTGGTGAAAAACTGAATCACCCCGCCTGTGGCGCCTGCTCCGTAGACGGCATTTGGTCCGTACAGGACTTCGATACGTCCAAGGATCTCTGGATCAAATTTTGCGAGTTCGCCGGCGCCGGCACCGGATCCGCCGTTGAAACCGAGCGGTACACCGTCGATCAGGTATTGCGGGTCACGGCCGCGCAGTGTTTGTCCACGACTAATATCGTTTTGGCTCGGCGGCCCAAGCGAGGGCACCGCGGCGCCGATGAGATCGAAGATGTTTGATGATTTCGCCCGGTTCTCACCGATCAACTCAGGCCCGACGACGACGACGGAGCGCGCAATCTCGTTGATTTTCTGCGGACGCCGTGTCGCCGTCACGACGATCTGGTCTTGATTGCCGGAAACGCCGGCCCCGACCGATCTCGTCGCAGCAATTTCCTCCGGCCGATCTTCGTCAGGATCCGTTGCGCCCTGCTGCGCGAGCGCGTGCAGCGGAATAAGCGCGGATAAAACAAATGCGTAGTACAAAACGCCCGAACGGCCCCGCGTAATCAATTCCCTCATGGAACACCCCTTTTTGCGCCTGAACGACCAGTTCAACTCGGCAGTACGGCGTATTGGTACATTGTACTCATAATAGTTATGATTATCGCTCGCATATTGTAAAGCACCCTAGGGAGACTTTTTTCGCGGGTGTGATTTCTCGAAAATTGAACGGACGCCGATGTCCGTGGAGCAAAGAGATGGTCCGCTATATTGAAGTAGGGGCCGCCAAGCAGCGTTTGCCGCTTGAGACCACCGGCGATCTCGGCGTTCGTGTTGGCGTGTTCGAGGTCCAACCGACCGGCATAGATCGGTGCTGCGATCGCCATTGGTCGGTACGGGCGCGGCGACCATCTTTTCGGCGTCGTCGAGGCGTTATTGGACCGATGAGCTGCCAGGGCGGAACGCTCACACCGAAGCGATGACCGGCAATCAAATGGGCTTTAGGTTATTGAGTCTCGATGCCATAATCGTTCAGGCTTTATTCTGCTGACAGATGATAAGCTTTCTAACCAGTGATAGACGAATAAAGATCGGCGCCTGCCAACACTTCGCATATAGAATTTGTACTGATTATAAAAGAAATTTTCGATCTCAACGTTGAGCGCCCGTGATCTACTCTTCTTACACTGTTGATATATTCAGTACAGGATATTTCCGAGTAATGGCGTTCATTCAGCTCTTAGCGTCGTGGTCCACCGCCGTGTCAGTTGTCAGTAATTGAACGAGGCGATTGAGCGCTGGTGAGGCTCTGTCAGATTGATAAACGATTGCATGATCGAGACGCGCAAGCGGATGGTCAATGTCAACAACAGCGATGCCGCGCGCCGATGCATCGAAGGCATATTGCGCGAGGAAACAACATCCAACCCCCATGCGAACCATTTCAATCTGAATATCAGTGTTGTCCGTTTCATGCACGGTTCTAGGTTCAACGCGCGCGCTTGATAGAAGTTCTCGACAACGCAGCGCGAGGGCCATCTGCGAGTGATTATGGTACATGATCACTCCCCGCCCATTTAGCTCTTGGAGTTTGATCCGTTTCCGGAGCGACAGCTCATCATTCTTCGGGACTGCGAGCCTAATTCTGGTGGACGGAAGCGCAAAGACGTCAAGCCACTGAAGATTTTCCCGAAGCGGAAAATTCGTCAAGATAATGTCGAGGTCGCCGCTCCGCATTCTCTTCAACAGGCGGTGTGATGGGGCGATCTCAGTAGAAGTGCGTACACCTGGATTGGCGCTTATGAACTTTAGCGTCCGTTCGAACATCGGTGCCCCGATAAATTCATCGGTAAATCCGATGCGCAGGACCCCGCTCTCGCCCGAGGCGAATGAACGAACCGTTCGAAGCGACGCGTCGAATTCGCCAATGAGCTTTTTTGCCTGCCCTGCCAGCAACTCACCGGTCGGGGTCAACATCGCTTGGCGACCCGACCGATCAAAGAGGTCAGCGCCAATGGTCTGCTCGAGCTTCTTCATTTGAATGCTGAGCGGCGGCTGAGAAATCGCCAAGCGGTCGGCAGCCTTCCTGAAACTGCCAGTCTCGGCGATGGCGCCAAGCATAATCAATTGTTTGAAGGTCACGGGAGGGCGCATCATGAATTGGTATGATACTATTTCGATATCAATCAATCAATAAAATTAAATTTGAGATATCGCTCTTTCCTGGGCATCATATCGTCAAAAGTCGTAGACGAGCGTTAGGAGACGCCCTTGCGTAGGACGCAAAAGGTTATCGCGACCTGCGCCGTGACGGGCGGCGCGCCGTTTAACCGAAACCATCCAAACTTTCCCGTGACGCCGCGCCAGATCGCTGAGGCGTGCTTCGAGGCCGCTGAAGCGGGAGCGTCGATTGTGCACATCCATGTGCGCGACCCACAAACCGGCGTCGGCAGCCGTGACCCTCATCTCTTCAAAGAAGTCGTCGATCGCTTACGCGACAAAGACTTCCCTGCCCTGATCAATCTGACGGGGGGTGGCGGCGCGTTTTACAAACCAGACGCCGCCGACGAGGCCAAAGCCGGCCCCGGAAGCGACGTCGCCACTATTGACGAACGGCTTGAGCATATGGCGCTTTGCCGGCCCGATTTAGCGTCGCTCGACGTGAACACCAGCAACCAGGTCGAGGGCGACGAAGAGTTTGTTTATCTAAATACAACCCGCACCCTGCGGGCAATGGCGGCTGGTTACAAGGAGCTTGGGATCAAGCCCGAACTTGAAG
>JBCDBM010000214.1:0-5570 GCA_039183665.1 Pseudomonadota bacterium | reverse complement strand
ACGATCCCGGATTCTAAGCTCGCCAACGGTTTCACCAAAATCAACGATTTCGTGGAAAAAACCAAAGCGGGGCCCGTTTTGAGTTTCCTTGGCGGCGTCGGGAATATCAGCAGTGTGTATGGGGCGGCATCGAGCTTAGGCACGTTTGATCCGTCGGATGCCGACCTGCAACTCTCTGGGGATTACAGCTCAACCAGCGCAATCGTCAGAGATGTGACCTTGGATATGCTCGGTATTCTCTCCAACGCAGCGTCGGGCAATGTCGCCGCGACATTTGCGGACGTTTCGACTTTTGCAACCGTTCGGTTCGTCGACTTGTACAAAGTTGTTGAGGCCGCTGAGCAAACCAAACGCGAGGTTTTGGGAACGGAACTCAACACCGAGCTTGGACGCATGAAAGCTCGGAACAATCTTCAAGAGCGAATTACCGCGGCGCGGCTAGCCGGCGACGAGGAGCAGGTGGATTTCCTCCTGAAAGCGTATTCGAAAATCGCTACTCCAGAGGAGGCCAGAAAGTTCTGGGAGAGCTTGCCGCCAATAAAGTCGCCTATTTATACAGACGATCCCACAAGCGATGGGGGCGTTTCCGATCCTAACTGGCAAAACCCAAATTTTGATCGGGATACCGGCTATCCTATCCCAGCCTACTGGGCGCATCTCAAATCGAGCGCGCAAGGGCGGGCGACATTGGAGCAACTGGGCATCGATCCGGACGCGCCTGTCGGCGGTTGGCCCGGCGGTGTCGGACCGGAACATCGGCCGAAAACAAACGGCGGGGATCCTGCGAACCCCAAAAGGCCATCAGTATTAGGTGATGGACCGGACTACCCAACAGCGCCTCAGTCGACCTCGAAACCACGCGGCGGTACGACCAGCGCAAATGAGGAACCCGACGCGACGACCGTTCTGTCAGAAGCTGAGCTTCGCGAAATCGAACGGGAGAAGCGAAAAGCCGAAGCCAAAGCCGCGCTTGACGCATATCAAGCGAAGAAACTTGCTGAAAAGAAGCGTGCTGAAGAAGAAGCCCGACAAGAGCCCAGAAGCTACGAATTCAAAACCAGTCAGCTGGAAACGTCAGAACTTGTAATTAGTGAATTTGAAATCGAGCCTGTTGAGTTCAAACCGGTCACGTTTGAACGTGTAAAATTCGACAAGGATGGCGATTTATTTGACGAGGACGGGAACCTGAAAAAGGTTGGCCCAGACGACTTCAAGATGACCCCGTTTGATCCGCCGGAAATCAGTAAGTTCCCGCCTACTGATCCGGATGATCTTGATGGATATCCGGGCACTGGAGAGTACCCCTCCGTTAAGCTCGATAGCATTAGCGGCTCGGCGACAGAGCCTGATCTTGACCAATGGGCTGATTGGTTGAAGACGCAAGATATCCGCAAACTCGATCAGATGGCGCGCGCGGCCGGTTATCCGAGCTTGGCTTTTGCCCTTGCGGACGCCGAAAACATCATCCGCAAGGCGATGGACTCCGGTTATCGCGCTTACGCAAACCGCGGACCAAACTGCGCCGGATATACCGGGTGCACGGGATCTGTCGGGCCTTGGAAACTCGCTTACGCCACCATTAGGCTTGGCGACGTACTCGCGGACAGTCGCGATGTGTTCTCAACCGGCGGTTTGTCAGACGTCGGCATATCCGGCTTCAACCTGATGTACGGTCTGCGCGATTTTGGCATTCAAGATGGCGATCTCGTCGACGTTGAGATCTCTCAATTTGGTCGACCGATCTTCACCTTACGCAGCCACTTTTTGTTGACCGCGGGCACGCCATTTAGCGCAAACCTGCGTCCCGGTGTTTCGCAAATGGTCATCACCGCGCTGAACGAAGGATCCGCGTCGCCCAATACAGCAGAGGTAAGCCTCAATAATGTCGCGCGCGGCGACGCCATACAAACATACTCTTTGCAGACTGGGCAGACGGCCGTGTTGCGAATTGAAGCCGGCGTAACGGAATAATTGGGGGGAGGCAGCGATGGGCATTGGGAGCAAACATCGAAAACCAACGGGTGTCGTCGTCGCCATTGCGGCGGCGACAGTGGTCAGCACAGCCTGGGCGCAGTCCTTGCCTGATATCGAAGACTCGATCACGCAGGGCAGTCAAATCGATGAGGTGATTAGAGGGCAAGAGCGGCTTAACCGTCAATTGGAGGCGGGTAGCAATGAAATCGATGGCGAAGCGGGCATCTACGTTCTCACGCAAAACAAGATTTTTATTGCCGGGGCGTCAGCCGGGGCTGGCTACTCTGGCAACCCAGTGCGCACGACAGATGACGAAGGCGGCAGTTTTTTCGGTAACTTCGCAACAACTGCAGGCGTTCAGACGATACTGGGAGAAACCGTTGATTTTGGCGCGCGCGTCAACTTTTCGGGGATACAGTATATAGAGAAATTTGCACCGTCATCGCGAAACGTCAATGGCGTTGCAAATTTCGGAATGCCCATTCAAGGAACGCCGCTCTACGCAAGCGTATCGGGATTTGGCGGCGTCAATTTCGACGATAGCTTTGATGACGGAACGGCCTTTTATGGAACGTCCTTGTCTATGAGCGCAGCCTTTCAGGTCGATGATAGAACAGTCTCCGGGATGAATCTTGGCGTTGCGCGACAATGGAACGAGAATGAAGACAACAACAGTGTTTCCGCCTCATTAGGCGCAAATATTGGCCGCGCCATCGCGAGCCGATGGTCGGTTGGCGCTTCGGCGCGGGCTTCACGAACATGGTATGACGATTTTTTCGAAGACGTGACGTTCGTTTCGCGTGAAGATTGGACCTATGGCGGCAGTGTTTCCGTTCGTTTCCAAGCCCACGAGTTGGTCACGATCCTTGCCTCTGGAGGATACGAGAAACGCGATTCCACCTTTTTCTTGAGCGAGTATGACAGCGTTGATACGTCACTGCTTGTTTCAGCCTCATTGACCTACTAACTCGGTTCGCGACGCGGGATTTTTACGCGCGAAAACCGTGGTCAATTCCCCTAGAGTCTCCGCAGGGGGGGGCTGGGCAAAAGTCCGCATTGCCCGAGCAAGTCACAGGCGCCATGCGTTTTTGCGGCCCTGTTGAGAAGCACTCCCATTACGCGAAAAATCCTGGTTTTGTTGCGCAAATTCGTTCCAAGTTTATTTCGCTTCAACGAACGTATCTATCCAAATTCGTAGGAATGCTGATGAGATTCGACCGAGGGCATCATAGTCTTGTTTGGTCAGTGCCGCGCAAAAATTCTCGTCAACTCCGCGTAATTCCGAAGCCATGACTTCATTAGCCGGTTGACCAAGTGACTGCGCAATCGCGGCGATGACACGCCAGAATGACAGAGTTGAGCCGCCGGCCGTTTGGCGACGAGATGACGTCAATTCACCGTTCGACTGCGCTGACCATCGATCGCCAGCCAAGGAAAACGCAGCGATAAGCATCAAAAATGATAGCTGTGCAGGACGGCCAAACGTGCAAAGAAACGGCGAGCCTTTTTGCACCGGTCAACGATGGGCGCGAGTAACAATACGCAACTGGCAAGGATATAACGCATGAAAACCCGCATTACCGAACTCTTTGGTATTGAGCATCCGATTATCCAAGGCGGCATGCATTATGTTGGACTTGCAGAGCTTGCCGCTGCGGTTTCGAATGCAGGAGGGCTGGGTACGATCACGGCGCTCACGCTAAAAACGCCCGACGATCTCGCCAATGAGATCGCAAAGTGCCAAGATATGACAGACAATCCAATCGCCGTGAACGTAACGCTTTTGCCAATTGTGAATGCGCCGGATTACCCGGCAATCGTTCGAGCGATTATCGAGGGCGGCGTTAAAGTCGTCGAAACCGCTGGCAATAACCCCGCTGCAATACTACCGCACTTGAAAGACGCCGGCGTCAAGGTCATCCATAAAGGCACCTCAGTGCGTCATGCTCTGAAAGCACAAGATATCGGATGCGACGCCGCAAGCATCGACGGATTTGAATGCGGCGGCCACCCCGGCGAGGACGATGTGCCGAACATGATTTTACTTCCTCGAGCGGCGGACGAACTCGAAATTCCGTTCGTCGCATCGGGCGGTCAAGCAGACGCCCGATCGTTGGTCGCCTCGCTCGCTATGGGGGCTGAAGGCGTGAATATGGGAACGCGTTTTGTGGCGACCAAGGAAGCCCCTGTTCATGAGAATGTCAAAACCGCGATTGTCGAGGCGAGCGAACTAGACACGCGTCTCGTGATGCGCCCCTTGCGAAATACAGAACGGGTCTTGAACAATGCCGCCGTCGAGCGTTTGCTTGAGAAGGAAAAACGCTTCGGCGCGGATATTAAGTTTGAAGACGTGATCGAGCAGGTCGCTGGCGTCTATCCGCGCATCATGACCGAAGGAGAAATGGATGCAGGCGTTTGGTCTTGCGGAATGGTGGCTGGCCTTATTGATGACATTCCAACGGTGAAAGACCTTGTTGATCGCATTATGCGCGAGGCGGAAGGCATCATTTCCGGACGTTTGAACCGGATACTCTGAGGGTTAACCCCAAGTCCAATGCCCACTCTTTAAAACGCCCTCGCTTCCTAAGCTCACGCGAATGCCTGCAGCCCTGTTTGTCCGCGTCCAAGAATGAGCGCGTGGACATCATGGGTGCCTTCATACGTATTGACGGATTCCAGATTCATGACGTGGCGAATAACGTGATATTCGTCAGAAATCCCGTTGCCGCCATGCATGTCCCTGGCCGTGCGCGCAATCTCCAATGCTTTGCCGCAACTGTTTCTTTTGACCAGGGAGATCGCGGTCGGATGCAATTTACCAGCGTCGCGTTGCCGGCCCGCTTGCAGACACGCGTGAAGTCCAATTGTAATTTCTGTCTGCATGTCGGCGAGCTTGCGCTGGATGAGCTGCGTTGCGGCAAGGGGGCGATCAAATTGCATGCGCTCAAGCGTGTATTGGCGCGCTGCGTGCCAACAAAACTCAGCCGCGCCGAGCGCGCCCCACGAAATTCCATAACGTGCAACGTTTAAGCAACCGAAGGGACCTTTAAGGCCTTGTACATTCGGCAGGAGATTGTCTTCGGGAACGAAAACGTCATCCATGACGATCTCGCCAGTGATTGATGCACGCAAGGAAAACTTGCCTTCAATCTTCGGCGCTGACAAACCCTCCATGTCTTTTTCAAGCACAAACCCGCGGATCACATCGTCATCGGTCTTCGCCCACACAACGAAAACATCCGCAATAGGAGAATTTGTGATCCACATTTTCGAGCCCGTTAGGCGGTAGCCGCCTTCGGCGCTGCGCGCGCGTGTTTTCATTGATGCAGGATCGGAGCCCGCGTCGGGCTCGGTAAGGCCAAAGCACCCGACCCATTCGCCGGTTGCGAGTTTCGGCAAGTATTTTTCTCGTTGCTCTTCCGACCCATAAGTGTAAATCGGGTGCATCACGAGCGATGATTGGACACTCATCGCGGACCGATATCCTGAGTCCACGCATTCCACCTCTCGTGCAATTAATCCGTAGGACACGTAATTGACGCCGGCGCATCCATATCCGCTAATGGTCGCCCCTAAAATGCCCAACTCGCCCATTT
>JBCDBM010000213.1:0-5577 GCA_039183665.1 Pseudomonadota bacterium | reverse complement strand
GCCTTGTCGCGCTAGCAGGAGGCATTTTCATTTTCGTTCCGTAGTTACGGCGTCGCCATGGTTTTGGAAGCTTTTCTTGTTTCGCATCCTTATGCACTCTGTTGCGCGAGCAAACTGATCGGCTTCGCTAGACCTATGCGCTATAAATTTGGTATACGGATGGAATTGTTAAAGCGCTTAGTTGCTGGCATTGCATTTATTGTTGTGGCCCTAACGGCCTCAGGGAACGCGCACGCTGAAACCCCCTCGGCAACACAGGAAGCTGCGATAAAAATTTATTATCTTGAGATCGTGACGCCGAATGTAGAGGAAATCTGCGCCGCCTTGGCCGCGCAACATCAAGTGACCTTCAGCGCTCCCGAAGCTGCGCTCGGGAATTCACGCGTCGCAATACTGGCGGGGGGCGGCCGTATCGGCGTACGCGCGCCGCTACGTGAAGATGAAGAACCGGTTGTCCGGCCCTACATGCTTGTTGACGATATTGAAGCGGCCTCGGCGGCGGCTGAAGCCGCAGGCGCGCAGTTCGCGATGCGCAAAACTGAAATTCCCGGGCATGGCAAATTCGCCATCTATTTTCTCGGCGGCATTCAGCACGGGTTGTGGGAACTCTGAATGCAGAATTATTCAGTCTACGAAATTCTACCTCGCCGATGATGCTGAGCACAAACAACAGGCAGGTTATTGACGACGTTGGATTAAGCGTATTACGGCGCTATCAAACGAAGTTTCGACTTAGAAGGGTCGCCTCGCGCACCGGTCGAACACTAAAGTAAAGCATCAAAGTGATGTTCCGACAAAACCGCGGGAGAAGAAAATCAAGTTGGACCTGACCGGTGTGCCGGAAACGATGTTGTGGCCGCTTTGGAACCGCGCCTCGGAAGTGAAAAGACGCGACAGACTTATCGACGATCCGCTCGCCGCTGAGCTGGTCGACACTATCGACTATCCGTTTCGCAAGAATTTTGGCCGCCCAAGTGCTCTCCATGCTGTTCGCGCGCGCGTTTGCGATGATCTTATCCGGGATTACCACCAGGGCCAGCCTGAGAGTGTTGCCGTCATTGCCCTCGGAGAGGGCTTGGAAACGCAACTATGGCGGCTCGGCGATCACGTGCCAAACTGGTTTAGCGTCGACGTGCCAGAGGCGATTAAAGTGCGTGAACAATTGTTGCCGGCCCACCCAAAGCAGACGCTTCTGCCTTATTCAGCTCTGGATACCACGTGGATGGATACGCTAGAGAAAAACAGTGCGCCTTTCATAAGCGCGGCCGGGCTGCTGATGTACTTTCAAGAGACAGAGGTCTTAGAGCTGTTGAAGCAAATTGCAGCGCGCTTCCCTCGCGGTCAGCTGTACTTCGACACCATCCCGCCGTTTTTTTCCAGAAAAACGCTGAAAGGTCTTAAGGTCACAAAACACTATACAGCGCCGCCGATGCCCTGGGGCGTTCGACTAAGCGAGCTGCCGACATTCATTGATGATGTTGGGGGCTGGCGCGTTGCGTTCATTAAAAATTACGGTGAGCCTTTTCCAAAACGCACACCGATCTATAAATTAATGTCACAGCTTCCAGCCGGTCACAGTCGGTTTTGCGGCGGTCTCGCCCATCTCATCGGCGCCGCATAAACCAAGCGCGGAGTCTGGCATCAGGATCGAAAGCAAAATTGCTTTTCGACATTGAGCGCACAGCAAACTGACCGTCCCCGAACTTGCGTATAACGCACAAGCGGGTCCGCCAAGCGCCCAAGGCGGGGGTTTGTTCTAAGCGCAACCTTAGATATTGTGCCGCCCGCATCGAGCCTCGCCTCGTGTATCGGAGTCATCGTTGCGAAACACTGGATATTTTTGGATATTACTTTTTATGCTCGGCGCATCAGCGAGCTTCAGCATCAACGGCGCGCCCGCCGCCGCCAAAGAGGTAGAAGAGGCCGAAGGGAATTCACTCGACGCAATCATTGTTACGGGCCGGAAGCGAGCGGGCCAGACAATTGGGTACATCGAGCCCGAGCTTTCCCTCGACAGTGAGCAAGTAGGCGCATACGGCGCAAGCTCCATTCAGGAGCTTATCGCGGAACTCGCGCCTTTACTCGAAAGCGGACGGGGAAGCGGCCGGCCGATAGTTCTCGTCAATGGCCTGCGTGTCTCAAGTTTTCGCGAAATTCGGCGGTACCCGCCCGAAGCGATCGAGCGGGTCGATATCTTGCCCGAGGAAGTTTCACTCCGTTATGGATATCGAGCCAATCAACGGGTGCTCAATTTTGTTCTGAAGCCGAGCTTCAGAGCCGTTACGACGGAGCTTGAAGTTGGGCTTCCCACGGCGGGCGTAGGAGAAATGGGCGAGGCGGAAATAAACACGCTTCGAATTCAACGCAAGAAACGTTGGAATTTCGATATTGAGTGGAGCGGCCAAGAGCCAATAGTCGAATCCGATCGAAACATTCGTCTTGGGGAAGAAGACCCGCTTTATTCAACGCCGGGCAATATTCTACCTTCGTCGCAGTACGCGGAAGTTGATCCCGCTTTAAGCGCTTTGTTTGGCAGCCCCGTCGCTGTCGCGAGTGTGCCGTCAGCGGCGGCGAATGCAACGCCGCAACTGAGCGATTTCCTTGCGGGCGCAAACACTCCGTCAATTGTCGCCAACCAAGACTTCCGAACACTGATCGGCGAAGAGCAAGCAATTTCCGTTGGCGCAAGTTATTTTGCTGAGATCGCAGATCGGATCGGCATGACCCTAACGGCGGGTCTCGATTACGCGGAAGGGAAAGACTTCCTGGGGTTGCCGGATCTCGATCTCACCCTTGCACCTACGAATGCATTTTCTCCTTTCGCAACGGATGTCCGTTACTTGCGCAGTCTTTCGCAGACCGCACTGATCCGAGAGCGCGATACAATTTCAGGCGAGCTGGCGTTTGCGTTAACTGGAGACCGCGGCGACGGCCGATGGTCGTTCGACGGACGCTATGTTCGGGCCGATCAAACGGTAGAGACAGAGCGCCCGCCAGAGACGAGTGATGTTCAAGCGGTATTGGATGACAGCGCGTCGTCAATCAACCCGTTTGGCGATTTGAGCGCGATCACACCGATTATGATTGAACGCTCAAAGACCAAATCGAGCAATTTGGATGTTGAGGGGACGTACTATAGTCCGATTGGCGAGCTTCCGGCGGGACGCATATCAACCACAGCGAAGATTGGGTTTCGGCATCGCAAGTCCGAAGCCTCAACGAATTTTGCGGGCCAGGCGACAAAGGCAACACTCTCTCGAGAGATCGCCGATGTGCAACTTAATGCGGACATTCCACTATTGCAGAGCCACGAAGTACTTGGCGATTTGGATCTAAACGCCAATGGTCTCGTTGAGTATTTTTCTGATTTTGACGTGCTTCTGTCGGGCGGCGGCGGCATTCAATGGAACCCTGTAGAAAACTTCAGAATTTTAGCGTCCTACTCTCTCGAAGAAACGGCGCCGTCAATTTCGCAGTTGGGCGATCCAATCATCATTACGCCCAATCAACGAATATTCGATTTTGTCTCAGGCGATACCGTATTTGCGTCAATCCTAACGGGCGCCAACCCGGATCTAGCGGCCGAAACAAAAAAAACCATACAAGTTGGGGTAAAGGTCGAGCCTTTTGACGACGCTGATTTTACGCTTTCGATCGACTACCTCAACGTAACAACAGATACGGCCATCGGAGACTTGCCGCAGGAGACAGCAGCAGTGCGAGCGATTTTTCCAGAACGTTTCCAAACGGATCAAGATGGCGTCCTTTCATTCATCGATCGCCGGCCGATCAATTTCGAAAAGACTGACAACAACAGGCTTCGCTGGGGCTTCAGCTATTCACGGTCTGTCGAGGATCCTTCGCGATCTGGACCGCCCTCGTCGATCCGCAACGAACGCGGTCAGCAACGACCAAACCGGCAGAATGGCGGCGCCTCGAGCGACAGTCGCCGCGCCGCGCCAGGCGGCGGCTTTCCGCGGCGCAGGGGCGCGAGCAGGCCGGGCGGTCGGATACAGCTTTCCCTGTATCACACCTGGCAACTCAGGGACTCCGCGTTGAGCGCAGCCGGATTGCCTGCGTTGGATTATTTAAACGGCGATGCGGCTGGCCGTTTCGGCGGCACGCCCCGCCATCAACTTGATCTGCGCATGAACTATGCCCATCGCGGCTGGGGCGCTCGGATATCATATGTATGGCAGCAAGGCTCTAAGATTGATAATGATGGCGGTCAAAATGGAGCGCTCCGTTTCAGCGATTTGTCACTTGTCAACGCACGCCTCTTTAGAGACTTCTCTTCTGACCGTGGATTGGGGCGCGCCTTTCCATGGCTCGCTAGTTCACGATTAACCTTAGAAGCGAAGAACCTGTTCGATCAAAAAATCCAGGTGCGCGACGAGAACGGCCTGGCGCCCGTTCGATTCCAAAAAGACGAGATCGATCCGCTGGGACGCGTTGTTGAAATCCGATTTCGGAAACAATTCCGATGAACGCGGTTGACGCCTGACAATATCGAGGCTTCAGTCTGAAACAAGCCCTCTTTGTAAAGATAATCATCGATCTCTAATACCCATCTTACTGACGTTGCGTGTTAGTTTTAGGCTACCGGGACGTCGGCCGTCCTCCTAAACTCTTACATATAGGCGATCAGTATAGGAATTCGCTTCGTCAACCCGACCGAAGAAGCAGACCCCTCTAACGCCAACGAACGCCAAGATGCCAGCTTATCCATCATCTTAGCTTTTTCTTATGGAAGGTGCTTTTTTTCAATTGGTCATCATTGAGCCTCACGGCATACAAAGCGCGCTAACTGCGTGCCGAAAGCGCCTCTCATCAGCCCAACACCGGCCGTTACGACAACGACGGACCGGGCGCGGCTAAGGGCAATCGAGCGCAATAAAAAAGCGAGGGAGCGATGACGGAAACGAGTTTTGAGAAAACGCCTGGCTGGTTGGATTGGGCGCAAAACCCGTCCAAGCCGACATTCGTCCCCCCTGCCGGCGCAGTTGACGCCCATTGCCATGTGTTTGGCCCGGGCAGCAGGTTTCCATACGCGCCAGAGCGTAAATATACGCCTTGCGACGCCTCAAGGGATCAACTCTTCGATCTGCGCGACCATTTGGGATTTTCACGCAATGTCATCGTCCAAGCGACGTGTCACGGGACCGACAATCGCGCGCTGCTAGACGCCATCGCCCATTCCGAAAACAAAGCGCGCGGCGTCGCCAGTGTGAACGCCGATATCTCCGAAGACGATTTACAAAGGCTCC
This sequence comes from Pseudomonadota bacterium, assembly GCA_039183665.1. Taxonomy (GTDB): domain Bacteria; phylum Pseudomonadota; class Alphaproteobacteria; order Caulobacterales; family Parvularculaceae; genus Hyphococcus. Next base: position 310 of record JBCDBM010000213.1, on the reverse strand, counting down.
ATGACGGCGGCGTGCGCGGCGTACGATTCAATTTTGTAAAACGCCTCGTGGACGCATTGCCGCGAGAACCGCTGATGAAAATCGCTGAGAAAATCAAACCGCTTGACTGGCACATTGTCATCTATTTCGAAGCCGCCGAGCTTCCGGAACTCTACGATTTCTTTGCCAGCTTACCGACGACAGTTGTTGTCGATCATATGGGGCGTCCTAACGTTTCTAAGCCCGTTGACGGACCAGAGTTCGCACTGTTCCTGAAACTTCTGCGCGAAAATCCAAATTTTTGGTCGAAAGTAACATGCCCCGAACGTCT
>JBCDBM010000212.1:0-5640 GCA_039183665.1 Pseudomonadota bacterium | reverse complement strand
ATTTTTAGCGAAGTCGCGATGCTTAGTCCTCGCCCAAATTCAACGCCCTCGAAACTCGATGAATTGCGCGGGGCGGCAAACGATCTCATTCGACGCGGGCAGCTTCACGAAGCTGAAAAGTCATGCGAACAGTTAGTGAGCGCATATCCAGCGGAGCCCGACGGCTGGATTTTATTGGCGCGAATTGCACAACGAAAAAATGAGTTTGAACGCGCTCATCGACATGCCGAAACCGCGCGCACGAAAGCGTCGGAAAGGCTCGATGTGCGGCTGGTCGCAGCGGAATCACACACTTACATAGGACAAGTCGCAGAAGCACTTTCCGCCTTTGCGGAAATTGAAAGGGACTCAGAGACTGATCCTGAGATCAACCGACAATTGTCCGCGCTCTACACGCAACTGGGCAGGCACGAGGCTGCCTATCGCTGCGCGTGTCGCGCGCGCGCACTAGCGCCCAACTCTTTGAATCGGATTTATCTTGTCGCGAGTGCAGCAATCGCGATTGGTGAATTGGACGAAGCAGAGGCGTTGCTTGACGAGATTATTCGAACAGCGCCGGACGAAGGCGATTTATACTACAACCGAGCGACACTTAAAAAACAAACATTCGCGTCAAACCATATTGATGAGCTTCGCGATCGGTTGAGCACAATAAAACCTGGGGATCCGCGAGAGTCGCCGCTGTGTTTCGCCCTTGGAAAAGAGTTAGAAGATGTTGGCGAGCATGAGGCGTCGTTTGACGCGATCGCTCGGGGCGCAAAAGCGCGGCGCGCGCGACTGTCCTACAACGTTGAAGCGACAGATGTCGCAGCGGCCAATGACATTATTCAAACGTTCGACAAAGATTGGGCGTCCTTTCCAAGCACGCAGTCTGACGCGATCGGCCCGATCTATGTCTTGGGGTTGCCGCGAAGCGGAACGACTCTCGTCGACCGAATTTTGAGCGCTCATAGCCAGGTCGACAGCTTAGGGGAGATCAACGATCTAGCCTACGCCGTCATTCGCGCCGGGCAACCAGCCGCAAGCAAAAATGAGCTCATCCGAAATAGCGCGAAAGCCGACATGCGGACCCTGGGCGACGCATGCGCCGCCGCAATGAGAGGGTATGGCGAGCGGGGTCCGTTTCTCATCGATAAGACGCCTGCGAACTATCTCTATCTGGGCTTAATCGCCAAAGCGATGCCAAACGCGAAGATCATACATCTGCGCCGTCATCCCCTCGCTTCTTGTTACGCCATGTACAAAACGCTCTTCCGGATGGGATATCCTTTTTCCTATGACTTGGAAGACATAGGTCATTATTACCTAGCGTATCATCGGCTCATGGGGCATTGGCGAGAATTGTTTGGGCAACGGATCTTCGATGTCGACTATGAGGCGCTAGTTGATGACCAAGAATCCGTCAGTCGAGCAATCATCGCTCATTGCGGCTTGCCATGGGAGTCTGCGTGCCTTGACTTTCATCAGAGCGCCAAGCCCACGGCAACGGCGAGCGCTGCGCAAGTCCGTCAGCCACTCTACAACACGTCTCGCGATCAGTGGCGTACTCACAAAGAAAGACTAGCGCCGCTGACGAAAATTCTAACTGAGGGCGGCGTGACATGCGACTAAACGCTGTGGCGAAAATCATCCCTGGTGTCTTGGCGGGATTCCTATTGCTGGTGTCCCAAGCGCAAGCGCAAACGCTGTTTACAGATGACTTCCAAGATGGAAATGCGGATGGTTGGCGGTCAGGCGGCGATGGGACAACGGCCGTCACGAGCTATGCAGGCAACTATTCGTTGCGACTGACAAAGAAGGCTTTTGCATTTATCGCGCTTGGCATTCAAGGGCCGCCAGAAGTCATTATATCCGTGTCGTTTGCTGCGGACGATCTTGAAGGCGACGACGCCTGCGTCGGCGAGGCCTCCATTGACGGGGGATCTTCGTGGGTTGAAGCATTACGAGTAGAAGATGGCGGCGACGACGGGTTCACGTTGTATTCGGGGTCGGTGACCGTTGAAACGCCGCCGGAAGGCACTCCGGTAATTATAAGGCTGCGTGTCGACGGCAACGCGTCAAACGATACGTGTTGGGCTGACAATATTCGCGTTTCTGCGCGGCAGTCTTTTTCGGACACTCCTGAGACCGGACCGAGAGAGCTTTTAACAAGCGAATTCTTGCTCGGAGAGTCCGCATTGCCGCGCCCCGTCTCGATGGCGTCATTTGCGCCGGCAGAGGGTTTCGAGCCGTCTAAGACCAAGTTTGAAGGCGTTCTATCGTTTTCACCGAGCCAGGGCGACTTCTCGGTCGTTCGCGATAATCTCAACTTCATGTCTTTGGGCATTGACCAGATTGTCACGCCGCCATCTTTCACATTCGCATTCACGCAAACGGGCGATCAGTTAGTCCCCTTGGAACGGGCTTTAACGAGAACCGATCATCCGTTTTGGGACTATATTGTAGGCCCCGGTAAAGTTTGGACAGAAAGCAGTGATAATGGGTTTACTCGGGCCGCCTTCCCGTTCGCGCTACAAGAGAACAACGCGAACTGCACTCATAATGGCGTCATGTCGTTCTTATTCAATGACGCCGGCGACGTATCACGGGTCGCTTATCAGATTTCTTCAGAGACGTGCTACTACTTCCAATTCGATATGTGGGGCGTCGGCGACGCCGCTTATGTTCCGGGAGAGGTCGCCGGCGCCCAAGCGGCGCGTATTGCGTTCGAGAACGAGCTAGCTAACCGCATTCCAACCAAGAGTTTTACCGATCTTTCGAAGGACTTTCCCGCGATCGACCCCAATGGCTTCGCGTCGCCAGCGGATGTTACGCCAGAAAGCCTCACCACTTATGGCGTTTTATTGGACGGCGTTCATTATCGAAGCGGCTGCGCGACGCGCCAAGGCCCCTACCCGTTCTGCGAAGATATTGCGTTACCGTCATACTCTTTATCAAAATCAATCTTCGCGGGGCTCGCCATGATGCGCGCTGAACTCCTTTACCCTGGCGTCTCGGAGCTGCTCATCAAAGATTATGTCCCCGAATGCGCGCAAGTAGGATGGGAAGATGTAACGTTTGGCAACGCGCTCGACATGGCTACCGGTCGTTATCGCTCAACAGTGTATGACGAAGATGAAAGCGCATCGGTGCGCGACGGCTTCTTTATTGACTCGAGCCACAAAGACAAAATTGAGCGCGCTTGCAATATCTATCCCAAGAAGAGCGATCCGGGAGAGCAGTGGGTTTATCACACGACTGATCACTATATCCTCGGTGTCGCGCTGCAAGCGTTTTTACGCGAGCAAAATGGTCCCGATAGCGACATTTATGACGATCTTCTCGTCGATCCTATTTGGCGCGCCATTGGCCTCTCGCCGGTTTCACACGAGACGCGACGCACTCGCGATACGGTTGATCAGCCCTTTGTGGGGTGGGGCCTGACATTTACGCCAGACGATCTTGCAAAAATTGGATCGTTTGTTGCGCTGGATGGCGGCGCTGTGAATGGCGCCGCTACTTTGGACCAAGATGCATTGCGCGCCGCATTACAACAAGCACCGGACGACCCCGGCCTGCCAGCGCCTGAAGTCCCGTTCCGATACAATAATGGTTTTTGGGCGTGGGACGGGAAAGACTATTTGGGGTGCTCATCGTCTGTATGGATACCGTTCATGTCGGGCTTTGGCGGTCTGTCCATGGTCTTGATGCCCAATGACGTCATCTACTACTATATCAGCGACGACTCGCAGTTCGCATGGGCAAAAGCGATCGTTGCAAGCAACATATACAACTCTATGTGCGAGGCGAGTGAATGACCGACGCTCCTGTCACAAGCGATGGACGCAGCGGCGCATTCCCCAAGGCGCCGCCCGACGGATTGATCGCTGCTATCCTGCTCGCATTTCTAGGCACCGCAGGGCTTTTTTATGTGAACATTATGGCCGCCATCGTTGATGGCCTGGTCTCAGGGATGGGCATTAGCGAAAGCGCTGCGGGCAATATTGGGTCTGCGAACATTTATGGCGCGGCCGTCGGCGCACTTATCGCTGTGCCGATCGTCAAGTTTTTGGCCTGGCGACCAATGGCAATAGCATCCCTTATTGGGCTTATTGCACTCGATCTGGGGTCCATTGGCATTAAGAATGCGGACGTCCTTTTGTGGATGCGGCTTGGTCACGGATTGATCGGCGGGTTTCTTGTGGGGATCGCGTTTGCCGTCATTGCTCGGACGAAAACGCCGGATCGAACATTTGGCGCTTTGTTGTTTGTTCAATTCGGCTTGGGTGGTTTGGGCGTCATGTTTTTGCCGCGCTTGGTGCCGGTCTATGGAACGCAAGCATTGTTTTTGGCTCTCACTGCCTTCAGTGTCATCACATTAGCGATGCTGCCCTTTCTTCATCGCTACCCCGCTGACCGGATTAAACGCACTGTTGCGGAAGGCGGCATTCGCGTCGGGCCGCTTAGTCTAACGCTCGCCGCAATTTTCATGTTCCAGGCGGCGAATATGGCGCTTTTGGCGTTCATCATTCGCCTAGGCCTAAACTATGGACTAGATCGGTTCTATGTGACCTTCGCGTTAGGGCTCGCAACTTGGGTGGCCTTGCTTGGCCCGCTGGTTGTGATGATCGTCGGACTGAAGTTTGGCCGGCTTATACCCCTTGCTTTTGGGATGGTGTTAACACTGAGTTTTACAGGTCTGTTCCATTTAAGCGCACAGCCATGGGCCTATATGGTCGCCAATTGCGCAACGGGCATCACCTGGGGACTAGGCATGGCTTATCTCTTGGGGATGACCGCCGAATTTGACAAAGCCGGTCGCATGTCGGCGTTGGGCGGGTTTTTCTCTAAGCTTGGGCTTGCTTCGGGTCCGCTTCTCGCCGGTATGTTATTGAGTTCCGGCGGATCATTCGGCACCCTGATTAATTTTGCGCTCATTGGCCTTGCGATCAGTGCGGTTTTGATGGCTTGGCCCGCACTTGCGCTCGACAGATCGGCCACTTCTGAGGACTGAACGCCGCACGTCGAAATAGTTTTTCAGACCGTCGAACTCGCTGATAGCCGATCACATATTTACAAAGGACATGACAATGACAACCGAAACCAACGAGAGTCTTTGGCGAAGGCGCGAAATGGCGGTCGCACGCGGGGTCGGTTCGATGCATCAGCGATTCGCGGTGCGCGGCGAGAATGCAGAAATCTACGATGTTGAAGGCAATCGATATATCGATTTCGCTACAGGTATCGCCGTTTGCAATACGGGGCACTCTGATCCGCGTATCGTCGAAGCGGTCAATGAACAACTCAGCACTTTTTCACATGTTTGTTTCCAGGTGACGCCCTATGAGGCTTACGTAGCCTTCGCAGAAAAACTGAATGACGTTGCGCCCGGACCAAGTCCAAAGAAGACGCTTTTCTTATCGACCGGATCAGAGGCAGTCGAAAACGCCGTGAAAATCGCCCGCGCTTATACTGGGCGCCGGGGCGTCGTCGCCTTCCGCGGCGGATATCATGGACGCACCCTAATGACGATGGCGCTCACCGGAAAAGTCGCGCCCTATAAGGCGCGCTTTGGCCCGATGCCTGCGGAGGTCTTTCACGCTCAATATCCGTTTGAGTATCACGGCATCAGCGAAGATGACGCATTCGAGTCGCGTTTGT
>JBCDBM010000211.1:0-5646 GCA_039183665.1 Pseudomonadota bacterium | reverse complement strand
GCATACGGCGCGGGTCTTTCATCGCCGTCGCTAATTGTTCAGCTAAAATTTCCAGTAGCGCATCTTCTCCGGCTTCAGCCGCGAGGGACAAAACGCCGGCGATATCTCGCAGGGGCGTTTGGTAGTAATCCCCGGTATTGCTCCAGCCGATGGCGTTAACAGCGGCGGTAAAGGCGCTCGTTGCGCGCGCGCGATCGCCCATAAATGAAAGCGCTGCGCCGATATGCGCCTTCGCGAGCGGACTTGGCGTATCGTCAAGAAGGGCATCGTGGAAATATCGCAAATCGGAAAGATCCGCTCGTCCCGCCCTCGTCAACACATAAGAGGCATAAGCCGCCGATCGCCGCCGCAAGCGCTCACGCGTGTCGTTGCTTGACTCACTTTCGTAAACGGAGGTCTGGTAGCTTGCGAGATAGAACTGATCGATGCGCGCAACGTCCGCCAAGGAATCATAAGCGCGCTCCAACGCTTCGGCCGGCACGCCATAACCTTCTTGCGCCGCGCGATAGAGGAAGTCTGTGACGTACGCCCCAAGCCAGGGGCTCGCCGCGCGATCACTCACGCGCCAAAGACCGAAGGCGCCATCCGTACCCTGACGGTTCAGCAACGTGTTAATCGCTTTTTGGACGCGCGGTCGCACAGCACGATTAGGGTCGCGCCCAACCTCACCGCCCAAAACATCTACAAAGAGCAAGGGCGTCGCCACGCTCGTCAGCTGCTCGGAACAGCCATACGGGTATTGATATAGCGAATCGAGGAGCGGCCCCGGCTCGATGCCGGAAAGTCGCGAGAACGACACGGAGAGGTCGGTCGACCCATCGACAAAAGGCTCGAGAACTGCTTCCGAAACGGAAAATGTTTCGCCCGGCTCCATCGCCGCTGTTCGGACTTCCGTTAGGGGGAAATATGGTGTTCGCGATTGAATTGGATAGGCGCGCGAAACCGAAAATCCATCTGGTCCGTTGACGGACATATTGACCGCGCCGATACCCATAGACGCCGACTCAAAGGCGAATGTCTGGGTCGCCTTTTCGCCGCTTTCTAAGGTGAAGGTGTCTTCACGAGCGATGGATACGGGCCCCTCCCCCGTCAACGAAACTGTATAGTCGCCCGCGGCCCCATCCACGTTGTCGATCAGCAAAGTTGCCGTGGCCGTATCGCCTGGTGCAAGGAACCGCGGCAAGGCGAGGACGGCGGGAACGGCATCGCGGACCGTCAACGGCGCGGCCGCCGAGCCCAATTTATTTGCAGACCACGCGACCGCCATCAGACGAAGCTCGCCATTAAAATCAGGCACGTCGACCGGCGCGATCACGCGACCGTCTTCACCCACCGTCAGCAGGCCGGAAAATAGCGCAACGGATTTTGTTGGGACAACAGTTAAGCCTTCGCCGCCCAGTTGATCACCGCCAAAGCGCGCTGCGGCGCCGAGATTGGGATCCAAAATGCGGCCATAATCATCGCGAATCTCAACGCCCAATCGCTTCTTGCCGTAATAGTGGTCCACGGGGTCAGGGCTTGAGAACTTTGTTAGTCGTAATATCCCCTCGTCCACTGCAGCGAGCGTCACCATCACGGGCTCACCTGGATCCGCGCCGCCAATCTCGATCGGCAGATCTAATTGTTGGCGCGGCCGCAGAAGCTGTGGCGCATCGAGCGACACGCTTAGGGTCCGTTCCGACATGTCAAATGGCACATAGGCAACGCCCATGGCGCGCCGCGGCGCGGGCTGCGCCACCGGATCGCGCGGCGTCACAACCGTCGCCAGCACATAAAACCCATTGCCCCATTCAGGATTGGTTTCGATCGTGATTTCGCGACCATCTGCGCCAACTTTGACGCGCTGGACCGAATGGACCCTGTCGGTCGCGATGGCGATCAATGCTTCACCCTCGTAGGGCGGATTCAAATAAAGCCGCGCGCGAGATCCGGGCGCAACGGTCTCGTTCTGCAGCGTGAGCGAAGCTTGATCGGGCGACTGCGCGCCGGCCGCGTATGATCGCCACCCGACATAAAAGCGAATGGCGCTTTTCGCTTTGCCGCCGGCATGCGAAACGGTCAGCCTGTATGAACCCGGCTCCAGGCGTTCGCCAACCAAGCTTGAAAGAGCGTCAGGCCCCGTCGGCGCCCGTCCTTCAGAGATAAGGATATCTCGGAAGGAACGACGCCAACGCCATTGTCCGCCATCGCGATACCAATCAAACCAATAGTCCTCTTCTACAAGGCGCCACTCTAACTCGCCCTCGACGACATCGCCGCGCCAATCAAGCAACACAGCGTCGATGGACGCCAACTCGCCATCGCCAAAACCGTCTTTGCCATCGGCCAGGCGCAAGCCCACATAATTGTCGTCCGGTCGCACTGGCACGCGCGCGCTTTCTCTGACGGGACGTCCGCCCGGTTCAACGACGCCCACCACCACGTCAGCGCGCATGGGCGCGCCGTAATTGGCGGGCGCATCATCGATGCTTAGCTCAATAGCCGCCTCGCCATTGCCATCTGTCGTCGTTGTCCGCAGCCGCAAAAAGCGTTCATCAAAACGCCCTGTGACAGGACCAAATCGAAAATCAGAAAAATCTGGGAACGGATTAGGGTCTAGACGCAATCGCGCCTCAGCTTCGACGGGCAAGGCGCTCGCCGGCGCGCCATAAAGATAGCGACTCGCGACCGCTATTTGGCGCCGCTCGCCAAAGCGCATGGGAATAGTCTCGTTGGCCTCAACGGAAACCTCCAACCGCTGCGGCACAAAGTCTTCGACAGAAAACGTTACGCGCCCCGCGGCTCTATCCAACCCATCGGCGACCGCTTCCACGCGCCAAACGCCCCGCGCGGCGCCATCGGGAACCGCGAAAGAAAACGAATACCCGCCGATATCGAGACCATCGATGCGACGTTGGTCCGCTTGCGCGCCATTGGGCCGATATATGGTCACGGTCAGCGGCCGGTCTTCAATGGCTCTGCCTGCGTCGTCGCGGACAAGCCCTGTGATAAAGGCCGTTTCTCCGGGACGATAAATGCCGCGATCGAGATAGATATAGCCGTCGATTTTCGACGGCGCGGCGCGACCCGCGATATTGCGATCGGATAAATCGAGCGGCGCGCGGGACAAATCGAGTGCGGCGAAATCATCTTGTGGCCCATAGGCCATGATCATGCGCGGCGTTAAGGGATAGTCGCCATTGACCAGCGCCCCATCGAACCGAGCGCGCCCATCGCCATTCGTTACCGCTGACGCTAAGAGATCGTTGTTCGTGGCGATCAACGACAATTCCGCACCGGAGACCGGCCTGCCGGTATCGATCGAGCGCACAAACACATCAATTCCGTCGGGGCTCGAATAGGTTGTCAGCGCCAAATCCGTATAAAGAATCCAACGCCAGCTTTGCGCCGAGCGAAAGTCGTCGGCGCCAGGAGAGGCGTCGCGCACTTTTAGAAAGTAGGCGCCTGGCTGCAGGTTCGGAAGCGCCGCGCCGAGCGGAAAGACCGTTGTCGCTAACTCGTTTCGCAGAGACGGCGTTTCAATTTCACCCTCCCAGACCTTAACGCCCGTATCGGAGCCGTCTTCTTCGTTCCAAATGTACGAGTACCGATTTTCGCCCGTAGCCTCACCGGCAACAATATTTTTTTGAACAAGGCCTCGATCGGAAACACGATAAACTTCGATTGCGAGCTTCTCGACATTGACAGTTTCAATCCCAACGCCGTCGGCTTCGAGCCGGGGGAGAATGACGCCATCGCCAGCAAATCCCACATAAGATGGCTTGTCGCCAAAGGCCACGAGAACATCTTCAGTTCGCTCAAGCTCTTCGCCTGACGCCGCGGGCAACCCCGCGCGCAAGCGAGCGCGGTAATCAGCATTAAATTGCAACCCGGTTAGGCACAACGACGCGCCTTCCGCAGACGCAGCGACACCCGGATCTGGGGTCAGGCGAACATAATCCGCGTAGTTGATCTCACCGCTCGCATCCAAGTCTTGAGTGAATTGGAAACAGGCCCTCGGTTCATCTGTGCTCGTATCAAGCACCAAACGCTCATAGGCGAACCCATCTATCGCCAAGGGTTCGATGCGCGGCGCGTCGTCTGCGCGGCGCTCTTGAAAGTTCCGGCGCTCGCCATTGCCGGCATCTCTCGGTTCCGCCGCGATCAGGTCTTGACTGTTCGGCGCATCATCCGAGGCCGATTGCGGCGCAAGCGTCCTCCCGATGATGAGGCCAGCGGCAAAAGCCGCCAAAACGCCAACCGCAATAAGCGTTGAATTGTTACGCGCCATGATCCCGTCCTCCACCGACTGCCCGCCACCGTGAGGTCGGATTATGGCGGTTAATCAGCGGAAGGAAAACGATTCGGCGCCGAGAAGCGGAAATTTCTATGGTCGAACGCCCGACCATGCTGCGGCGCGGAAGGAATTTATCGCCGAGCGGTCAATCGATCGCCCGTGGCGTCAGCGGTTTGCCGAAATCGCCCTCTAGGGCGGCCCGATCCCACCTACCCAGCCGCGCGGCGGCGTCATAGGTCGTCTGTAAAAACCGCAATAGCGTTTGCGCCGGCGTTTCCGAGTTGCGTACGGCGTCGTAGGGAAGAACGAATTCTCCAAGAGGGTCGAAATAGAATGCCTCTGGGGGGTCGACGGGCGCTTTCTTGAAGCCCTCGGGGGTAGGATACGCATAGGCGTAAAAGGCTGGATAATCGACGCCGCCGCCGCCCGGCCAAAACCCCGCTGAGCTGACCTCATGAGAATAGGCTTCGCGCGTTACCGCATCCGGCAAAGCTGGGATGCCGCCTGGATGCCGCGGGGCGGTTCGCCCGGAAAAGCGCGTCACCGCCAGATCGAAACTCCCCCAGAACAAATGCACAGGGCTGACCTTCCCTAAAAACCCCGTTCGAAACGTGTTGAAAACACTGTCGATCGCGATAAGCGCGCGCCAGAAGTCATGCGCTGCGTCAGGGTCGTACGCGCCTTTATCTGTCTGCTGATGAAAGGGAACAGGGTCCGCAACCTCGTTCGGCGCGCCATGGATCGAAACATGAACGCCCAAACGGTCCAGGGCCGCCAAGAATTGCGCGTGAAAGTCGGCCACCGATTGCGGCTCAAGTTTTATGCACGCCTGGCGGCCGTCGCTCGCCGATATGATGAGCACATGATCGATAAAATCAAAAGCGGCCTCATAGCTCGTCTGGTCGCCGGGGATAAGCGATGTGGTGAGACCGCGGGCGTTTGAATAGAGCGTCGCGTGCCAGGAGTGATTCACCCATGGTGTGAGCGCCAAGCGAAACTTACCGACAATTTGCGACCACATGTGCAAGCTCGCGCCGGTCGGCGCCCATCGCTCATAGGGGATGTCAGGCCAAGCAGACATAATAGCTCCTTGCGGGTATCGGCGAGAATTTGCTTTGGCGATGGTAAAGCCCAACCAATGGTAGGCGCAAGACAACAGGTTCTCTCCTTGCGTTCCCTTTACGCGGGTGACACGAATTGGCTGAGTCTGGTATGGGTCTGCACGCGCGGCAGTCGCTCAGCGGGATGGCGTATCAAATTCCGAGTGTTTCGTCTTATTTTATAAGCTATCATTTTGTAATGGTTATTTGAGGTTGAATTGAAGTTTGGCCCCGTAGCTCAGCTGCATAGAGCAACCGCCTCCTAAGCGG
>JBCDBM010000210.1:0-5731 GCA_039183665.1 Pseudomonadota bacterium | reverse complement strand
CGGTTCGTCAAGCAACATCAAGTTTGCGCTCTCTTTAAGCATCTTCGCCAGATGCACGCGATTGCGCTCGCCCCCGGACAGAACGCCAACTTTCTTTTGTTGGTCGCCGCCTTTGAAGTTGAACCAACTGACATAAGCACGGGAGGGAATTTCTCGATTGCCTAGGGCCACGATATCCAAACCGCCGGATATTTCTTCCCACACAGATTTATCAGCTTCTAGAGATGCGCGGCTTTGATCCACATAGCCAAGCTTTACAGTCTCTCCGACCTTGAGCGCACCCTCGTCCGGTGCTTCCTGTCCCGTAAGCATACGGAATAACGTCGTCTTGCCGGCGCCGTTCGGTCCGATGACACCGACAATGCCGCCGGGCGGCAATCGAAACGACAAATCCTCAAACAATAACTTGTCGCCAAAAGCCTTTTTTAGACCGGTCGCCTCAATGACGGATCCGCCAAGGCGGGGGCCCGGCGGAATTTGAATTTGCGCTGTGGACAATTCCTCTTTGCCGGCTTTGGCGAGCAGCTCCTCATAGGACTTGATACGGGCTTTGGATTTGGCTTGGCGCGCACGGGGGCTAGCGTTGATCCACTCCACTTCGCGATCAAGCGTTTTGGCGCGATTGGCTTCTTCGCGTTGTTCAAGATCAAACCGTTTGCGGCGCTGATCGACCCATGAAGAATAATTGCCTTGATAGGGAACACCGCGCCCCCGATCGAGCTCCAAAATCCAACCCGTAACGTTGTCAAGGAAGTAGCGATCATGGGTCACGAGGACGACGGCGCCCGCATATTCGCTTAAGTGATGTTCCAACCAAGCGACAGATTCCGCATCCAAATGGTTCGTCGGTTCGTCGAGGAGCAAGAGGTCCGGCTTCGAGAGGAGTAAGCGCGCGAGCGCAACGCGGCGCGTTTCACCCCCAGAAAGCTTGTCGACCGTCCAGTCGGCCGGCGGGCAACGCAGCGCTTCCATCGCCATCTCAATCCGCGAGTCGATATCCCACCCATCGGCCGCGTCGATCTCTTCTTGAAGCTCGGCCATTTTGGCCATGAGTTCGTCTGTGTAATTCTCGCCCAGTTCTGCGGAGACAGCGTTGAACGCGACGATTTTCTCCTTCAGATCGCCGACCCCTTCCAGCACATTTTCGAACACTGTTTTGTCTGGGTTCAGTTCAGGCTCTTGCGCCAGATAGCCGACCCGGACGCCGTCGGCCGCATAGGCCTCGCCATTATACTCAGTTTCAACACCCGCCATGATCCGCAAAAGCGTCGATTTACCAGCGCCGTTGACCCCGACAACCCCGATTTTTGCGTCCGGCAGGAACTGAAGATTTATGCCTTCGAAGACTTTTTTGCCGCCTGAATAGTGCTTCTCCAGGTCATACATGAAATAGATATATTGGTGCTTCGACATACGTCCCCAAATTGTTGTGGATTGGATGGAGCGCCCGGCGCCGCCGGTTGAAAACCGGGTCTTACCGTCGATTTTCAGGAGAAACAACGCGTCGCTCGCGGCGGCAGAAGAAACTGGGCATTTTCGTTGGCCAGAAAAACCCCTATATCTGACTCCACGGGATGGCGGATTTGGGGGACTTTGGAGCATTATGTCGAGCTATGTGCAGAAGACCCTCGCAACGGGGGAGCAGATCGTCCATCGCGCCAATTTCAATTGGACCTACAGCTTTTGGCCGATGTTCTGGTTCGCGCTCGGTCTTGCGACCGTGGCGTTGTATCTATTCATGCAGTTCGTCGCGGGGATTCCTTACGAGACAATCCGCGTGGGGTGGTGGTGCGCCGGCATAGCGGGCGTCGCCGGGGTGCTTATCATCACGGTTCATTTTGTGGTTCTGGTTACGACAGAAATCGTCGTCACCACATTCCGCTTTGTTTACAAGACCGGCTTGATCTCGCGGCGCACCCAAGAGGTGAGTCTGAATAAGATCGAGGAGATCACACTGCGCCAGTCGATTTGGGGGCGGTTTTTAAACTATGGCCAACTCGTGATGCGCGGCACCGGCGTGGGCGTGATTGAATTGCCGGATCTTGACGATCCAATCGGCTTGCGGCGGATTATCGAAAGCGCGCGCTCAGATATGCGCGTTGAAAAAGGCCCCGACGACAACGGGTAATCCCACTCAGCAAATCAGACGCGCATTTTCCCTAGAGTATCTTCTGGCCGGTTTTTGCCCAGTCCGAGAGAAACGCCTCAAGGCCCTTATCCGTTAAAGGATGCTTCACAAGAGCCTTTAGCGTCGCTGGCGGCGCGGTAGCGACATCTGCGCCTGCAAGGGCGGAGAATTTCACGTGGTTTACCGTGCGAATTGACGCCGCAAGGATTTCCGTCCGGAAATCATAATTGTCGTAGATCGCGCGGATCTCCTGGATCAGCTCCATGCCGTCAATGCCGATATCGTCGAGCCGGCCAATGAATGGCGAGATAAAAGCGGCCCCGGCTTTTGCCGCCAGCAACGCCTGGTTCGCTGAGAAGCATAGGGTCACATTTACGTCGATACCTTCAGCGGACAGCGCGCGGCACGCAATGAGGCCCTCCATGGTCAACGGGGCTTTCACCGTCACATTGTCGGCGATTTTCGCCAGCGATTTGCCCTCGGAAATCATCGCATCAGCCTCGGTGGCGGTGACCTCGGCGCTTACGGGACCGGGCGTCAGGCGGCAAATCTCCGCAACCGTTTCGCGAAAATCACGGCCGGATTTCATAATTAGGCTAGGATTGGTGGTCACCCCATCCACAAGGCCAGTGGGGATGAGCGATTTGATCTCGTCGACATCGGCTGTATCCACAAAAAACTTCATGTCTGTTCCCTCTCTTGGCCTCAGATGGCGCGCGCGTCTGGCGTAAGCCTCATAACGCAATTTTGAGGCCTCACAATAGGCGTCCCAAAATGGCCGTAACCAGCAGCCACTGACGGGTTTTCAGGATTTCTATGCAGTACAAAACAAAATTTCGCTTGCGCCCTGAGGTGGGAGTGACGATGTGTGCGCTCGGCCGGCGCCGACAATATGCGGATCGGTTCGCCAGAGAGATTAACTGAGGGCCAGGATTCAGCGCCAACCAGACGACAGACGCTTGTTTTTGGGGCCAGATTTGCCATTTTAGAACGCTCGCAGCAGGATTGACCGCTTTTCATGTCGAAAATCACCCCCGCTTCTCAAAATGTGGTTGTGCGCTTTGCTGGCGACTCCGGCGACGGCGTCCAACTGCTGGGCGCGCAATTTGCCGAATCAACGGCGCTCGCGGGCTCGGACTTCGCGACTTTTCCGGATTTTCCGGCTGAAATTCGTGCGCCTGTGGGCACAACTTTTGGCGTCTCTGCGTTCCAGATCAATCTCGGCGAGCGGCTAATCAAAACCTCAGGCGATGAACCGGACGTGCTTGTCGCGCTGAACCCAGCCGCGCTCAAGGTCAATCTGAAGACCCTGCCGAAAGGCGCGCTTATTTTGCTGAACACCGACGCCTTCAACGACCGCAATTTTGCCAAAGCGAACATCACTGAGGACCCGCGGACAACCGGCGAGCTTGACGATTACCAGGTCGTGGAAATCGAAATGACCACGCGGACCCTTGAGGCCGTCAAACCCTTTGGTCTCAACCGATCCGATGCGGAGCAATGCAAAAACTTCTGGGCGCTCGGGTGTGTGCTTTGGATGTTCGGACGTGACCGCCAACCCATCGCCGATTGGGCGACCGCAAAATTCGCCAAAAAAGCGCCGGAGGCGTTGAAAGGCAATTTGGCCGCGTTGGACGCTGGGCACGCTTTTGCGGAGACAGCTGAGTTATCGGCCGCGGTGCCGCAATATTCGCTCGGCGAAGCGCCGATGCCCGCTGGCGAGTATCGCTCAATCACCGGCGCTGAATCGCTGTCGCTCGGCCTCGCTGCGGCCGGCGAACTCGCCGATCGCGACGTCATTTTTTGCTCCTACCCCATCACGCCCGCTTCGCCGATTTTGCATCACCTGACGCGTATGGGTCATTTGGGCGTGGCGACCTTCCAAGCCGAGGACGAAATTGCCGCCTGTTGTGCGGCGATTGGGGCCTCATATGGCGGCTCCATCGGGGTGACGTCGTCTTCAGGGCCAGGCATCGCGCTCAAGACGGAAGCTATCGGCTTGGCAATCGCGACCGAATTGCCGCTTGTAATCGTCAACTCTCAACGCGGCGGTCCGTCCACCGGCTTGCCCACCAAAACCGAGCAATCAGACCTTTACCAAGCCGTCTATGGCCGCAACGCTGACGCGCCGGTGCCCGTTATCGCGACGGCCGACCCGGGCGATTGTTTTGAGGCGGCGATTGAAGCAACGCGCATCGCCATCCGGCATATGACGCCGGTGTTTTTGCTGACCGACGGCTATATCGCGAACGCCTCAGGCCCATGGTCGATCCCCGACATGGCGGACTTCGAGCCGATTGAGACAAACGGCAAGCCGTCCGCGATCGAAGATATGGACGCGCGAAAGCGCGCGATCTGGACCCGGAATGATGAAACGCTCGGACGCCCCTGGGTTGCGCCGGGAGATACAGGCTTGGCGCATCGTATCGGCGGGATTGAGAAAGACATCGACACCGGCGACATCTCTTACGATGCGGATAACCACCAGGCGATGACTGAACTGCGGGCAAAAAAGGTTGAAAGCGTCGCTGATTTCATTCCCGATCAGACGATCGAACAGGGCCCCGAAAAAGGTTCGCTTGCGGTCGTTGGTTGGGGGTCTACCCATGGCGCGATCTGGCGCGCGGTGCAGGTGGCGAACAGCCAAGGGCGCGACGTGGCGCAAATTCACTTACGCTATTTGAACCCGCTGCCGAAAAACTTGAAGACGCTTCTGTCCCGGTACGATCGAATTTTGTTGCCTGAAATGAACGCCGGCCAATGCGCGACGCTGTTGCGCGACAAGCTCGGCGTTGATGTCGTGCAGCTGAACAAAGTGTCCGGGCAACCGTTTAAGATCTCAGAGATCCTCGATGCGATCGACGCCAATATCCCAGCGGCGCAAGCGGCTGAGTAGCGCCATGAGAACGTTGCTCGTCCTTGTTGGATTAATCGGATTGAGTGGCGCCGTTTTGTCGATGGACTTTTCGATAAAGGGGTCTTCGTCAGAAGATATGACGGCAGCGTACGTAACCATTCCGGACTTTTTTTCGGCCGCTTATGCTGAGACGAGCGCTGACGCGGACAGCCAAAAAATGTGCCTAAACGGGCAACTTTTCAGTGGGTGCTGCAGCGGTCGTGGCGGTATCAAAGAGTTCGATGGCGCTAAAGTGCTGTGCAGAAACGGAGAAACGAGCCCGACATGTTCGCTGCACCTTCAAGGATGTTGCAGTGATCATGATGGGGTCAAAGAAGTCAAATCTGATGGCACGGTGATGTGCGAGAGTGGGAATGAAAGTCCAAGCTGCTCTTGCGGCAGCAGTTCATAAGCAATTGGAATAACGAGACCAAAATGACAGTACCTTTGACGGCCAAAGACTTCGCGACGGACCAGGAAGTACGCTGGTGCCCTGGCTGCGGCGACTACGCAATTTTAAAATGCGTTCAAAAAACGCTGGCCGACATTCAAGCAGATCCGGACCAGACAGTTTTTGTTTCCGGCATCGGCTGCTCGTCGCGCTTTCCCTATTACGTCAACGCCTATGGCTTCCACACCATTCACGGGCGCGCGCCGACTTTTGCGACAGGGTTGAAGATCGCCAATCCTGACCTTGATGTGTGGGT
>JBCDBM010000209.1:0-5775 GCA_039183665.1 Pseudomonadota bacterium | reverse complement strand
CGCCGGGAAGTAAAATATGGCGAAGGGAGCCGCATCGACATTCTGCTAGAGAGCGGCGCCCAAGAAAGTCCGTGTTTTGTGGAAATTAAGAACGTTCACCTGTCCCGAGATCCGGGTCTCGCGGAATTTCCCGACAGTCGCACCACGCGGGGCGCCAAACACTTGGCGGAGCTTGCACGCATGGTCGCGACGGGGGCGCGAGCGGTGAATTTATTCGTCGTCCAGCGCTCGGACTGTGACCGGTTCCGACCCGCGGCGGATCTTGATCCAGACTACGCAAAAGCCCTCGCGGACGCACAAAGGGCGGGCGTGGAACTCTTGTGTTATGATTGCGCCGTCACCGTCCACGATGTAATTCTGCGCCAGCGCATTGAAGTAGACTTGTAATGGAACAAGACGTTTTAGAAGAGCCGTCTACCGAGGCCATCACAATCCATAAGCCCGAAGAGTATGAGGGTATGCGAAAGGCCGGTTCGCTGGCCGCGCGATGTTTGGACATGCTTACCGAGCACGTAAAACCTGGCGTCACGACCCAGTCGCTCGACGACCTCGCGCGGGAGTTCATTCTCGATCACGACGCCGTCCCCGCAACCGTTGGGTACAAAGGCTATCGGCACTCGAGTTGCACCTCGCTCAACCACGTCATTTGTCACGGCATTCCGGGGCCGAAGGTGCTTCGCGACGGCGATATCTTGAATATCGACGTGACGCCTATTGTGGATGGATGGCATGGCGATACGAGCCGTATGTTTTTCGCAGGCGAGCCGAAAGTGAAAGCCCGTCGCCTCGTGGATGCGACGTATGAGTGCATGATGAAAGGGATCGACGCCGTTCGTCCGGGCGCAACGCTCTTTGATATCGCAGAAGCCATTCAGACGCATGCAGAGGGAAACGGCTTTAGCGTCGTACGAGATTTTTGCGGCCACGGCCTTGGGCGCGTTTTTCATGCGCCGCCGAGCGTTGTTCATTATGCGCATTTCCGCGACCGGATGGGCACATTGCATCGCGCGCCCTCAACGCCCCTAAAAACAGGAATGTTCTTCACGATCGAACCCATGATCAATGAAGGCAAACCTGATGTGAAACTGTTGAAAGACGGCTGGACCGCGGTGAGCCGCGACAAATCACTATCGGCGCAGTTTGAACATTCGATCGCTGTCACCGAAAACGGTGCGGAGATTTTTACTGCTTCGCCCAAAGGCCTTGACCGGCCGCCCTACGCATAATGAGCGTAAAGGACGTCGGCGCAGACCATACCAAGGGGCATAGAGAGCGCTTGCGCGCACGCTTTCGCAAGGCTGGCGTCGATGGGCTCCAAGACTATGAGTTGCTCGAGTTGGTGTTGTTTCGAGCGATACCCCGGCGCGACGTGAAACCCCTCGCAAAGACGCTGCTTGCGGAGTTTGGCGGCTTCGCGCAGACGGTCGCTGCGCCGATTGAACGTCTCACCGATGTAAAAGGCGTTTCAGAAAACGTGGCCGCGGAACTCAAGGTCGTACACGCAGCAGCGATCAAGCTCTCCCAAGAGCGAGTTTTAAAAAGGCCGGTGCTGACTTCATGGAATGATCTGATTGCGTATTGTCGCGCTTCCATGGCCGATGAAAAAACCGAACTTTTTCGCATCCTATTTCTTGACCGAAAAAACACTCTCATTGCGGATGAAGTCCAACAGCGCGGTACAGTGGACCACACCCCGGTATACCCGCGCGAGGTCGTAAAACGCGCACTGGAGCTGGGCGCATCTGCGCTCATATTGGTGCATAACCATCCTTCCGGCGACCCGACCCCTTCCCGCGCTGATATCGATATGACGAATAAAATTGTGAAAGCGGCTCACGCGCTCAACATTCGCATTCACGACCATGTCATTATCGGCCATGAGCATCACGCGAGTTTTCGCACATTGGGGCTTCTGGCGACGGCGCGTTAGCGCGGCTGGCTAATGATTGGCTACGCTGCGCGTAGTCTCGCGGCAAGCTTGGGCACGCCGTCAAGCGCCTTGTACAGGGCCTCAAGCTTGATGGGTTTATCGACCACCCCGTTCATCTCAGCCTTTGCAAACTCTGAGGTCGTTTGAAAATTCGACTGAGCAGTGACGGCAAATATCGGAAGCTCTGTTTTACCGAAACCCAGTCGACGGATTTCCGTCGCGGCTTGCGCGCCATCAAGTTCGGGCATTTGCAAGTCCATAAGCACAGCGTCAAAGCGATGTAACTTCACCGCCTCGACAGCTTCGCGCCCATTCTTCGCAAAACGGATGCGAGCGCCAGAACGCACTAGCAGCGCCCGCAGGACTTCTTGATTGACGACATTGTCTTCGGCAACCAGCAAGTCTAAATCGATTTTCGGTTGGTCGGCTCCATCCGCTTTCTCAACGCGCGAAGACGCCTGTTCGGCTACCTCCATGACAATTTCAAAAGAGAACGTGGTGCCAACGCCTACCTTGCTTTCACAACGCAGTGCGCCGCCTAATATGCCCAAAAGTTCAGCGGAAATCGCCAAGCCCAACCCAGCGCCCGTTTCTGTTTGCACCCGTTGGCCGGTGGCCCGTTCGAAGCGTTGGAAGAGCCGCGGAATTTCAGCTTGTTCGATGCCTATGCCTGTATCTTCAATCTCAAAGGCCAAATGACGACGGCCATCGCTCGCCCTATCGATTTGGCGAACGCGGATAGCGACTTTTCCTTCATCAGTGAATTTAATCGCGTTGCCGGCAAGATTGAATAAAATCTGGCGCAGGCGCACCTCATCGCTAATGAGTTGTTCCGGTATCGTCTCATCAATCTCGCAGACAAGATCGACCCCTTTCTCAGAGGCGCCTGGCCGCAGAGTTTCAATCACAATATCGAGACTTTCGCGCAGTGAAAATGGCGCCGGGGAAACCTCCATTTTCCCCGATTCAATCCGCGACAAATCCAACACGTCATTGATCATTTTGAGAAGGCCCGAGGCAGAACCGGATGCGATACGTACAAATCGCTGCTGCTCATCAGTGAGCGGTGTTTTTTCTAGAACCTGCAGCATGCCAATGACGCCATTCATAGGCGTGCGGATCTCATGGCTCATATTCGCGATGAATTTCGACTTAGCAAGATCCGCAGTCTGCGCTCTAGACGCCACGCTTTTGTAATTGTCCGCAAGGGCTTTGAACGCCGCCTTTTGTTGAGAAATTTGATAGGTCTGTTGCTCGGCGCGCGCTTCATTTTCGAGCGCCATGATCAATGTAGCGTTCGCCCTGTGCGACATCTTCTTTGTTGCAGAGAAGTATACGGCCAACACGCCGACCATAGCGAGATTTTCGATGGTTGGATTAGATATGTAGTACAACGCTAACGCGGCAACCGCAGCGCCGTTAAATGTCGAGACGATCGACATATGCGATGCAAATGATAAAGCCGCCCCAGCCGTCATGCCGGCGATCATAAAAATCGACGCCACAAAAGACACGCCAGCCGTGTCGTTCAGCAGAAAGGGCAGCGACCCCCAGCCAACACCTGAAGCGCCCAAACCAACATAGAGATGGCGCAGGTCCTTACTTTCCAGCTCAATATTGTTTTTCGTGGCGACACGGCTGAAATTCCAGCGATGCGCGACAACGCCGAGCATGGCCACGAACCAGATATAAAAGAGGTCTAGATTTACGTCGCGATAGATCAGCGCGCTGATAACAATTATATTCACCATGCCGACTAAGGCTGATGTGGACATATTCTGAACAAGAATACGATTGCGCGCCTTATCGACGCTTTCCTGCAAAGCTTCGGGGCCAGTTGCTTTGGGGCCGTTGTTGTCGTGATCGGAAGTCATTGGGCGATTAGTTCCAACACAAAACGCGCCTAGATAAAAACGATTGCATGATGTCAGGGCGGCATTAACGTTCGCTTAAGCGACGCCCCAGAACCCGCAGAATTGCAGGCGCAACGCGTCGATTAGAATTCGGGCGTGATGATTTTCTGCGCCCGCCATTGCTCAACGATGCGCTCGACGAATTCTTCGTCTTCGATGGCCACTGACCAACCGTCAGTGAAACTTGCCGTGAGACTTCGCGGTATGGCGTCCCTCGGCAACGCGTCAAACCGTATGCGCGTAGGCATCGGAATCGCCTCGCCAAATATCACCGCCTCGCCCAGCCCTAGCGACGCCAGGCAATCGAGGAGGCTCGTCGACGCATCTGGCGTTGCCGCCCGCAACGCAGCCTGATCGGACTGATTGGCAAGCCGCATGGCCAAAATTGTATTGCATTGAGACAGCACGGTAGGATCCAACTCCGAGGGGCGTTGTGAAACAAGCCACAGGGAAACACCGACTTTTTGTCCTTCTTTTGCGAGGCGCAAAAGCGCGCGACGAGCCGGGGCGAAGCCGAGAGAAGGATCGCAAGGCGCATAGCGATGCGCCTCCTCGCAAACCACCGCGATAGGGGCAGCGCCCCGGCTCCATTGTCCGAACTCCAGTGCTAAGCGCGACACGACGGAGACAACGACTTGGGTCACCTCGGACGGCAAACCGCCCAGCTCGATAATACTGACCGGTTGTCCCCGCGCCGGAATGCGAAACAACTGGCCAAGCAAATCCGCCAACGTATCCTGAACAGACAAATGGCCAAACATGAAGCCGAACCGCGCGTCCTGCGTGACGGCGTAGATCCGATTTCGAAGTCGCTTGTAAGGCGCGACGTTATGGGACGAGCCCAAAGCCCCGAGTGCTTTGTCGATGAGGGCGATGAGTTCTGAAACCCGATATGGCGTGGGCGTATCGACGGTCACCGCAGAAGTGTCGGCGCGCACAATGCCGCTGCGTCCCTGCCCCGCGAAGTTGGATTTTTTCGCGGTTAAGACGATATCGGCCAGAACCTCGATCTCTTCCGCAAACCCCTCACGTTGTGGATAGAGGACCGCAACGAGCTCATCGAAGGTTAGCACCCAATTCGGCAATGAAAAATTTGATTGGTTGAGCACATGGGCGCGGTCGTCGAAACTCTTCGAATACTCATTATAGGGATCTAAAAGAACCATATGAGCGTGAGGAAAGCGCGCGAGAACGGCGCGCAACAAAAGCGCCGCCGCACAGGATTTGCCAGACCCGGTTGACCCTAAAAACGCACAATGCCGCGCAAATAACGCGTCTACATCAATGACCGCTGGAATTGACGTGTCATGTTTGACGACGCCCAAGCGCACGCCAGCCGCGCCGGTCACCGCAAAAAGCGCGGTAAGCTCATCACGCGTCGCCACATGCACAATGTCGCCCAAGGTGGGGAAGCTAGAAACGCCGCGGCGAAACTGGGCTGGGGCGTTGATCGTCGGCTTCATGAATTCGCCAATGAGTTCCGCTTCGGCGAGTTGAAACGATTTTGCGCCCTCTTGGTGGTCCGGGGATGGATCACTCAGGGCAGAAATCAATCCAAGCGTTACATTTGCGCCGGCGTCGATACTAATAATCGCGCCCAATTGCGGGCGTTCCGCGCGGTCTTGCACCGCTTCATCAGCATCCAGCATCACCATCGCGTGCGAGCCATTGACCGAAACGATTGAGCCAATTTGGCGTTTCTCTTGAAACGCCGTATCGAACGCTTCGGCACTCGGCATCGCGGCGCCTTTTCGGCCTAACGGCGTTTTTCGGCCACGATTCTCGCTAGGCTGCGTCATCGCTTCGCTCACGAACAATAGCGTTTTGCATCAAAGACGCCGGGCCGGGCTGGCGCGTGCGTTGATCAGGGAAACTCATCCGTACCAGGGTGCCTTGGCCTGGACGGCTATCAATCAAAAAATTCCCGCCTTG
>JBCDBM010000208.1:0-5785 GCA_039183665.1 Pseudomonadota bacterium | reverse complement strand
TCCAAGACCAAGCGTTGGCCCTGATTGTCTGTTTCCAGTGCGTTCAGAATCGCCGGCAGGTGATCGTCGAACTCAACGTCGACCACGGCCCCGATGACCTGGGAAATGCGACCTTGATTGCTCATTTCTTTTTCCTTCGCGTTTACTCGGTCTTTTGTCCGGTAACTGACGGAAATGGTCTCGCGATCATCCCCAATTAGCCCGAGACTATCGTCCCAATGACGGCCGTCTTCAAAAAGACTGCCCATAGTTGCGTCTGGCGGCGGCAGCGCTGCTATCCGCCGCCTAACGCCCAACATCCGCAACACAACCAAGATAAACCGCACGACCTGCGTACGCATCGAACCCCAAACTCGCCCCGCTGCAACGCAGCAATTTTAGGCGGCTCGTTTGGGAAAAAGCAAGTCAGCGCGATATTATCTCAAAAAACTCCTTAGCCATGTCCTTAGTTGTCGACCTACAGCGCTTCCGCCCCAGAAATAATCTCAATCAATTCACTCGTGATCTGCGCCTGCCGCGCGCGGTTATAGCTCAGCGTCAGCTTATCAATCATCTCGCCGGCGTTGCGCGTTGCATTGTCCATGGCCGTCATGGAGGCGGCTTGCTCGGACGCCACATTGTCGAGCAGCGCACTGAAAATCTGCACGGCGACATAACGCGGCAGCAGCGCTGACAAAATTTCCGTCTCGTCCGGCTCATAGTCGTAAACTGCGCCTTTGAGATCCGGCAATTCACCGTCTTCAGGGGCCTCAGCTGGAATGATTTGTTGCGCCGTCGGGACTTGGCTCACAACATTCTTGAACTTGCCGTAAAACAGCGTCGCCACGTCAAATTCCTCGGCGTCGAACATTTCGAGCACCTTTCCGGCGATGTCGCTGGCTTGCTCGAACCCGATTTGGCGCACATCCACAAAGTTTGTCTTCCATACGATCAGCGAGCCATAGAGGCGCTTTAACTGATCATCGCCTTTGCGGCCGACGGCGACGACTTTCACCGTTTTGCCTTCACCTTGAAGCTTGATGATGTGCTCGCGCGCGAGGCGCACGATCGATGAGTTAAAGCTGCCGCACAGGCCGCGATCGGCGGTTGCGACAATGAGCAGATGCGTTTCGTCTTTGCCTGTGCCCGTCATCAATTTCGGGGCGTTCGGATTATCCTTTACGCTCGAGGACAAATTGGCGAGGACCGCGTCCATGCGTTCCGCATAAGGACGGGCGGCCTTGGCGACTTCTTCTGCTTTACGCAGTTTCGCCGCGGCGACCATTTGCTTGGCCTTGGTGATCTTCTGCGTGGATTTCACGCTGCCGATCCGATTTCTGAGGTCCTTTAAGGAGGGCATGGGCTATCCGTTCAACAAATCTCTAGGCAACTGGCGCGGCCGGCGTGCGTTTCAACCAATTCGCGGCGCGTATTGCAGCCATCGATCTCAAAGAGGGGGTGATCGTTTTGCCGAGCAGGCGGTTCTTCACATAGCGCTTGCTGGCAAAATCATAAGGCGCACGCATCAAGACGGTCTCGTCGCTCGATCCGAGCGGCGTGTAATAAAGACAATCGTCAAAATAATAGTGGGTGACTTGGCTCGTGCGCGAGCGCGTCGGGTCGCGGATCGGGTCACCGCCATGAAACAAATTGGCGGACCATAAAATCGCCTCGCCGCGTTTTAGCGTCCCGAGCTCTTTGGCGTAGCCGCCCTCGACCATACGGTCCGCGACGAATTGCTCGTAGTCGCCATAATCGCCAGAGCCAATATCCGTAGGGGAATAAACCGGTAATTTTTGGCTGCCGCGGTAATAGTGGAGCGGGCCGTTCTCCTCGTCGATCTCTTCAAGCGCCACCCATAGCCCGCACATAAAGCGCTGGGGGAATGAGTTGAAATGATAGGTGTCCGAATGGGTGTTTTGCTGGGTGCCCACTGGAAAATTCAACGTCTGGAAAGGAAAGCACTGGCGTTCGTAAAGCGCGCTCAGCAGGGCTAAGACTTTTGGGTTTGCCGCTAATTCGCGCACCGCATCAGACTTGCGCCACAAATCTTGAACGCGCGCGACCTCGCCGTAAAGCGCGCGGGTTTCCGCTTCCACAGCGTCCAGTAAGTCATCGTCAAATCCAAAATCTATGCGCGCAAATCCATCACGCGCATAACCATCGACGATCTCATCAACATCACGAGACAGCGTGCGCTCAGCCCGCGCGGTTTCAAAATCGGCGCGTTCGAACCAAGGCTCTAACAAAGAAGTCTCGGCTTGCGCCATCGCCGTGTCTCCCGCTGCAGAATGCGCACCGCTTCGCTGTCCCGACCAAACGCCGGCGATCAACAGCGCGTTCGCGCAAACAAGCGTATGAGAGGCGGCGCGCGTCACGGGCGTCCTTTACGCAAACGCTTTCGAAAACGCGTCCAGCGCGTCTTTGAGTTTGCCTTCTGTTTCCTCGTCAAGCTTGCCGGTATCGCGGATGGTTGAGAGGATATCTGCGTGATCGCCATGCAATTTGCGCAGCCACTCATTTTCAAAGTGTTGGATTTGGCCCACTTCAATATCGTCAAGATAACCTTGCGTGCCTGCATAGATAACGCAGACTTGCTCTTCGGCTTGAAGCGGCGAGTACTGATCTTGTTTCAAGAGCTCGGTGAGGCGCTCGCCGCGATTGAGCAGCCGCTGGGTTGTGGCGTCGAGGTCGGAACCGAATTGCGCAAACGCCGCAAGCTCCCGATACTGAGCAAGCTCGCCCTTAATTTTACCCGCAACTTGTTTCATCGCCTTGATTTGCGCCGCTGAACCCACGCGCGACACCGACAGACCCACATTCACCGCCGGCCGAATGCCTTGGAAGAAGAGGTCTGTTTCGAGGAAGATCTGACCATCGGTGATGGAAATCACGTTGGTTGGAATGTAGGCGGAAACGTCGTTCGCTTGCGTCTCAATGATCGGCAAAGCCGTCAACGATCCCGAACCGTTGTCTTCATTGAGCTTCGCTGCGCGCTCCAAAAGCCGCGAGTGCAAATAGAAAACGTCGCCAGGATAGGCTTCACGGCCCGGCGGGCGACGAAGCAGGAGCGACATCTGACGATAAGCCACCGCTTGTTTTGAGAGATCATCATAAACGAGCAGCGAGTGCATGCCGTTATCACGGAAATACTCGCCGATGGCGCAGCCTGCGAAAGGCGCCAAGAACTGAAGCGGCGCGGGCTCCGAGGCGGTCGCAGCGATGACAACGGAATATTCAAGCGCGCCATTGTCTTCCAGCGTTTTCACAATCTGCGCGACCGTGGAGCGCTTCTGACCAACAGCCACATAAACGCAATAGAGTTTCTTTGACTCATCGCCCGTGGCGTTCACATCTTTTTGGTTCAAGATCGCGTCAATGCAAATCGCCGTCTTGCCGGTTTGGCGGTCGCCAATCACCAGCTCGCGCTGGCCGCGACCAACCGGGATCATGGCGTCGATGGCCTTGATGCCGGTCTGCATCGGTTCGTGCACAGATTTACGCGGCAGGATGCCCGGCGCTTTCACGTCAACGATGCGACGCTCTTCATATTGGATAGGGCCTTTGCCGTCGATCGGGTTGCCCAGCGGGTCAACAACGCGGCCGAGAAGTCCTTTGCCTACGGGCACGTCCACGATCGACTGTGTGCGCTTAACCGTGTCGCCTTCTTTAATTTCGCGGTCCTCGCCGAAGATCACGACGCCCACATTGTCCGCTTCCAGGTTCAAGGCCATGCCTTTCACCCCGTTTGCGAACTCGACCATTTCACCGGCTTGGCAATTATCAAGGCCGTAAACGCGCGCGATGCCGTCGCCGACGCTCAACACCTGGCCGATCTCGGATACTTCGGCGTCTTTGCCGAAATCCGCGATCTGCTGCTTGAGAATGGAGGAGATTTCCGCCGCATTGAGATCCATGACGTTAAGCCTCTTTCAATTCGGATTTTAAGCGATTGAGTTTTGTTCGAAGTGACGCGTCGACCATTTTGGAGCCGACTTTGACGACCAAGCCGCCCAGCAAGTCCGGGTCAACGCGTGTTTCCAGCGTGACGCGCTTGCCGACCATGGCTTCTAGCTCTTGGCGCAGAGCGCTCACTTGGTCGGCGGTCATGGCGGTGGCCGAAACGGCCTCCGCAGGCGCTTCGCCGCGATCTTCGGCGGCCAGCGCCGCGAATGTCTTAATGACATCGGGAAGCGAAAACAGGCGACCATTTTTCGCCAATAATTTCAGGAAGTTAGAGGTGAGCGCCGAGCTGCCTGCCCGTTCGGCGATCGCTGTGATGGCGCGCAGTTGATCGTCGCGATTATAAACCGGGCTCTTGATAAACGCCCTCAATTCGGGCGACCCGTCCATCGCTGCGCTCAGCGCACTTAAATCCGCTTCGACCGCGTCTACCGCGTTCGATTCCTTGGCCAACTCGAAGAGTGCGGTCGCATAGCGTCCTGCGACGCCGGTTGCGGGGCCATGCTCGCCTGCCACGTTAGTTGAGCGCTCCTGCCGCAAATCGCGCCGAAGATCCGGCGCTTCTGGTCGGTCTAAAACAAACGAAATTGGAGCGCGAATCGGTGCCCGCTCACGCCCCGCTAAGATCCGGCGAGCCGATAGCATGGCCCTCTCTGCAACGCAACAATTGCGCGTCGGCGCGCGCCCGCGACATCCCCGCGCGCCGCCTTGTTGCGCTGGCTTTAGAACGAGTGGGGGTCGATATCCACGATGCGCCGGACGCCGGCTAGAGTTTTCGTGCGCCGCAGCCAATCATTCAGATACGCTTGGATGTTGATGTCCCGCCGCGCTTTGATCAGAAACCGCATGCGCGCCTCGCCGCGCAGCCGATAAATGGCGGCTCTGGCGGGGCCTTGTACCGAGACGCCCGCGGCCTTGGGCGCTTTGGCGCGCATGGCCTCAGCAGTCTTAACCAGCGCATCTTCATTGCGGGCTTTCAAAATCACCGCGGCGAGGCGGCCATAGGGCGGATAGCCGAGCTGCGCGCGCCCCTCTGCTTCGGCCGCCAAAAACGCATTGCGGTCGCCGCTCGCCAGCGCTTGTAGGACCGTTGAATGCGGATGATAGGTCTGCAGCAGCGCGCGCCCTGGTTTTTGGGCGCGCCCGGCACGTCCCGCCACTTGGCTCAGGAGCTGATAAGTCCGTTCCGCCGCGCGCAAATCGCCGCCGGCGAGCCCTAAATCTGCATCAACCACCCCGACAAGGGTGAGGTTGGGGAAATGATGCCCCTTCGCCACGATCTGTGTTGCGATGAGGATGTCGATGGCGCCGTCGCGCATAGCATCTAAGACGCCGCGCATGGCCTCCGGCGAGCGGGCCTCGTCGGAGGAGAGAACCGATATCTGCGCGTCCGGCCAGCGTCTGCGCGCTTCTTCAGCCACCCGTTCGACCCCGGGACCGCAGGGCGCCAGCGCGCCCACGGCGTTGCATTGTGGGCAGGCGTCGGGTTTCGGCATCGAAAAACCAGTGTGATGACACACCAACCGATTCTCGAAACGATGCTCCACCAGCATGGTGTCGGAGTCCGGCGCCGTCATTTTATGGCCGCATCGCCGGCAAAGCGTCAGCGGCGCGTAGCCGCGGCGATTGAGGAACAACAGGCTTTGCTCGCCTGCCGCGCGGGTCTTTTCCACAGCCTCAACGAGGCTCGGGGCGAGCCAGGCGTCTTTTTCAGGCGGGTCGGCGCGCATATCAATGAGCGCCACGTCGGGAAGCGTCGCGCCGCCGTGCCGCGCGCGAAGCCCGACCGCCTGGTAGCGCCCTTCATCCACATTGACGACGGTCTCAAGCGAGGGCGTCGCGG
>JBCDBM010000207.1:0-5860 GCA_039183665.1 Pseudomonadota bacterium | reverse complement strand
GGAAGTTTCGACGTCATCATCTCTAATTGCGTCATCAACCTTGTCGCCGACAAAAAAGGCGTGTTCCGCGCGGTCTTCGATCTTTTGAAACCTGGCGGCGAGTTTTACTTTGCCGATATCTATGCGGACCGCCGCATTGACGAGGCGCTGCTAGATGATCCCATCGCGCGCGGCGAGTGCTTAAGCGGCGCGCTTTACTGGCGCGACTTTTTGCAGCTCGCCAAGGATGTCGGCTTTACAGACCCGCGCCTTTTTTCCGCACGCGACGTCGCGATCCAAAATGAAGGATTGCAAACTAAGCTAGCGCCCACGTGTTTTGCGTCAGCCGTTTATCGGCTTTTTCGAGCCCGCGGGCTGGAACCCTCTCAGGAAGATTTCGGCGCCTCGGCGCGCTATCTCGGAGACATGCCCTTCGCGCCAGAACGCTTCGCATTGGATGAGCATGTCATCTTCGAAAAAAACGTGGAGACGCCCGTCAGCGCCAATACGTTCGCGCTATTAAAACAGTCGCGCTTCTCACCGTATTTTGCGTTTAACGAAGGCGGCGACCATAAAGGCGCCTTTGTTGACGGCGCAGTCGCGTCGCCGTTTCCTGCGGTCGCATCATCTGACGCGAAAACCCAGTCCTGCTGTTAAGAAACGGCTTTGGGTAAGGAAGACCACGTCCCTACCAAGGTTCGGCATACACAGCGTGACTCACGGCCATCGCAAGACCGCTTCCGCCTTCAACACTGTCGATGAAAAGTGTTCCCCAGGCGGTGATGGTCTTGCCCATCAAATCTTCCGATCCCGGCCCGGCTGACAATCGCCAATACTCATCGCCTTCAGTCTGCAACAAGAGTTCGCCTTGGTCTGCATGCACGACTTTGCCCGTGACCGCGACGCTTGCAGGGGCGGCTGGCGCCATCGCAGATGCGGGGGCGTCAATGCGCGACGGCAAGCGTCCGATCTTGCTATAATCAGGCAACCTGTAACCCGGCGACAAGACGGCGATCGTGGCTTCGTCCGCATCGGCCGCCGAATTCTTCTGTAAACTGATGGTCATTGGCTGACTGGCCGATGTCAATTGACAATCAAGACCCGAAGGCCCTTCGGTAATTTCAACAAATGTCGTTTCATTGGCTGCGAAAATGTTCTCAACCTTGCTGACAATCACCCCTTGAGCATCGCGCAAGGAAGAACACGCGACCAATCGGGTCGTGGGCGCTGAAGGCGTCGCGCGCTCCTCGGGGCCCAGGTCAGCGTAAAACACGGTCGGCGCCGCATCGTAACCGGCGTTCGCAATGCGCATCGCGGAACGTTGTTGGAAACTTAAGCGATCGGCCGTCGAAACGTATTGTTGGCCGCTGGCGCTTGCGGTTCGGATCCATCCGCGGGGTCCAGCGTCGATGCGTGCATCACGAGCGCGCACACGCCCAGCAAAGCGTGCATTGGGAACTCGGTCCGGCGCTGCGGTGTAAGAACCGATCCCCGTATCATCGGCGACAACGTCGGTAATCACCCGTCGATCTGCGAGCTCAACGCTGGGGATTGGCTTTTCAGTGGACGAGTTAGTCCCAGCACTGCGCCCTGCTAGGCGAGGCGCGTCGGCATCGTCAGTGAAAGGGATCGACAAATGTTCGCCCGGCCGCACCGCGCCAGGATCAACGCCAGGATTGGCCTCTCGAAGGGCCCCGTAGGAAACGCCGCACGCGCTTGCGACCGCACTCAAGGTCGTTTCCCGATCAACAGGATAGGAACCGCCGCATGGCCCGGCTGCCGCAGGCGTGGCGATCGCCGCCGCCGCGCTAAAGGCCGCTCCGCAAATCACTCGCTTTGCTGACAATCCACCCATGAAAACCCCTCCGAGACTGACTCATATGGTTAATAACATGAAAACGCGGATTGCGGCACCTGTTTTGGCGCGGATTCTCGGAAAGCGGTTCGGTCGGCGCCAACGGTCTTGGACTACGCCCGAATGGCGCTAACGCGTTGGAATCATTGCGATAGGCCAAGCGAAGCGCGTGGTTCGAAGACGTTTTGGCCAAAATCCATTGATTTGGTTCGGCAACGCGGCTGCGGCGCGATGCGCGAGTTACTGAACTAATGGTTAAAATTTTAAAGAAATTCGATTGGCTCGGACGCGGCCGTTAAGCAACGTCCGTCGACCTATTGTGGACGTTTTACGAGAGAAAACGGTCAATTGGCGGCGTATTGAAATCGAGTTTTCGGCGTCTTGGTAACCAAACAAACTTACTCCCTATTAACGTCACTCCGTCAAATTAGGCCCTTAGCGGGCGGCAATTTGGCTCGGAGAAAAATGATGACATTCAAACGCGCATTCACATCAGCAGTGTGCGGAGGGTTTTTCGCAGCGTTTTCGCGGCGCGGTCGAACCGCGCGCGCCTTTGGCAAGAACGAAGGCGGCAACATCGCGATGCTGCTGGCCTTTATGATCCCGACGCTATTCATGTTTGTGGGCGGCGCCGTTGATTATTCCCGCTGGAATGCCGTGCGCGCTGATATGGTGCAATCCATGGATGCCGCGAGCCTCGCGGTCGCCCGGGTCGCCGCCTCCGATCCTGATTTGTCCGACACCGAGCTAATCGATTATGGCGAGAAATTCTTCTACGAGAATTTCAACTACGAGAACATCATCAACAATTTCAACGTTGCCTTTGACCTCACCGATCAGGCGCTCGTCTCGACTTGTGTTCAAGGCGATCTAAAGACCTATCTGTTGCGTGTCGCTGGGATCAACAAGCTCAATATCGACAACTGCGTGGAGATCACGAAGCAAGGGTCGGGTAAAATCGAACTCGCACTTGTTCTCGACGTCACCGGATCGATGGGCAATTACGCGGGCTCCGCAGTGAAAATTGTGTCGTTACGCGATGCCGTAGACGAACTATTAGACATTCTATTTGGGCTCGACACGACGAGCGACAACCTCAAAATCGGGGTTGTTCCGTTTAACGCCTATGTCAATCCGGGCGGGGCCACGAGTTGGAACAACGCCTGGGAAGATACCAATGCCAACGCCCATTACCACGGCGCGCGGTTCTTCCACGTCGACGAAAATGGCGACGTAGATATGAATACGACCGTGAACCATTTCGATTTGTTCGATTCGGTTTCCGGGGGTGAATGGATGGGTTGCGTCGAAGCGCGCCCCTATCCGCTTGACGAACTCGATATCGGTATTAGCGAGAGCGTTAGCGCATCAGATATAACGAGCGCTCTAAACATTCCCACTCAGTATTATAGCGACACCTCATCCGAAGGGGTTCGCAATTACGACGCCTTTGACGATGCGCCCTCCCTCGCGTTGTCCACATCGATTTTGACAAACACCAACCAACAAAAATGGGTGCCGCTTTTTGCTGCCGATGAGCCGGACTGCAACAGCTCTTATGAGTGCGAGTATAGCGGCAGCGGCACCGTCGACGGCATGACATGGCACGGATACTATTACGACGATCCGGACAACGACACCATCAACACGACCTATGATGAAGTCGATTACCCAAATCGGTACTTCATCAATGATCGCAATTTCACGCGATATGATCAAAGCCCAGAATTCGGAAAGTATCTGAAAATTGTGCGGTACTTTCGCGATGTCCTGAGCGGCGGCGTCAGCGACAATGACTTCGAGGATTTCATGAACGACCTGGGCGCAACAAGCTATGGCCGCCACGAATATATGTTGCGCAACTCCTATGTGGGTTGGTGGGATCCGGCAACATCGACCTATGATTATCGTTATGACTTAAGCCCGAGTATTGACGAGAGCATTAGCGATACGGACGATTACATGCGCGGTCCCAATCGTGAATGCCCCGCGCCTATCCTACCGTTGACGAATGATCGCACCAAAGTCGATACGCATATGGATACGCTGTTTCCAAACGGAAACACGAATTCGGCAAACGGCGCCCTTTGGGGATGGCGTTTGTTGTCCTCGAAAGCGCCATTTACGGAAGGCGTCGGCTCTGGCGACGAAGACTTTGGCAACTGGACCAAAGCCGTCGTTATCATGACAGATGGTAACAACACGACGTCAAACTTAGACGACGACATTCACTGGCATTCGGATCTAACCGCCTATGGCTACGCAATTGAAAGCCGTATGGGCAACAACATGGAAGATCCGGACGACATGGAAGATGAGTTCGACAACAAATTGCTGCGCGTCTGCCACCGGATGAAAGAGGAAAACATCCTCGTTTACACGATCATGTTTGGCCTCGACAGCACGAGTACGGAGCAGGTGTTCAAGGCATGCGCCACGGAACCCTCGGAACCATATTTCCAAAACGCGGACAATGGTACGGATCTCGAGGATGCGTTTGGCAATATCGCCGCCGACCTCGTTGATCTGCACGTGAGCAAGTAGGCCGACCGCTGTGGCTGTAACACGAGATCAGAACAGGCGACGTGGTCGCCGCAAGCTCTTCGGGCGCGACCGACGCGGCTCCACAGCCGTCGAGTTCGCGCTCGTCGCGCCCATATTCCTCACTTTTATGTTCTCGATCTTCGAAGTTGGTTGGTTTTTCTTCGCGAACTCAATTGTCGACGCCACCGTGACGTCAACAGGGCGCGTTATTCGCACCGGTCAAATTCAAAAAGCGACCGGCTCAGATCAAGACAAGTTAGACACGCTCTATGACGACATATGCGATGTGGTCGAGGTCTTCGGGGATTGCGATACGAGGCTGACTTTGGAGGTGGCGACGTTCACGAGCTTCGCAAACCTGGCGGCCGATACGACAGCAGCCACATGCGCGAATGCGCCTCCGGAAGATCTCGCAGCCATTCCCTTTGAAACAGGCGGCGAACTTGAAATCGTCCGGGTGCGCGTTTGTTTCTTATACAAAACCGTCAACCCGGCAATCGGCATCAAAATCGCCGAAGCGGGCACATCTTATCGCCGCATCGTCTCCACCATGATATTCAGGAACGAGCCCTATGAGTCGAATTGATCCAAAACTGGTGCTCGGGCTAAAGCGCGCAAAGGGCCTGCCGCACCGTCTCCGACGCGACAAAAGCGGCATGGCGGCCACAGAGTTTGCAATGATATTGCCCATGCTCGTGTTGCTGTTTTTCGGCTTGGTCGAGGGATCAGACGCGATGACCGCGAACAGGCGCGTCGCCCTGACGACAAACACGCTGGCGGACTTGATCGCCCAATCAGAGCAACTGTCCTTTGACGAAGCGGACGCGTTGATTACCGGCGCGCTGGCGATTTTGGAGCCGGCGGACACAAACACGGTGACGATCAATCTCGTGAGCGTTGTTCTGGATGATGACGATGATCCGGTCGTGCATTGGAGCCGAGATAAGAATGGCGCAACGCCTTACGCCGTCGATTCAGACTTCACCGAACTCCAAGAAGAGGGCGTCCTAACCGACTTCGGATCCGTCATCGTCGTCGAGGTCACATATCCCTTTGCGTCAGGGTTTTCGGACCAGGTGATCAAATCACCGATAACCTTCAATCGCATGGCGATCCGTTGGCCTCGTCTGTCAACGCGCGTTCAGCTTTGCGATAACAATATGCTAAACTGCACAAGCTAACCAAAAGGCCTTATCGCGTCAGCGGCTTGTATTTAATGCGCGTGGGAACGTCAGAGTCCGCGCCAAGTCGACGTTTCTTGTCTTCGACATAGTCCGCGTAGTTTCCTTCAAACCACTCCACATGGCTGTCGCCCTCAAAGGCGAGAACATGGGTGGCGATCCGGTCTAAGAACCAACGATCGTCACCCATGTTCTCGCCTTTGAGGGCGACAGCCATGTGGAGTGGTTTGAAGGAAACTACGCGGACTATGTCGAAGACAAGAAACGTCGACTTGGCGCGGACTCTGACGTTCCCACGCGC
>JBCDBM010000206.1:0-5899 GCA_039183665.1 Pseudomonadota bacterium | reverse complement strand
TTTTCGCGAAAAGTGTCTTGTATTGTCCGAAAATAGTGCATTATTTGCGCCGAAGGGACTGACGTTCCGAGGCATCTATATTATAGTTAACGGCCAGTAAGTTTTATTTTTCAGGGTGCGAAACACTTCGACGCGCCTAGCGTTTGGGGGCGATACGACCGATGGCCGATCGACAGCAACTTCAAGTGGTTCAGCAGGCGGAGATGGCTGACACTGAAGAGCAGAGCGTAAATATGAAGGGGGTCGTCAAATGGTTCGACCCCACCAAAGGATACGGATTTATTATCGCCGATGATGGAGAAGGCGATATCCTGATTCATTCATCCTGCTTGAAAGCCGCTGGTAAGAGCACAGCGCGCGAAGGCGCGCAGGTGGAGTGCGAGGTTGTGCGCCGCAGCAAGGGCTTGCAGGCCCTGCGTTTATTGGCAATCGATGAAACAACCGCCACGCCGCTGCCCCCGAGCATGCCGGTGGCGAGCCAAACGCCGGCGGGCGATTTTTCTCCTGCCTCGGTTAAGTGGTTTAACCGCGCAAAAGGCTTTGGCTTTTTAACGCGCGGCGAGGGGACTGATGATATTTTCCTACATATGGAAACTGTCCGTCGCGCCGGCTTAGGCGAGTTGATTCAAGGACAAAGAGTTCAAGTTTCGTGCGCCGAAGGACCGAAAGGTCTTCATGCGGTTGAAATTCGTCCTGACCCGGAAAACTAGCCCACGGCAAATCTATTGTTGAGTTTTATTTAGGTGAGCGCGATGAGTAATGGACTTTTACTGGCGCTTCGCTTCCTCTTCGTATTGGCGGTGGTGCCTATCGCAGCGCCGGGATGCGCGAGATCCGAAACGGCCGTTGATCCTGATTCAGGGCTGCCGCTTTCAGCGTTATCGATTGAAACCTCAGAAGGCGTGCATGCCTTCACTGTAGAGGTCGCAACCGAAAATAAAGAGCGTCAAGTGGGCCTCATGTTCCGAACTGAGCTCGCAGACGACGCTGGGATGCTATTCGATTTTCGGCCGGCTAAGCGTGTTTCCATGTGGATGAAAAATACGCTTATCCCCTTGGATATGGCCTTTATTGACGATGACGGCACGATCACGCGAATCACCGCTGAGACCACGCCGCGCTCGTTGCAGCCGCTTCCTTCTGGCGGGCGGGTAGCGGCCGTTCTAGAGGTGCGCGGGGGCCTGCTTGCGGAATTGGGCGTTAAGGTGGGCGATAAAGTCCGCCATGACATCTTCAAATAAGAATAATCGC
This sequence comes from Pseudomonadota bacterium, assembly GCA_039183665.1. Lineage (GTDB taxonomy): Bacteria > Pseudomonadota > Alphaproteobacteria > Caulobacterales > Parvularculaceae > Hyphococcus. Next base: position 4,648 of record JBCDBM010000206.1, on the reverse strand, counting down.
TTGCGCCGTCTTTACTTCCGCGCCGAGATGGAGGATGTCCCCTTGCTCAGCGAGAACGTCGGGGCGTAGCGCAGTCTGGTAGCGCATCTGGTTTGGGACCAGAGGGTCGCAAGTTCGAATCTTGCCGCCCCGACCATCTTCGCTTAATCCATGTGGGATAGTGTTTGCGGCTAAATGATTGCGGGGAGCCAACCCATGTATGCGCGTATTTACCGTCCGGCCAAGACCGCCATGCAATCGGGTAAGGCTAAGACCCGAGATTGGGTTCTCGAATTCGAGGCCGAGGCGGCAAAGCGCATCGATCCGCTCATGGGTTGGACGAGCGTTGACGAAACCGCGTCCGGCCAGGTGCGCTTGACTTTCCCGACCCAAGAGGAAGCCGTGGCCTACGCGGAGCGTCATTCAATTCCGTTCCGCTTGGATGAGGCGCGTCGGCCATCGGTGCGACCCAAGGCCTATTCGGACAATTTCGCCTTTCGCAGACGCAAGCCTTGGACGCATTAGCGAACCGCCGTTGCGCGCCCGACCCTTGGCCCCGTAGCTCAACTGGATAGAGCACCAGCCTTCTAAGCTGATGGTTGCAGGTTCGAGTCCTGCCGGGGTCGCCATTTTGCGCGCAGCACCTTAAGAACACTAACGACGGCTCCGTAGCTCAATTGGATAGAGCATCGGCCTTCGAAGCCGAGGGTTGTAGGTTCGAGTCCTACCGGGGTCGCCATCTTAGAGAGAATTCAGAGCTTTTGAGTCTTTTGTGTCGAACACGGCGCCCATGTTCTGCTGTGGCGCAGCGTTGACGACGACGGCGCGCGCAAGCACTGTTCGTCCGCTTAAGCGAGACAAACGCCATGAATTGCCCAGTCATTATAATTGCCGTTATGGCGGCAACGCTCGCCGCGTGCGCGCCCAAAAATGCGGCCGACGACCAATTGGAAAACTCGATAGAGGCATATCCGGGCTATACCGGCGCGTATGATGGATTTTCGCTGGTGATCGACGAGCGCTTTGACGATTTCGACGACACGCTTTGGGCGAAGGGCGACGGCGCCGTGGGCGGGGAGTCCATTTGCCGGTTTCACGACGAGGGCATTCAGGTTTACGACGGCGTGTTGGATCTCGTTATCCGAGAACAATATGTAGAGCCCGGTTGGTCTGTCGATCACGAGCAGGAAAAGGGCGAGTACGATTATATCTGCGGCGAGTTGCGCACACGAGCCGACCGCCAGTTCCGCTATGGCCGGATTGAAACGCGGATGAAAGCGCCGAACCGAGAAACCGCATCGGGCTATATCTCCTCGCTATTCACCTACACAAACACCACAGATCGTGAATCTCCGGACACAAGCGATAGCGAATGGGAAGAGATTGATGTGGAGCTTGAAGGCGGCAGGCCGGACAAGTTCCAAGCGAACCTGATTTACGGACTAAACACCTGGGAATGGTGGCGCACGCGGGCTTACGGCGCCTGGGAAGACAAGATTGAGGTCGGCCCGGTAGATGAGTGGCGGGTTTTCGCCATCGAATGGGTTCCAGACGCCATCCGGTGGTACGTAGACGGAGAACTTGTAAAGACACTGGCGGTCAGCGATCTAGACTGCGATCCCGCATGCGTCCCGCCGCAAGAAAACCCTACGCCGATCCCCGACAATCCCACGACGCTTATCATGAATTTTTGGATCCCGAACGACATCATCCAAGATGAGTTCGGCGGCAATAAAGAGCGAAACGTCTATCCCATGACCACGCGCTACGATTGGTTTCGCTATTATCAGCTAGACTCGCATCCCGTCGCGGAATGACATTTGATGTCCGGGTCGCGGGTCGGCTTGGTAGCGTTCAGTATAAGCCCTATTGCAGATCCGGAAGACCTGTCTCATCCACGCTTTCGGTTTCCGCCACCAGCTGAAGATCTAATTTCACGGTTGGCCCCTCTGGCCCCAACGTAAACCGATAGGGTTCATACCCCGCTTTGGCGACGGTAATATATCGGATGCGGTCAAGCTTAATAGTGCAAGGGGTTTCACAATCGCCTAGCCCCTGAACCGTCACCAAAGCGCCTTCAGGGTTAGTGACAATTTTGCGCGCGCCGGAGGTCGTCAAACAGCCACTGCACAGGATCACGATTAAGCCGAGTATTGCAAAACGCATTGCGATACCTTTCTACCGAGCGAAGCCTATTTGGCTTTACGCTGACTATTTGGCCTCGTTCATGGCCGTAAAAGCATTGGACAGATCATTCTGCAAGTCTTCGATATCTTCAAGCCCCACATGAATCCGAAATACTGGCCCGGGCGCCGACCAAGGGCGAACCGTGCGAATAGTCTCCGGGCGCACCTGAATACACAAGCTTTCGAAACCACCCCAGGAATACCCCATGCCGAAGAGTTTCAAGGCATTAAAGAACGCTTTGACACCCGCTTCAGAGGTTTCTTCAAGAACAACGCTGAACAGGCCAGAAGAGCCGGTAAAGTCGCGCTTCCATAACCCGTGACCAGCGCATGATTTGAATGCCGGATGCAAGACGATTTCAACTTCATCGCGTTTGTCGAGCCAATTTGTTAGCGCTAGTGCAGACGCCTCATGGCGCTTGAGGCGGGCGGATAAGGTCCGCATACCGCGTAAAGCGAGATAAGCGTCATCAGCAGAAACATTGGCGCCCAAACGCAGCAAAGCGTCAAAGACAAGCTCAGCGGTTTTTTCGTCTTTTGAGGAGATCGCGCCAATCAAACAATCGGCGTGGCCAACGAGATATTTCGTCGCCGCGGTGAGGCTGATATCGGCGCCTAGGGACAGAGGCTTCAAGAAGTACCCGCCAGACCACGTATTATCCACTACGAGGGCCGCGCCGGCGCTATGGGCCACATCCGCCAACATGGGCAAATCTTGGATCTCGAAGGTGAGGGACCCGGGAGACTCCGCAAAAATAACTTTGGTGTTTGGCCGCATCTGCGCGGTTATCGACTCACGATCCGCCATGGGGTCGTAATACGTCGTCTCAACGCCGAAACGGGTCAAAAAACGATCGCAAAAACGGCGCGTCGGATCATAAACGCTGTCGGTCACAAGAACATGATCGCCAGCTGACACGAAAGCCAAAATAGACACCACGCAAGCTTGCAGTCCCGACGATGCCAACCGCGTCTGATGGGCGCCCTCTAGCGCTCCAATCGCTTCTTCTAACGCGCGATGGGATGATGTGCCTAAACGGCCGTAATTGATCGCCTTCGTGCCCTCAACAAAATCATCGTAGCTGGGGAACAAGATGGTTGAGGCGCGTTCAACTGGCGGGTTTACGGGATGGGCCGGTTTGTTGTGCGGCCGACCTGCAGCGACGAGTTTCGTATCGTCTTTCATTCGGCCGCTTCCTGTTTCGTGTCGCGATCAATCGTCACGACGCCTTTGCGGCGCGCGACGACCTCGAAGCCAAGCTTTTGATAGAGTGGCAAGGCGGAAGGGTGATCAAGCGTGCACGTTTCGACCCGCAAAATTTCGGCACCGCCGTTCCATGCAAGATCAAGAATATGCGTCAGAAAATAGCGACCCCAGCCTTTGGAAACATAGTCAGGCGCGAGACCAAAAAATCGCAATTCATGGGTTTTGCGGTCGCGGGCGTCGACTTCCGCAAAGCCGCCTGGGGCCCCGCCAATATAGAGCACGTAAATCGAAACAGCTTCGTGTTGAATGATGCTGCGCAGGGCTTCGTCATCAAGGCCCCGTCGGCTCATCCATTTATGGGGCTCGCCGACAAGGGCGTATAGATAGCGATAAAAATGAACCGGCGGGTGCTCAAGCCGCAATATGGCGGATGTCTGGGGTGGTCGCACTGGCGGCGGCAGCGCAGGCCTTGCGGATTGCTCGAGCTGCGTAATCGTCACTTCAATCCGCTTTGGCGCTGTTGACGACGGGAAAGCGCCGTTCGTCATTGCGGATGTCTCCCCATTGCGTCCATGAACCATCATAGAGGCTATGACGGGAATGGCCGATCGTTTCAAGCGCCAGCGACAACAGCGCCGCCGTGACGCCGGAGCCGCATGTCGTGATAACAGGCTTTTCGAGAGTGACGCCCGCCTCCACAATAAGTCGAAGCAAGTCATCAGGGGATTTCAGAACGCCCTCGGGCGTGGTCAGCGCGCTGTAGGGAACATTGAGCGCCCCGGGCATTGCCCCGCTTCTCAGGTTTTCGCGAGGTTCCGGCGCGGCGCCCAAAAACCGCTCGCGCGGGCGCGCGTCGACGATTTCAGCCGCCTCTGACTGAATGGCGCGCCGAACATCGTCGGCGTTCGCCGCAAATTTTGTCTCAGGTGCGGCTCGATAGCGGGTTGGGGCGATTGTCGACGGTTGGTGCGTAACAGTGCGCCCTTCACCTATCCATTTCGGAAGGCCACCATTCAAGACGCGGACATTCTCGTGTCCCATGGCGCGAAACGTCCACCAAACACGCGCGGCGGAAAAGACGCCTTGATCGTCATAAACAACGACCGGATCCGTATCAGTGATCCCGAGCGCGCCAACTTTTTCTGCGAAGATTGCAGGCGGCGGAAGCATATGGGGGAAGTCTGTATCGGGATCGGCAATGTCGTCTATGTCGAAAAATACCGCGCCCTCGATATGGCGTTCACGGAAAGACGCAACAGCCGGAGTCGCGCCGGGC
>JBCDBM010000205.1:0-5909 GCA_039183665.1 Pseudomonadota bacterium | reverse complement strand
GCGGTCGACGGCGTCCTCGAGCGATTGGCGTGTCTTCGCTGGTTGAAATCCTAACGCAAAGAATTTGTTATGGAGCAAGAGCCCGCGATGAGCGATCTGCCTGTATTTTTAATCGCCAATCTTAGCATCAAAGATCCGGACACGTATCGCCTTTATGAGAAAGGTTTTTTTCCTATTCTTAAAAAGCACGGCGGCGAGTTCATTACGTATGACGATGATATTCAGAGCCTCGAAGGGGAGGACGGCCCCAAAGGTCGAATAATTATCTTGAAGTTTCCGAGCGAAACGGCTGCGCGCAATTGGTATGGGGACCCTGACTATCAGGCGATCAGCGAAAATCGCCACGCGAGCACAGATCTTGGTTTCCTAACCATGGTCCATTCGTTGCCTCAACGGGGGCAATAAACGCCGTTCCTGGCGATGGCGAAGGATATACGCAAGCCCTAAAGGATCGGGTTTTCCAGATCCATATTCGCCACATCATAGCCGCGTTTGAGATCGTCGATATGCCGGGCGATCCACTCCGCGGCTTCGTTTTCGTCTCCCGCCTCAATGGCGCCGATAATGCGCGCCTGGGCGTCTAAAATGCGCGCTTTGGCTTTTGGGGTTTTAATGATGACGCGATTGAGACTTTCACGGATCATCATATTCAACGACTGCAACATCGCGAGTAAGACGCGGTTTTCTAATCCGCCGGCGATGAGTTGAAAGAACCCTACGGCCCCTTCGACGATGGCGTGGGTGTCGTCAGCATCAATCGTGTCGAATGCGCGGTGATTGTCGACGAGTTTTTCAATGTCCTCGGCGGTAAACTTATTGGCCGCTAGTCGAACGGCCGGCGGGTACATAACGACCAGGGCTTCCCAAACTTCGCGAAACGTCGCGCCGCCGAGCGCTAAGCTTTTGCTTGTCGCCGTCGCCACATCTTCGGCGTCGGGACGTTTCACATAAAAGCGTTTGCCGGCGCCCCGTTGGACGAGATCGGCTTGCTCCAGCAGGCGCAGCCCCTCGCGCACCGTCGCCCTGGTGATGCCAAACTGTTCACACAGTTCAACCTCCGTGGGCAGCGGCGCGCCTTCTGGTATTGCGCCAGACAAGATGTTCGCTTCAACAGCGTTGTACACTTTTACGTAAGCAGGCTCTTTTTTGAGCGGTTCAAATTTGGGCGCCACTAGGATGTCTTCTCAAATATCTCTCGACCGATCAGCATACGGCGGACTTCAGACGTGCCCGCGCCAATTTCATAAAGTTTTGCATCTCGAAGCAAGCGGCCTGTGGGGTAATCATTGATATAGCCATTGCCGCCCAGCAATTGGATAGCGTCAAGCGCAACCTGGGTTGCTTTTTCCGCCGCGTAAAGAATACATCCCGCTGCGTCCTGACGGGTGGTCTCGCCGCGATCGCAGGCTTTTGCGACTTCATAGACATAGGCCCGGCACGCATTGGTCGTGGTGTACATGTCCGCCAATTTGCCTTGTATGAGTTGGAACGTTCCAATGGATTTTCCAAACTGTTTGCGCTCGTGGATATAAGGGATCACCACATCTAGGCAGGCTTGCATGATGCCGATAGAGCCCGCCGACAACACCGTGCGCTCGTAATCAAGACCGGACATTAAAACGCGAACGCCGTCATTCAGTCCGCCTAGAATATTCTCTTCAGGCACTTCGCAATCATCGAAGAACAGCTCGCTGGTGTCAGAGCCGCGCATGCCGAGCTTGTCGAATTTTTGCCCGGTCGAAAATCCTTTGTAGTCTTTCTCAACGATAAAAGCGGTAATGCCCCGCGAGCCAGCTTCAGGTTCCGTTTTCGCGTAAATCACGAGGGTATCCGCATCGGGACCGTTGGTGATCCACATTTTGCTGCCATTGAGAATGTAGCGATCACCGCGTTTTTCTGCGCGGAGTTTCATGGAGACAACGTCTGACCCAGAACCCGGTTCCGACATCGCGAGCGCGCCCAAATGCTCGCCTGATACGAGCTTGGGCAAGTACCGCGCTTTTTGGTCGTCATTGCCGTTCAGGTTCAGCTGATTGACGCACAAATTAGAGTGCGCCCCATAAGACAAGCCCACCGCGCCCGAGCCGCGAGAGATTTCTTCCATCATGATGCTGTGGGCCAGATAGCCGAGCCCGGAGCCGCCATACTCCTCGCCGGCCGTAACGCCCAAGACGCCAAGCTCGCCCAGCTCCGGCCAAAGATCGCGGGGAAACAAGTTCTTCTCGTCGATCTCCTGGGCGCGGGGCGCCAGGCGGTCCGCCACCCAGCTCGCCAATACGTCCCGCATTTCCTCGATCATGGGATCAACATCAAAGCGCATGAAACTCGAATTGTTGCCTATCATCGTCGACTCCGCCAATTTTTGTTCTGTTGCATATTGACACTATAAACCAGTTGTCCGACAATGCAACAACTAAATCAGAGACGCGACCCAAAAAACCGGCAACCCCAAACCGATAGAAAAAGCTCATGGCGACCCTGACTTCCGCGATTGACCCCCGCAGCGAAAACTTCACAGCCAATAAAGAGGCCATGGCGGCGCTCGTTGGCGACTTGAGATCCAACATCGATGTCATTGCGGCCGGCGGCGGCGACAAACGCAATCAGCGGCATAAGGCCCGCGGGAAACTTCTCGCGCGCGAGCGCATTGCGCGGTTGCTCGATCAAGGATCGCCTTTTTTGGAAATTGGCCAATTCGCCGCTTGGGATATGTATGGCGGCGATTTGAACTCGGCGGGCATCGTCGCGGGTATCGGGCGCGTTGAGGGCGTCGAATGCGTGATCGCTGCAAATGACCCCACGGTCAAAGGCGGCACCTATCACCCGATGACCGTCAAGAAACACCTGCGCGCCCAGGAGATCGCGCTCGAAAATCGCCTGCCGTGTATTTATTTGGTGGAAAGCGGCGGCGCGTTCTTGCCTATGCAAGACGAAGTCTTTCCGGATAAGGATCATTTCGGGCGCATATTCTACAATCAAGCGAATTTGTCTGCGAAAGGCATCCCGCAGATCGCCGTCGTCCATGGCAGTTGCACGGCGGGCGGGGCCTATGTGCCGGCCATGTCCGACGAAGCGATTATCGTCAAGGAGCAAGGAACGATTTTCCTCGCTGGCCCGCCTTTGGTAAAAGCAGCGACCGGCGAAGATGTCAGCGCCGAAGAGTTGGGCGGCGCCGATGTGCATACGCGCACCTCGGGCGTGGCTGATCATCTTGCGGAAGATGATGATCATGCGCTGGGGCTCGCCCGTCAGATTGTATCGCGGCTCAACTGGGAGAAGAAGGGTAAGCTGTTGATGGCGGCGCCTGAGGCGCCCCTTTATGATCCAGAAGAGATCTACGGCGTTGTCGAGGCCGATATTCGCAAACCCTATGATGCGCGAGAAATAATCGCGCGCATGGTCGACGGCTCCCGCTTCGACGAATTTAAAGCGCTATATGGGACGACCCTTGTGACCGGGTTTGCGCATTTGCATGGTCACCCGGTCGGCATCATCGCCAATAACGGCATTCTGTTCTCAGAGAGCGCAAGCAAGGGCGCGCATTTCATTGAGCTGTGTTGCCAGAGAAAAATCCCATTAATCTTTTTACAGAATATCACGGGCTTTATGGTTGGCCGCTCGGCAGAAGCGGGCGGCATCGCCAAAGATGGCGCTAAGCTTGTCGCCGCGGTTTCAACGGCGGGCGTGCCCAAATATACGGTTGTCGTTGGCGGGTCTTACGGCGCCGGCAATTACGGCATGTGCGGACGCGCTTATGGACCACGCTTTATGTTTATGTGGCCCAATGCGCGTATCTCTGTGATGGGTGGTGAACAAGCTTCTAACGTTCTGGCGACGGTGCGGCGCGGCGGTCTCGGTAAGGACCAGACTTGGAGCGACGAAGACGAGGAAGCCTTTAAATCCGAGATCAGAGACGACTTTGATCGTCAGGGCTCGCCCTATTATTCTTCCGCGCGTCTTTGGGATGATGGGATTATCGATCCCGCGCAAACTCGCGATGTTCTAGGGTTGTGTTTATCGGCGTCCCTAAATGCGCCGGTCGACGACACGCACTTCAGCGTATTCAGGATGTAATGCGATGAGCGAGCCTTTAATCCTTATTGAAAAAGACTCTCGCGGCGTCGCGCGGATGACGATGAACCGTCCGGATCTTCGCAATGCCTTTAATGGCGACTTGATCGCCGCCATCACCGAGAACGTCACGCAACTCGGCGCGGACCCCAGCGTTCGCGTTATTGTTCTTACCGGGTCCGGTAAAGCGTTTTCTGCGGGCGCTGACCTCAATATGATGCGCGAGGTCGCGTCTTACACCCGTGAAGAAAATATCGAAGAGGGCAATCGTTTAGCCGCGATGCTGAGCGCAATCGATCAAGCGCCTAAGCCCGTTATCGCGTTGGTCAACGGTCCCGCGCTGGGCGGCGGCGTCGGTCTTATTGCCGCGAGCAACATCGCGATCGGATCTGAGGCGGCGTTCTTTGCGCTGTCTGAAGCGCGGTTGGGGCTCATTCCGGCGGTGATCTCGCCCTTTGTTATTCGCGCAATTGGCGCGCGCCAGGCGGAGCGGTATTTTTTGACCGCTGAGCGATTTGACGCCGCAACGGCTAAAGATATCGGCCTCCTTCACCTCACCGCGCCAGCCGATGCGCTGGAATCAGTCTTGGAAGAGACAATAGACGGCCTGCTTCAATGCAGTCCCAATGCGCAATTTGAAGCCAAGCAATTGATCAAGGCTGTCTCAAATAAGCCGATCGATGCTGCGATGATGGCCGATGTCGCCGAACGCATCGCGCGCTTGCGCGCCAGCGATGAGGGCAAAGAAGGCGTCACCGCATTTTTAGAAAAAAGAAAAGCAAGCTGGATTGGGCGCAGCAATGTTTAAGAAAATTCTAATCGCTAATCGCGGCGAGATCGCCGTTCGTGTGGCGCGCACGGCCAAACGCATGGGCGTGCAAACGGTCGCCGTTTTCTCAGATGCGGATCGCGATGCGCCCCATGTACGCGCTTGTGACGAGGCGGTGCATATCGGCCCCGCCGCCGCCGCTGAGAGCTATCTGCGGATCGATAAAATCATCAATGCGATGAAAGTCACTGGCGCTGAGGCTGTGCATCCGGGCTATGGCTTTTTGTCAGAAAATGCGACCTTCGCCGAGGCGCTCGAAAAAGAAGGGCTCGTCTTCATCGGGCCAACCGCCGATACGATTACCGCCATGGGTTCCAAGTCCGCGGCTAAAGACTTGATGGAGGCGGCCTCTGTGCCGACCACTCCCGGTTATCAGGGGGCGGATCAAGCGGTTGAGACTTTCCGCAACGAAGCCGAGCGCATTGGTTACCCGGTTCTTTTAAAGGCCACCGCCGGGGGCGGCGGCAAGGGAATGCGGCTTGTTGAAAAACCCGATGAGCTCGAAGAGGCGCTTGTCTCCGCGCAGCGCGAAGCCAAGTCCGCCTTCGGCGATGATCGATTTTTGATTGAAAAATATATTGCACGCGCGCGCCATGTTGAAGTGCAAGTTTTTGGCGATGGCGCCGGCAATGTCGTCCACATGTTTGAGCGCGATTGCTCGGTTCAGCGTCGCCACCAAAAAGTCATCGAAGAAGCGCCGGCGCCGGGTCTGCCGGCTGATGTGCGCAAAGTCTTGCTTGAGGCCGGCGTCAACGCAGCCAAAGCTGTGAATTATCGCGGCGCCGGTACCGTTGAATTCCTCTATGATGGCGATCGCGCTGTTTATTTCATGGAAATGAATACGCGCCTGCAAGTGGAGCATCCGGTTTCTGAATTGATTACCGGCCAAGACTTTGTTGAATGGCAATTGCGCATCGCGGCGGGTGAGGGATTGCCCAAGGCGCAAAGCGAAATTGTGGAGCGCGGACACGCGTTTGAATCGCGCCTTTATGCCGAAGCGCCTGACAAT